>CAZIUM010000046.1:0-16697 GCA_964542285.1 uncultured Lentisphaerales bacterium
TCAAGGGCAAGGGCGTTTCCTGGCTGGAAAACACGGTGGCCAGTCATTACGGCGCCTTGAACGACGAGCAACTGACCAGGGCCCTGGCGGAGATCGGAAGGGAACCATGCGAAGCACATTCAATGCGGAACTGATCGAACGGGCGGAAGCGGACGAGCGCATCTTCATGGTCCTGGCGGACATCGGGTATGGCGAGGTCGAGCCCTTCAGGGATCGCTTTCCCGACCGGTGGTTCAATTGCGGTGTCGCCGAGCAGAACATGACCGGCATTGCCTGCGGATTGGCACTGGAGGGAAAAATTGCGGTGACTTATTCCATCGCCAATTTCCCCACCCTGCGTTGTCTCGAGCAGCTTCGCAACGATGTGTGTTACCACGACGCCAACGTCAAGGTGGTGGTCATTGGCGGCGGGTTGGCCTATGGCCCGTTGGGAGTAAGTCATCAGGCGACCGAAGACATTGCCATCCTGCGTGCGCTGCCCAACATGGTGGTTTTTTGTCCCTGCGACCGGGCCGAGGCGGCCGCGGGGGTGCGGGCGATGATCGCCCGTCCGGGACCCTTTTATTATCGCTGCGGATACAAACAGGAGCCCCCGGTGCATGCCGGGCCGATCGACTTCGAGCTGGGACGCGCGATTCCCGTTCGCGAGGGCAGAGACGCTACCATGATCTTTACCGGCACGATCGGCAACCAGGCCCTGGAAGCAGCCGAAATACTGGCCCGGGAAGGCATCGAGTGCCGCCTGGTGAGCATGCACACGGTCAAGCCGATCGATCGCGAGGCGATCGTCGCGGCCGCGCGCGAAACCGGCGCCGTGATGACGATCGAGGAGCATCAGCTCAGCGGGGGCCTGGGGGGGGCGGTGGCCGAAGTGCTGTGCGATGCCGGCCTGGTTCCGAAGCGGTTCCGGCGGCTGGGTCTTCCGGACGAATACGTGAGCCAGGTGGGCACGCATCCCTGGCTGTTGCGGCAGTACGGATTGGACGCCGCCGCGATTGCCGTCGCCCTGCGTCGGCTGCTGCGTGGTCCCGGTGGCCCCCCCCTTGGGCGGGAGCGGACATGAGGTTGTCCGGCAAGGTCGCGATCGTCACCGGCGCCGGACGTGGAATCGGTCTGGCCGGGGCCCGGGCTTTCGCACGCGAAGGCGCGTGCGTGGTGCTGGCCGAAATCGACGGCGATCGTGGGGAGCAGGCCGAGCGGGACCTCCGCGCGGAGGGACTGGAGGCGCGCTTCATTCGCACCGATTGCGCCTGCGCCGGGGATGTGCGGCGCCTGGTCGAGAAAACCTGTTCCCTGTATGGGGGACTGCATGTACTCTACAACAATGCCTCGGTGTTCGACCCGCGCGGGGATGGGCCGGTTACGGAGGTCGCCGAGGAAACCTGGGACCGCATCCTGTCCGTCAACCTCAAGAGTGTCTATCTTTGTTGCCGCTTCGCCATCCCCAGAATCGTCGACAGCGGGGGCGGCGCGGTTATCAACACCAGTTCCAGCGCCGGGGTGATGGGCGTTCCGGGCTGCGACGCCTACACCGCATCCAAGGGGGCCACCCTGGCGTTGACGCGTTCGCTTGCGGTGGAATATGGACGCCGGGGCGTGCGTGTGAATTGCATTTGTCCGGCGGGCATTGCCACAGAAATGGTGCGCGCCAGCAGTCTTGACGACCCCGATTTCGACGCCGATTACTTTTTCCGTCGCGCGCCCCTGGGGCGCCTCGGTGAACCGGAAGAAGTGGCGGCACTGGCTGTCTTTCTGGCTTCGGATGAAGCCGGCTACATCCATGGCGCGATTGTGCGTGTCGACGGCGGCATTACCGTGACGCCGATCTCATGACCGAATGGGAACCAAGCATGAATATTGTCGACCGCTTTCGACTCGATGGACGCAAGGCCCTTGTGACGGGGGCCGGGCAGGGACTTGGACGCGCCTTTGCGCTCGCCCTGGCGGAAGCCGGCGCCGATGTGGCCGTGGCGGACCTGGTTGCCGAACGCGCCGAAGCCACGGCGGCAACCATTCGTTCCATGGGACGCGCGACCCTGTCCATGACCGTCGACATAGCCGATCGGGAAGGCGTGGAGAACATGGTGACGCAAACCCTGGCGGAGTTCGGACGCCTGGATATCGGCGTCAACAATGCCGGCATGGCCATTCCCATTGCGCCGGCGGGATCGATCGATCCGGAGGACTGGCGTCGCCAGATGGCGGTCAATCTCGATGGGACCTTCTGGTGCGCCAGGACCGAGGCGGAGGCCATGAAGCCCAACGGGTACGGCAAGATCGTCAACATCGGCTCGATCTGCGGTCATATTGTCTGGCCCGACCCCCAGGCGGCCTACAGCATATCCAAGTCCGGGGTCATTCACATGACCCGCTGCCTGGCGGTGGAATACATCCGTCACGGCATCCGTGTCAATTGCATCAGTCCCGGGGTCACCCGCGTCGAAGGGTTGTACGAGGAAGTGGTCGATGCGTACCTGGCGCGCGCGCCGATCGACCGTATCGGCCGGGTGGCCGACCATCAAGGGGCGGTAGTGTACCTGGCGGCGGAGGTGTCGGATTTTATGGTGGGACAGGAACTGGTCATTGATGGCGGATACACGCTCTTGTAGTATTTCTCGGGGCGCGAGGACTGGAAAATGCGCGAAGCTCCCGCGATCGCGGATCGCTTCGGACACGGCCGCACCACCAAGGATATGAAAATGACGAACCTACGCCTTGACAGCGGGAAACCCCGGAACAGGCAAAGCTTGCCGCCGCGTGGCTTGAACCAGCATGCGGTTCGCAAACTCAATGAAGTCGCCATTCTCAGGCTGTTGCATGTGCACGGTCCCCAGTCACGGGTGGAACTGGCGCAGGCGCTGGGATTGGATGCCAAGACGCTGACCAATCTGTCGCGGCGACTGATGACGCGCGGATTCGTTGTGTCGGAGGGGACGCGTCCGCTTTCGGGACGTGGAAGACCCCGCGAAATATTGCGCTTGCGCGGCGAAAAACTCCCCGCGATTGGATTGCACCTGGAGGAGCATCGGCTTCGGGCCGCCCTCGTGGACCTCGACGGCAGGATTCGTCATCCGCAACGGCATGTTTTCCACGGGCGCGAGTCCCAGGGCGAACTGGTGGAGATTGTCCGCGAGACCACGCGCGAATTGACGCGTCTGGCACAGGACCGTGCAATCGGTCTCGGAATGGCCATGCCGGGGATCATCGATCGAACTCGAGGAACGGTTCGCCAGGCTTCGCATCTGCCCGAATGGAGTGGCGTCAATCTCGCCACCTTGTTTGACGGGGTGTATGGCGGTTCGGTGACGGTGGAGGACTTTACGCGGTCCAAGGCGTTGGCGGAAAGCTGGTTCGGCCTCGGATCGGGGTTGGAAAATTTTCTTCTGGTTGACGTGGGCGTCGGGATTGGGAGTGCCGTGGTCGCGGGGGGCAAGCTGCAGACCGGTGCGAACCAGTTGGCCGGCGAGATCGGACATGTTGTTATCCGGGCCGGGGGGCGTCGCTGTCGTTGCGGGCGTCACGGTTGCCTGGAGACGGAAGCCTCGCTGGAAGCGATGGCGCGTGTGGCCGGATTGACGGAAGGCGAGGCCATGCCCCCGGAAACCCTCGGAAAACTCGTAGAACGTCTGGCGGCCCATGACGAGGCCGCGAAGCAAGCCGTGTTGCAAGCCGCTGCTGCCCTGGGAACGACTCTGGCGGGGGTGGTGGCCACTTTAAATCCGTCGCATGTGATTGTGGCCGGCGACGTGTTGAAGCTCGAGCCTTGTTTCAGCATGGCATTGCGCGCCGCACTGGACGCCGCCCTGCTGCCGGACCTGGCCGGAGCCTTGCAGGTGGTCCCCAGTCGTCTGGGTGACGATGCTGCCCTGCTGGGCGCCGCGGTGCTGGGGCTGCAAGCCATCTTCGAGGCGTAGAATGTTGGACTCCGGGCGTCGAGAAATTCCCTACCCTTTCCCGTTCCCGTACGCGTACACATACCCGTTCGCTCAAATCCTTTCCGGCTGGATCCATTCCGATCCCGATAGCGATTTCGATAGCGATTGAAAATGGCAACGATTGTTTATGAGCGGCGGTGAAAGGCTATGGTAGGGTTGAGGGTTGAGGGTTGAGGGTTGAGGGGGGCCGTGCGCGGGTTTTATGGTTCCGGCGCGTGGCGCCGGAAAGGTAGGGCGCTGAGGCCCTTCAGCGCCGCGCGCGGGTCTCCCGCGCGATCCCGATCCGTCCACCCCTGACTTCCGCGCCTCCGCGTCAGGAAAAGGTTATTCTTTCGATGGAGTCCGCTCGCCTTCCTGCCTCCGCGGGAGAATCTCCCGCGATGGGGCCTTCTGCCATTCGGAATTCGGACTTCTGAATTCCTTCGGCGCACCGCGACGGATCCATTCCGATCCCGACTTCTGGATACGAAGCAACAAAGTTAAACAAAGGCTGCTTCGACGTCCGGATTGTGCAGGGATGGCTCTCCTTCGAGATAGCCGAGAGATGTCAGGAACCGGTCGGTTTCGTAGAGGGTCGCGTGATAGTACGGGTTGTTGCCGTCGCGGTAGTTGAAAAATCCATGCGGTTGCGCGGCATAGGTCCACAGGTCGCAACGAGCCCCCACCGCGTTCATCCTCCGCTTGAACTCCCGTGCCGTCGCCACGGGGATGAGCCGGTCCGCCGTTCCGAGAAAGACCATGGCGGCGGGCACGCCATCGGTAAGGTTGTGCAACGGCGAGAACTCTTGCCAGCGGTCGCCCACACGGTCATGACCGAAGCCGTGGGGACCGTTGTCGAATACCGGATTATAGAGAACCAGGGCATTCGGACGGCAAGAGATGGAGCAATCTTCGCCGGCTTCGTTCCATCCCGAAACGGTCGCGGTCGCGGCCGCCACCTGGGCGCCGGCGGAGCCTCCCCCCGCGGCCAGCCGGTCGGCATCGATTCTGAGTTCGGCGGCATGTGCGCGAAGCCAGCGAAGCGCCGATTTTCCGTCCGCCACGCATTCGAACGGGGTGGTGCCATGTCGTTGACCCAGGCGATACTCCGCGCTGATCGCCACCATGCCGCGGGAGGCCAGATACCGGCAGTGCGGGTAAAATTGCCGGGGATGGCCGTTGTTCCAGCCCCCGCCGTGAAAAAAAACAATCCCGGGATGCGGGGTCGATGGGGGCTTCGTTTCCGGCAGGAACAAGTCCAGCCTCAACTGGACGTCGCCAATCGTCTTGTACGGAATTTGCCGATCGGGCATGCGGTTATTCTCTTGGGCGCAATCGTTGGAAGAGTTTTTCATGGATTGTTGGGTTTCGTAGGGGGCAACAGGAGGTTCTGTCCGGTGCGGCGTCGGATCCATACCAGGGCTCGCCAGACCGGAGGACGCCGGGCCAGCCAGCATTCGAGACGGTACTTGCCGGGAAAGTCCGTCAGCAGCAACCCCGCCAGGATCGCCAGCAGACCCTGCCCGGGGACCAGCAACATGATCAGCCCCGAACCAATTAAAAAAGCGCCCAGCACATTTTTGAAGCCCACGAGCAAATAGCGCGGCAGGCGAGCCACCGGCAGCGCGGGCCGCGGACGTCGCGCGTGTCGGAAGTAGTCCGACGGCAGTTGCGCCACCATCACCGGGATGGCGATGGCCACCAGCAGAAACGTTCCCGCCGAAAGCCAGAGGCTCCAGAGAAGCAGGGTTCGGTGCGCTTCGATATGGGGGGCGATCGACATGCGATAAGCGGTTCCGGCGGTGGGCTCTTTCGTTGTTCAGCGCGGCGGTGGAGGGGTTTGGCGTATAATGGCGCCCAGGTCTTCGTGCAGGACCAGGATCGAAAATTGCGTCACGTCGTCCAGGTCGGGCGTGGAGATCGAGGCGTAGTCGAAGCGTCCGCGCAGATCGGTGTAGCCGTCTTTGTAAAAGACCGCCGCGTTGTGTTGGTTGCCGCGCGCGTAGACCTTGACGTAGGCTCCCGCCACGGGGTGACCGTCGGCGGCGCGGCGCAGCCTCAATTGTCCGTAATTGCGCAGGAGCTGCAGCTCCATGGCATGGGGAGTGTGAGAGACCTGGCGATGTTCGGCGCCGGGCGCCGAGACCTCGACGATCAGGTTCCGTGTCTTGAATTCCTCGGGCAGCGGTAGGTTTGCCTGCCCGTCGGGCGGCAGGGCCACCTGTTGCTGCCAGGCCGGGCGCGTGACGGTGAAACGTCCGGGCATCTCGCCGCCCGTCATGAAAGGACCGCGCGAAAACAGTAGTTCGATGTCGATCGGATACAGGCGTGCCGTGCAGGTCCCCAGGTTGACGCCGCGAATGGTGACCTGGTCGCCCTCCAGCGACAAATCCAGGCTGGGCGCTCCGGCCGCCAGAAAATCCATGGCCTCCTCGCGCCGGTCGGTGTCTCCCGGAGCGGCGTCGGCCCCGGCAATTTCATCGGCCTGGGCCAATACGGTCTTGAACCGATCTCGCCAGCGGGGTACGGGATATTCGGCATACGCGGCGGCAATGCGTCGGGCCTCTTCGGGTTGACCGCGCGAAAAGGCCAGATAGGCGGACAGGTAATCGTATTGCATGCGGGTGTCGACATCCTCGGGACGCGCCATGGCGAACTGGGCCTGGGCCTCCTCGGTGCGATCCTGTAGCAGCAGATAGGCCGCCGCGGCCAGGCGCTCGCGCGCATTGAGTCGTGGGCGGTAGGCCAGGGTGTCCAGGAACTCGCGGTATTGCGCGGCGAACTCCTGGTTGGCGATCTGGCGTCGGCGTCCGAGCCGATGAGCGCGCGCATTGACCAGGGGCCAGTATTCCTTGTGTTCGTAGATCAGGAAACGTTCCGCATTCACCTCCAGCAGGTCGCTGCGCAGATGGCGTCCGCAGGCCAGCCGAAAGGGCTCGCCGGGGGACGCCAGCAACTGGCGGATGCGGGGCAGGTCGTCGTGCAGCAGGGCATAGCCCCAGACGGTGCGGTTAAAAATGCCGCGCTGTTCCAGCAAGGACGTGACGCTCCGGAAGAAATCGCGCTCGCGCAGCCGCCAGGCGATGCGCTCCAGGTTTATTTCGGGGGCGTGGATATTTTCCCGGGCCAGGTAATCTAGGACATCCTCTTCCGAGCCTTGTTGCGAGACGTATTCCCAGCTTGCGCGGTCCAGTTGCGTGGGCACGGCGACCACCCGGAAGGGGGTGCCGGCGGCGCGTCCCATGACCAGCTCGCTTTCGGAGACCGTGGCGGGGAGGTGCGGAGCGGGGACCCGAACAGGTTGCGGGAAGTAAAAGGTGTACTCGAAGGTCGTGGTTTCGTAAGGATCCAGTTGAATGGGGCGCTGGTACAGGAACTGTCCGCCCGACAACGGAATGGCCCCTTGCGGCACCTGCGCCAGCAGCGCAAGGTGGCGTCGGGAAGATGTGGGGTTGGTCAGTACCACTCGGGCGCCGTAAGGTCGTCCGGCGACGAATTCGTCGCGCACGAACTTGTCGTGTTTTTCTCCGCCTTCCATGCGGTAGCGATCCTTGAGGTCGAAGAAATTTTCGACCGCCATGATCGGACGGGAGGGGTCGCCGGCGCCGGAGGGTAGAATGCGCTGGCAGTATACCAGGCAATGGCTTTCGCTTTGCAGCGAGTAGTTGTCGCCGTCAACGTTCTCCTGCCGTTCTCCGGCCTGGAAGGGCAGGTCCAGCACGGCCAGCGCGCAGAGGCGTTCGGTGACGCTGCCCGCCGCCTGGGCCAGGTGACCGGACAGGAAGGGCCGGTCGTCTCCCGCGGCGGCGTAGTCGCGCCAGAAGGCATTGACCGGCACCCGCGCCGGACCCTGGTCCTGGAGGGTCAGGCGATGGTAGTGGGTTTCGATCCATTCGCGCGTGGTTTCCGGCGCGCGGTACAGTTGCCGGATGGATTCCTCCCGGCGCCGGGCATCCCCGGCGCGGGCCTCGGACGCGCGTTGTCCGGCCGATTCCGTGGCGGCATCCGCAAGGCTTCGATCGGCCGCTAGGAGGCGCTTGAGCGCTTCGGGAGGCTTGGCGGCGGGGCGCGACGCCGCGGGCTTTGCGCCAAAAGCGATTTCCATGGGGATGTCTCCCCCTTCCTCCATTTCCACGCCATCGAGGGTCACTTCGGGACGGCCCCCGCTGCGCAGCGCGGTTTGAAAGCGGTATTCTTCGCCGTCGGGATCGGGTGGAAGCAGGTTGCAGAGGTCGACCATCTGGCGCGCGATCGCCTCTTGCCGCTCGTGCAGACGCCGTCCCAGCAGGATGCGCTCCAGGGCGTTCAACTGCTGGTAGACTCCGGGGCGCGTCCACTCGGACAGGTCCCGGTCCAGCAGCCAGTGGTCCATGAATTGCTTGTCGCGCTTGTTGGCCAGGAGGGGGGCGACAACCCGATCGAAAAATTCGCGGTCCTTGTGGTAGAGGAAGAAATTCAACTCATGGCAGGCAAAACGTCCGTACAGTTCGCTCCGGCGTTCGTCGGACAGTTTGTGCCAGGTTGCGAGGAAGGCGAAGTCGTCGAACTCCGGGTTGGGTTCGAGTGCCTGGAACAGCCGCATCGCGGCGCCAATCGAATCGTAAACCTCCACGCGCGCTCCTCGGGCATTGTCGAGACGAAAGGTTTCTCCGGCCGGCAATCCGCGCGCTTCCTTGCGTCCGGCATGCGAGGCCTCGGGGTCCAGCGCGTGCGCCAGTCGCAGGTCGCGGGGCTCGAATGCGCCTCCGTCCAGGACCAGCCGGTGCTGCGCCAGGGTCAGGGCGTCCGCGGCCAGGGCAATCAATTCCTGGCGGCCCGCGATCTCCCGGAGATCGATTTCGATCGTGCCTTGTTCGTCGGGGCGAAGGTTGCTCCAGACCCCGGCGGCTTGTGGCAGAAAATCGAGGCAACTTTCGTTGGGGGCCGGCGCGACGCCCCGTCCGCTGTATCTGGCACGGGAGAGGGAGGGGGAACGCAGGCTTTTGACGGTTTCCAGGGAAGGTTCGGCGTTCCATTGCTCGCCGGCGGCGGCCTGGAGGACGTCGGTCTCGGTTTCACGGGTGCTCCAGGGGTTCAGGATCAGGCTGGGGCGCGGCAGCATAGTGCCGGGAATGCGCGCGGCTTCGCGCCGGTCGAGTACATACCGGGTCTCGTCGCCGATGGCGCGACCGGACTGGTAACTGCCGGGCAGACGGGGCCAGGACCAGATCGCCGGGTCGATTTCGGGCATACCAACGCGGTAGCTCGCGGCGGGATCGCCGTCGGTGGCGATGCGGCGCGCCAGCAGGTGCAGGCGCGTTTCCGGTCCCGCGCCCTCGATTCGCAGTCGCAGTTTGCCGCGCGACGCCGTCATTTCGGCAATGCGCAGCGGGCGGGTCGCGGTGGCCGCCAGTCCGCGCGAGGTCCCCGCCAGGGCGCCGGCCACGAGAGGCGCTTCGGTGACCCGCAGGCGCAGTCGCTGGAAGTGGCGTCGCAGCGTCAGTTGGTAGTCGCCAGGCGGCAGGTTCTCGAGGATCAGCAGCCCGTTTTGCAGCCGGGCGTGGTCGAGAAAATCCGCCACGAAGGCGTCGGCCGCGCCCAGTTGCAGCAGCGAAATCTCGTCACGCGGCACGTCGGTCGTCAGGGAAGTAGCCGGCAGTTCGAGCCGTTCTCCGGCGGCCAGGTGCAGAATGGCGGGGAAAGGTTCTCCGTGCCCCGGGATGAGCGTCCAGGCTCGCGGCGCGAAATCGAGGGCGGTGATGGTTTCGATCTCTGGAAGCGGCCCCAGAAAAATGTGTCCTTCTGCATCGCTTTGCAGGAGGAGGTTGAGGGGATCCCGGAACAACCGGTGTTTGAAGGCCAGGCGCACGGAACGCGCGGCCAGCGCTTCCCCGTTGCGTCCGCGGGCTTCGAGGCGGTATCCCTCCGCCAGGCGTCGCAGGTACAGATCGCCGATGCGTTCGCTGGACTGCATGCCGTTGACAGTCATGGCAAAGGAGGCTTCGACGGAGTCTTCCCGTTGCCGGCTGAGGTTGCGTACGCGGCCCGACATCCGCACCTCCACCTGCCTCAGGCGCGCCGGAACGCGGAAGCGATGCGAGAAATCGCTGTCGTCGCGCAATTCGGGAGACTCGATGCGTTGCAGTGCGGTAATGCCGTCGGCATCCCGCAGCCGCAATTCGATCGCCGGGTCTTGCAGCAGCGAAAGGGCCGCGGGCCGACCCTGGACGGTCAGCGCCGGCCGCAGGATCAGCGTGGCCTCCTCGCCCGCGACCAGGCATTCCCGCTCGAGAATCCATCCCAGTCGCAGGTCATAGCGTTCGGGCAGGTGACGAAAGGACGTGCGGGTGGCCAGGCGTCCATGGCGCAGGATCACCGCTTTGTCGTCCGCGGGCGCGAAGGGATCGCCGCCTTCGTCCTGCGTACCGAAAGGCACGACGATCTCCCCGTTCGGATCGGCCGCGAAAATCTGTCCGTCCAGCCAGAGGGTGGCGTCGGAAAGGATGGTTCCCTGGTCGTCGAGCACGCTGAAAACATGTCCGGCGGCACCGATGCGTTCGACGCAGCGAAGCCTGCCCTTGCGAATCAGCGCCCGGCTGCTGACGCCGTTGCCGGAAAGTTCGACGATGTAGAGGCCGGGACGATCGATCCCGGGAACGGGGATTCGTTCGACATGGCGGCGCAGCGGGGCATGGTTTGCGAAGTCCAGGGTGGTCGCGTGGTTGGGCACGCAACCGTCGAGGTCCACGTCCAGTCCGATTTCCTCGTTGTGAATACGGTAATAGTCGAAAGCTTCGATGTCGAACACGTCCAGCCGCAGCGTGTCGACGTTTTTAAGCGCTACGGACAGGGTCACTTTCGCGTCGGCATCGAAATAACGCGGATTCTCCGGCAGCAGGTCGATGTCCACGCGGTCGCGCAGGGCCTGGTAGGCTTCGGGGGGCATCATTTCGTACCAACGCTCCATGTCGCCGATGCCCGCCAGAATCTTGGTTTCGGCGAAAACGCGCTTCAGGTAGTCCTCGTCCAGCCAATCGGCAAAGGCGCGGTAGTGGTCCACCTCGCGCAAAAAATGCGCGAGGTAGTCCCGTACCAGCGGTTCGTCGTTGACGATGGGAGGGAGCAGCGGCGCGTTGGAAAAGGTTTTGTCGAGGGAAACGGCCCGACCGGCAAACTCGCGGCGTTCCAGGTAGGCGCGCCGCATGTAGGGAACCGCCCGCGGCAACCGCAGGTAGGCGGCGAACCGTCCGGCATCGTAACGTCCCTGGGCGCGATCGTGTTCCAGCAATCGGTACAGCGTGGCGACTTTCAGGTCGTTGCGCGATGCGGGCAGGCTTTCCGCGAAGCGGTACACCCGTTCCAGGTATTCGCGTCGTGCCACGGGATCCGCGGCCACATCGAGGTCGGGCGACGGTGCCAGCCGCGCCAGGATGGCGGCCACAAAGGCGTCGCTTGCGCCGGGGTCGTGGTCCTGTCCGCGCAGGGCGTGGCGGCAGGCTTCAAGCTGTTCCAGGGTTAACTTGTTGTGTATCGGCAAGGCCCCGAACCCGCGGCTGTCGCGTTCGCGCAGCTCCGCGATGACCAGGGGCAGAAGTCCTTCGATGTCCGGCAGGCGCACACGGCGCAACAGTTCGCGCCGCTGTTGTGGCGTGAGGTCGGCCGCAACCAGTCCATCCAGTCCGGCATCCTCGAACCCCCCCAGGTCCTTGTGGAGTCCGAGCGCCTGTTGCCGGAACGCCTCGGTGGAAATTTTCGTCGGGTCCAGCCGGGAGGGCGCATGGTCCGGCTGGTACGCGGCGTCGCGCGGATGGTCGTGGCGCAGCCCCAGCTTATGGCGCAGGGCGGACAGGGTTTCCTGCTTGCGTTGCGCATATTGCAACAGCAACTGGCGGTTTTCGATCTCTCGTAATTTCGCGGTGTTTCCGTGTCGTTTGCGCCATGGCTCCAGCAGTGGGGGAACCTGGTCGAGCCGTTGCTCGTTTTGGGCGTGCAGCGCCTGGTAAAAATAATACTCGTCCGATCCGGGGATCAATTCCTCCAGGGCGGCGGCCCGCGTTTCCGGAAAGGCAAAGCGTTCGGCGAAGTCCATGTCCGCGGCCCTGCCGACCGACAGCAGCGCCATCAGCGATAGGGCGGTTCCAACCCATAGTTGAGCAGTCATCGGGTACCTCCGTGATAAACCCCGTTATTTTTCGCGAATCATGATTAACAGCATCTTGAACGGCTGTTCGGCGCGCACGTCATGGGGAATGCCGGCCGGCATGATAACCAACTCGCCGGTCTGGGCCGCGATCCGCTTCCCGCCGATGGTCAATTGTCCCTGTCCCTCGACGATCAGTACCGTGGCGTCATAGGGGGAAGTATGTTCGCTGAGTCCCTGGCCCGCATCGAAGGCGAAGAGCGTCAGGGTGCCGCTGGCCTTGTCCAACAACGTTTTGCTGACAATGGCATCCGGAGCGTAGGCGACATGATTCGCCAGATCGAGCGGCTGCCCCAGGATGGATGCGTTCGGTTTGGTCATGGTTTCGTTCTCCCCATAGGCGGCATGATTTCGGTTGGCCAGCGCCAGTATAGGAAAAATACGGCACGGATTCCAACAGGTTTTTCGCGCATCAATGGATAGGGCTGCACCCCGAATGCCGAGCGTTGAGCGTTGCGAATCCTGGAACCGGCCTCCGATGTCCTTCCTCTGCGCCTTAACAAGACACACGGTGCTCAACAACGCCAAGTATTTCGAAGCGCTCTTTTTGATTGCCAAGGGGGGTCGTTCCTTGTTCAATGCCCGGCGTTGGGGGCGGCATGCCTGCCGGTACGGGTGTGTTGCGCGGCGCGATTTCCGTGCACCTCATGCGTTTCGCCCCCCCTCCAAAAAACGCATCAAGGAAAATTAACCATGACGGAACCTTGGACCCAACCGCCGCCCCGGCGCGAACCGGATTTTGACAACCTGCTGAAGGTCCTGGCGCGTAAGCGCCCGACACGGCCGACCTTGTTTGAATTCTTTTTGAACCTGCCGTTGTACGAACGCCTGTCCGGCGTGCGCCTCGAACCGGGCGTGGTCGATCGCGAGGTGCAAATGCGTGCGGTGCTGAAATCGTTCTGGCGCGCCGGCTACGATTACGCCACGATTCATGCCTCCACCTTCGGGTTTCCCGTCGAAAGCCGGCCGCATGCGCAAACCGCCTCGATGAACGAAGGTTTCGTGATTACCGACTGGGATAGCTTCGAGCGCTATCCCTGGCAATCCCCGTCGGATTTTGATTACGACATCCTGGAGCGGCTGCGCCCCGAGATGCCGGACGGCTTGAAACTGATTGTGCCGGGACCGGGTGGGGTGCTGGAAAACCTGGTATCGCTCGTCGGCTACGACAACGTTTGCTACCTGCTGGTGGACAATCCCAAGTTGTTACAGGCCGTAGCCGACGCGATCGGCAGTCGGATGATTGAGCATTACCGCATTGTGCTGGGATACGATACCGTGGGCGCGATTATCGGCAATGACGACTGGGGGTTCAAGACGCAGCCCATGCTGCCGCCCGACTCGATGCGGCAATACATCCTGCCATGGCACAAGCGCATCGCGCAGGTCGCGCACGATGCCGGGCGGCCCGCGATCCTGCATTCCTGCGGCAACCTGAGTCTCCTGATGGACGACGTCATCGACGACATCGGCTACGATGGCAAGCACTCCTACGAGGATGCCATCATGCCCGTGGAAGAGGCTTACCGGGTTTATGGCCGTCGCATTGCCATCCTGGGTGGACTGGATGTCGATTTTGTCGTGCGGTCCGCTCCGGCAAAGGTGCGCCAACGCGCGCTGGACATGCTCGAGCAGGCTGCGGAGCAGGGGAGCTATGCGCTGGGAACGGGCAACAGCGTGCCGGCCTATGTGCCCGACGATAACTACTTCGCCATGATCTCGGCGGCCTTTGCCTGATCCGCGTCTTTGGGCAGGGCATGCCCCGGGCCCTGTCCCACTTCACGTCCGAGGGCGGCCAGGCGCGCCAGCACGCAGGCGGAGCACCGGCCGCTTTCCTCGTCGACACAGGGCTTGTCGGGATAGAGCAGGTACTGTTTGCGCACGTCGCCGGGCGAATTGTTCGGCATGAACACATTGGCGCCGCGTTGCAGGACTAGGTCGCGCCCCGTGCCCGGGAACACGGCATCGAAGGCCGTGGTGGCCGGGATATGGGCGCGCGGATTGAACAGGCGCAGGGTCGCCAGGGTCACGAAAAACATCTCGGGATCGTCGCGGAAGCGATTCGGCGTATCGGCCATCGGGGTATCCGGGTGGGGGATAAAGGGGCCGATGCCGATCATGTCCAGTTCCAGTTCCCGACACAGCAGGATGTTGTCGGCCAGGATTTCGTCGGTCTCTCCCGGCAGACCGATCATGAATCCGCTGCCGACCTGCACCCCGAGGTCCCGCAGGTCGTACAGGCAACGCAGACGTTCGACCAGGGAGCAATCCGGGTGAATCCGGCTGAAAAGGAGCGCGTTGCTGCTTTCGAAGCGCAGGAGGTAGCGGTCCATGCCGCATTCGCGCCAGTAGCGGTAGACCGGTTTGGGACGATTGCCTACCGACAGGGTAACCGCCAGGGGCGTTTCCTCCTTGATGCGTCGCACGAGTTCGCCCAGCCGCCGGTCCTGTTCTTCCGAGGGTTGCTCGCCGGATTGCAGCACCACCGTGCCCTGATGCCAGTCCGGCATGCGCCGGATCACGGCCATGATCTCGTCGTCACTGAGGCGATATCGCCGCACCCCGGCATTGGCGCGCCGGATGCCGCAATAGAGGCAATTGTTAGCGCAGACGTTGGAAAATTCGATGATGCCGCGGATATGCACCGCTGCACCGTGCATTTCGGCGCGCAGCTTGTCGGCACGTCGATACAGAGACGCGCGTTCCGCTTTCGGAATACGCAGCCATTTCATGACGTCACGGCGCCGGTCCGGCGCAAAAGATAAGGTGATGGTTTCCATGAGGTTTCGTTTGCGTCGCGCGGAACTTCCGCGGCAAAAAATACAAGATACACGATCCGCGCCGAGATTGTAAGTCTCGACTGCGCGGGCGGGTCCCCCGCGCGATTCCCGTTTTCATACACGTATATCTCTTTCGTCGTCGATTCCGATCCCGAGAGCGATTTCGATATCTGGTCCCACATCCTTGCCATGGAAGGGGTGGATGGGATACTTTACCTCGTATGAACGCATCGATTGTGCTCGCATATCTTGACCCGGGAACCGGTAGCGTGGTGCTGCAGATTGTCGTCGGCGGCATTTTGGGGGGCCTGCTGGTCATCAAACTGGCCTGGAAACGGGTGGTGGGGCTGTTCCGTCCCGACTGGAACACCGCCGGCGAGGAAGCCGACGCCTCGAAGGAGACCGTCGGGGACTCCGGCGCCGGGAAATGAACAGTCAACGTCTGGGCGGGTCCTTTCGGGATCCGGGCGGATTTGTGTACCGCCGTGAGGGAGTACTCTATCGCCAGGTGAATGCCTGCGCACGCGAGGACTATGATGCCCTGGTCGCTTCCGGTCTGCTCGAGGTGTTGTGGGAGCGGGGCCTTCTGGTCCGGCACGAGGAGGTCGCCGCGGACCGGGCCGCCACGAGCGGGGCGTACCGGGTGTTGCGACCGGAGCTTCTGCCGTTTATCGCGCATCCCCACGAATGGTCCTTCAGCGCCTGGAAAGACGCGGCCCTGGCCACCCTGGAAATTCAGGAACTGGCGCTGAAACATGGATTGACGCTCAAAGATGCCTCGGCCTACAACATCCAGTTCAAGGACGGCCGGCCCCTGTTGATCGACACCCTGAGTTTTGCCAAGCGGGTTGCCGGAACGCCCTGGGAGGGCTACCGCCAGTTCTGTCAGCATTTCCTGGCGCCCCTGGCGCTGATGGCGCGACGCGACATCCGTCTGGGTGGCTTGATGAAAATCCACATCGACGGCGTTCCGCTGGACCTGGCGGATCGCCTGCTGGGACCGGCATCCCGCTGGTCGCCGCGATTGCTGCTGCACATTCATCTGCATGCCGGCAGTCAGCAACGCCACGCCGATGCGGGAGCCCGGGCGGCGGCAAAGACGAGGCGACCGGTCAGTGACCTGGCTTTGGCCGGTATTCTCGACAGCCTGCGCGGCGCGGTGAATTCCTGCCGTTGGCATCCGGCCGGCACCGAATGGGCCGAATATTACGATTTCACCAACTACAGCGAGGAAGCCTTCCAGGCCAAACGCGTGCTGGTCGAAAAAGCCCTCGATGCCGTCAAGCCTCGTCAGGTCTGGGACCTGGGGGCCAACAATGGGGCTTTCAGTCGGCTGGCCTCGCGTCGCGGCATTCCCACCGTGGCCTTCGACATCGATCCGGCCGCCGTGGAAAAGAACTACCGCCAGATTCGACGCGACAACGAGCGGCACCTGCTTCCGCTGGTACAGGATTTGACGAACCCCAGTCCGGCGTATGGGTGGTCGCATACCGAACGCGCATCCTTCCTGGAACGCGGACCGGTCGACATGGCCTTTGCGCTGGCGCTGGTACATCACCTGGCCATCGGCAACAACGTGCCGCTGGAAGAGATTGCGCGGTTCATGGCGGCGGCGTGCGATCGTCTCGTGATCGAATTCGTGCCGCGGGAAGATTCGCAGGTCCAAAAGCTGCTGGCTTCGCGGCGCGACATCTTCACGACCTACCATTCGGAAGGCTTTGAAGCGGCCTTCAAACAACATTTCACGATCGAGGAATGCCAGGCCATCGAAGGGTCCACGCGCACGCTGTACCGCATGCGGCGCAAGTAGGCTGCACAGGCTGG
>CAZIUM010000047.1:0-16675 GCA_964542285.1 uncultured Lentisphaerales bacterium
CTTGACCGCCGTGACATTGCGCCCCAGGGGAAAACCCGCCACCGTCCCGACGTGAACAGATGTGCCGGCAAGCAACCGGCAACAAAGTTGAATGTCGCAAGGATTCACCATCACGGCACCAAAGCCGTATTCCGACGCCTCCCGGCACAGGCGTTCGATGTCGGTGGCTCTCGCGTCCGCCTTGAGGTTGGTATGATCGATCATGCCGGCCAGGGTGGCGACATCGGGACGGCAAATATCGGGCGTCCTCGAACCAGGCATTGTCATGTTTGCGACTCCTGTCCCGCAAGCTGTCGGGCGGCGGCGAAACGCGGCAACACCCAGCGGTATTCATGGACCACTTCCGCCTCCACGCCGCCGATTTGCATGGACGCCGGCAGGACACCGAAGCTGTAGGTTTCGATTTCAAAATGCCGCGCACCGGCTTGCATGGCCGCGGCCAAAAAATCCGGGGCGATCTCGCCGGCGCTGGTGTGCAACGTTTCATCCCCGTCGAAGTCCAGGGGGACGTGGAAATGCACGCGCGCTTCCCGCGGCGGGATCCGGACGCTCGGGCGCCAGCGCCCCAGCAGGGCCGGGGTCAGGTCTTTGTGCTTCGTGACCCCCTTGGCATCGCGAATCCTGACCTGGTGCAGGTAGACAGGATCGACGAACGCCTCGAGTCGTTGGGCCGCCTCCGGCGAGGTCGAGGTTTGCAGGGCGGCACTGAGCTGAACCTTGGAAATCCGGATGCCGTGCCGGGTGGCTTGCGCTACAAAGTCCCCGGGACGCTCAAACTGCAACGCGGCATGGCAGGTGTCGAGGCACACCCCGACATGCCGCCGCAGCAGTCTCTCCGCCGCGGCCAACGTCATGCCTTTTTCCTGCCGCAACCAGGCACTGCCGCGCGGCAGCAGCTCGCGCGCAAAAAAGGCCACCGTATCCCGCGCATTTTCCAGCAGGCAGTCGGGCTCGGGCTCCAGTCCCAGATGGATTTCGCGTCCTTGTCGATCGGCCAGTTCGCCCAATGCGAAGGCACAAGCCGCCAGTTGCACGAGAGCCTTGTGACGCGCTTCGGGCGCATCCAGCCAACCGCGATAGGATACCGGCACGGTGCTGATGCTTCCCGCCAGTCCGTCCGGCAACCAGGCCGCCAGCAGCCGGGCCAGTTTCATCGTGTACTCCAGGCGTTCAGGATGTGCCCAGTCCGGCCGGTAGACGTCCGTCTTGACGGCCTGGCCATGAAAGACACCATACGGAAATCCGTTGAGGGTAAAGACGTACATGCCCAGATCGTCGAAGAGACGTCGCGCCCGCGCCACCGCGTCGGGCCGATCGAGCGCATCGACCGCCTGGCGCCCCAGGCGCAACCCCAACCCAAAGGGGGCCTGAGGGGAAACGGCTGCCTTGATCGCCCGGGCATGCGTTGCAACGGCCTGGTACTGCGCATCCCAGTGTTCGCCGGGATGAATGTTCAGGCAATAGGTAAGGTGCGTATCCGGTGCGACGATCATCAGGCCTCCAACCCCAATACTTTCAGCGCGGTGGGAACGTTGCCCAGCGGCGCCGACACCTGGAACCCCGCCACCCGGTCGGCGATCCGTTCCATTACTTCGCGCGCCAGGTCAATGCCGGTCGCACGGGATTCCTCCCGGGTGGCACAGGCCTCCAACCGCGCCATGACGTCATCCGGAATGACCACTCCCGGCACTTCGTTACGCATGAACTCGGCATTCTTAAAGCTGGCCAAAGGCCAGATTCCGGCCAGCAACGGCAGGGGCCCGACCTCCCGTCGCACCCGGTCGAGAAAGCGCAGAAGTGCGTCGGCATCGAACACCGGCTGTGTGATGGCATATTCGGCCCCCGCCTCGACCTTGCGCCTCAGCCGCTCGATTTCCCGGTCGAGGTCCAACGCGCAGGGATTGACCCCCACCCCAATCAGCAGCGCCGTGGGCGGATCGATCCGGTTGCCGCCAAAATCGAAACCTCGGTTCAGGTTGGCGATCAGACGCGTGAGCCCCACCGAGTCGATGTCGAATACGCCGGTCACGTCGGGATAGTCGCCGGTCTTGGGAGGGTCGCCCGTGATGACCAACAGATTCTGGATGCCGGCCGCCGCCGCGCCCAGGATGTCCGACTGCATGCCCAACAGATTGCGGTCGCGGCAACAGTAATGCGGCACGGGCTCAATGCCGATTTCGCGCTTGATCAACATCGCCATCACCATGGGGGAGACACGGGCGGAGGCCCGCGGGCCGTCGGGGATGTTGATGGCATCCACGCCGGCCACGTGACAGGCGCGCACCTTGTCGTACAGCGCCCGCATGTCCGGTGTCTTAGGCGGAAGGATTTCGACGCTGGTGACACGTTCGCCCCGCGCCAGGCGAAACGCAAAACGCGACTTGGCGGCCATCGGCAATCCATCGGGGGGGGGAGCGTCTCCCTTCGCGGCTGACACCTTGATCGCCGCCGTGGGACGCCGCAACCGCCCCAGCGCCCGGATGCTGCGCGCGGCCTGGCGGATATGCGCCGCGTTGGTCCCACAACAGCCCCCGACGCCCCGAACGCCGATTTGAATGAAGCGCTTGGCATACTCGGTGAAGTATTCCGGGCTGGTCATGTAAAGCATGCGGCCCCCCACCATGCGGGGGAAGCCGGCATTGGGCTTCACGAGAACCGGCTTGACGGTCAGGGGCATAATCTTCTCGACGATTTCGAACAGTCCCGCGGGACCGATCGCGCAGTTGAGCCCGATCGTATCGACGTTGTCGTCCTGCGCCAGCGCGCCCACCATGGTCGCCGCCGTCGTTCCGACCGCCGTTTCACCGCGTTCGTTGACGGTAAAGGAAGCGTGCACCGGCAGCCCGGTGGCACGCGCCACCCGGGCCGCCAGCTTCAGCTCCGCCGGGTCGGCAAAGGTTTCCAGGAAAAGCAGGTCCGCGCCGGCTTCCGCCAGCACGCTCATCTGTGCGGCGAAGGCTGCCTCGACTTCCGGGGTCGCAGCCTCGGTCAAGCCGCGCGAGAACTCGGTGCAGGGCCCGACATCCCCGGCCACCAGTCCATCGTCGCCGATGACCTCGCGGGCCAGCGCGACGGCCGCGCGATTGATTTCGGCCAGGCGTTCCGCCAGACCGAAGCTTTTCAGCTTGAGCGAATTGGCCCCGAACGTGTTTGTCAAAAGCAGATCGGCCCCCGCCTCGACGTACCCGCGGTGAATCGCGGCGATTAACCCGGGGTGGGTCAGGACCAGTTCGTCATAACAGGCGTTGACGAACACGCCCTTTTCGTAGATGGCCGTCCCCATGGCGCCATCCAGCACCAGCGGTTGCTGCTTGATTCGTTCCAGATATTTGTTCATGATTGTCTTGAAAGCATCGAAACCAAAGAAACAGGATATCAGAGTTTTCCCCATAAATGAACCCCGAGGATTCCACAGGAACATGAATTCCAAGCGATCGGCGAACCCCTCCCCCGCAACGCAAATCCCGGCATCCGGCGCGCGACCCGCCCGGGGGTTCAACCCCTCCGAACACGAACGACGTTTGCGCGCCCTGATGCGGACGCTTAAGCGTCAACGGCTGGACGGCGCCTTGATTGCAGGGGCCGTGGCGCGTTTCTACTATACGGGCCTGACGGCCAGCAATGGTCTTCTGCTGGTGGATGCGCGCGAGGGGCCGCTTTTTTTAACGGATTTTCGTTACATTGTCGCGGCGCGCAAGGCGCTGCCCTTCCTGCAATGCGCGCAAATGCAGTCCAACCGCACCGCCGACAGTACCTTGCGGCGCCATACGGCAAACTGGCGGCGCTGCGGCTACGAGGGCAGCCAGAGCTACGCGATTCAGAGCAAGCGGCAGACCATCCTGGATGCCATACGCGAATGGATGGACATCGACCCCCTGATCACGGCCCAACGCGCCATCAAATCCAAGGCCGAACAGCAGGCCATGCGACGCGCGATCGCCGCCAACGATCGAATGCTGGCGAACCTGACGACGCAAATCCGTCCCGGCATGTCGGAATGGGAATTGCGAATGCGGCTGCGCCGCGAAGCGGATTGCCTGGGACAGGGCGAAGCCTTCGACAGCATCGTCTGCTTCGGAGCCAATGCCGCCGAATGTCACCACCAGCCCGGCGACACCCGGCTGCGCCGCAACCAGTCCATCCTGATCGATTGCGGTCTGCGACTCGACCACTACTGTTCGGACATGACGCGCTGCCTGGCCTTTGGCACACCCCCGAAGACCTATCGTGCGCTGCATGAAACCGTGCTGGAGGCCAACCGACGCGCCATCGCCGCCTTGCGCCCCGGCATGCGCGGCGCCGAAGTCGATGCCGTGGCGCGTGAATTCCTGGCATCCGAGGGGTTTGACAAGGAATTCGGGCATGGTCTCGGACACGGACTCGGGCTGGAGGTACATGAAGCCCCCTCCTTCTCCCCGGGGTGCGACCATCCCATTCTGCCGGGGATGATTATGACGATCGAACCGGGGCTCTACCTTCCGGGACGCAGCGGGGTACGCATCGAGGATGTCGTGCTGGTCACCAACGACGGTTGCGAAGTCCTGAGCTCCTCGCCCCGGGACATCCGGCTCAAGGCGAGATCGATGCCGTCAGGGATTCCGCCACGATCAGGCAATAGGTCGTCCGACCGGTCGTCAAATCATAGAGTTCCATGACGTCCCGGTTGGACAAACGAATGCAGCCATGGGATGCCGGACGCCCCAGGAGGTGTTCCTGGTTGGTGCCGTGCAGATAAATGAAACGCGAACGACTGTCGCGCATTCCACCGCGATTGCGGCCCGGCTCGATTCCATCCAGCCAAAGAATACGAGTTAGGACATGATCCCCGGAACGGATGGAACGCCATTCCGTGTGGGGCAGTACCTGGTCGGTGGGACGCCTCGCCACAAACACCTGGCCCGGTCGGGCATTTCCACCGATCCACTCCGCCACGCGGTGCCAACCCAGCGGAGTGCGATTCGAGTCGCGCGCCGACCCTGCGCCCCACTTGCTGGTGGAAACGCGGTACAGCAGGCGGCAGGCGCCGGACTCGATCACGGCCAGGCGCTGATCCCGCACCGAAACCAGCAACAACAGCCCGTCCTCGGGCAGTCCACGGGTCCTGGCTGCGTTGTAATGCTTGGAGACGACGGAGCGTGGCAGACTGGCACGAGCAACAGGCATGCGCAAAAACACCAATGAAAACATCAACAGCAGGATGAAGGGCAAACGGCGCGAACGAAGGCACATGCGATCAGGAATCCGAAGGAAGTTTGCGATACAGGGTGGCCAGGCTGATCTGCAGGGCCTTGGCCGCTTGTTCCTTGTCGCCATTCACGCCATTGAGCACCTGTTCGAGATACTCGCGCTCCTTGATACGGAGAAAAGCTTTAAGCGACTGGTTGCGGTACTGTTCCATTTCGTTGACCCCCGCCTCCATCTCGATCGGCTGGGACTGGCTGACGATGCGCGGCGGAAGCACGTCGGGAGTCAATTCATCACCGTCCAAGA
Organism: uncultured Lentisphaerales bacterium; assembly: GCA_964542285.1. Lineage (GTDB taxonomy): Bacteria > Verrucomicrobiota > Kiritimatiellia > RFP12 > JAAYLN01 > CAZIUM01. The sequence continues at coordinate 5,491 of CAZIUM010000047.1, forward strand.
AGGCCAGCGCATGTTTGACCGCATTTTGCAATTCGCGCACATTCCCCGGCCAGGAATAGCCGCGCAGGATTTCCACCGTCTCGCGCTTCAGCTTGATTTGGCGTTCGGGACTATCTTCCTGGAGAAAATGCTGCACCAGCGGCAGGATGTCGTCCTGGCGTTCACGCAAGGGCGGCAAATCCAGGGGAATCACCGCCAAACGGTAATAAAGGTCCTGCCGAAAGGTTTTTTCTTCGACACATTTTTCAAGATTGACATTGGACGCGGCCAAAACCCTGACATCCACCGAACGGCTGAAAGTGCCGCCCACCGGACGGATTTCACGCTCCTGCAACACACGCAGGAACTTGCTTTGCAGGTTCATCGGCATGGAGGGGATTTCATCCAGAAACAGTGTGCCGCCATTGGCCGTCTCGAAAAGGCCTTCGCGATTGCTGGTGGCTCCGGTAAAGGCCCCCTTGATATGGCCGAACATCTCCGATTCCAAGAGTGGCTCGGGAATAGCCGCGCAATTCACCGCAACAAACGGCTTGGTCTTGCGCCGGCTGCTGTCATGAATGGCTCGGGCGACCACTTCTTTGCCGGTGCCGCTTTCGCCGACAATCAACACGGTCGTATCCGTAGGAGCCACGCGTTTGATCATTTCACAAATTTGCCGCATGGAGGCGCTTTGGGCCACCAGGTTTTCAAATCCATAGTTGGCCGTCAACTCCTGGCGCAGGTGATCGCGCTCGGAAACCAGCCGCCGGTATTCCAGGGCGCGACGCACCGTGATCAGCAGCTCGTCCACCTTGAAGGGTTTGGTAAGATAGTCGAACGCTCCACCCTTCATGGCCTCGATGGCCGTATCCACCGCGCCATAGGCGGTTAGAAGGATTACGGGGGTTTCCGGTTGCTCCGCGCGCGCCGTGCGAAAAACTTCCATTCCATCGACGGGCGACATCCGGATATCCGAGATCAGCAGATCGATCCCCTCGTTGCGAATGCGCTCAATGGCGGAAGCGCCGTCCCGTTCGGAAACCACATCGAGTCCTTCCCCCTTTAGCAGACTGTGCAACAGACTAAGGATGCGCGGCTCATCATCCACCAGCAAAACTTTGGGCATACTCATGTCCTCAAAACCGGCGCGCCACTCACACGCCCTTAACGCACAATTGCGAAACCATCGCAGCAATGAGAAGACTATAGCTTAATTGGGACCGGAAGCCAACTGCCAATCCAGGAGCCATCGAATTAATTTGCGATTAACCCGGAGGCGATTTAATTTGAACGATCGCGATCGAACCGCTTGACGGCAGATTGTTTTATTTGCAAAACCTTTCGCTTCGATGTTCAATATTGGACATTGGACATTGGACATTGGCAACCCGCACATGCGGGATCACTTTTTGAGGTTGGAGGCCTCCTTGGCATGCACCTATTGATCAGCGCTGGACCAACCCGCGAGCATCTTGACCCGATCCGGTTCATCAGCAATCGCTCGACCGGAAAAATGGGGTTTGCCCTGGCCGAAGCGGCCGTCGCCCGCGGTCACGAAGTCACGCTGGTGGCGGGGCCGGTATCCTTGACGACCCCTGCCGGAGTCAGGCGACTGGACGTCGTCAGCGCCCTGGACATGCTGGACACGCTGCGTCAACACCTTTCGCAGGCGCAGGCACTGATCATGTCCGCCGCCGTCGCGGATTGGCGCCCGGCGAAATCCTCGGGCGTAAAACTCAAGAAGCGCCAGATGCAGCCGATGCTCACGCTCGCACCCAACCCGGACATTCTGCAAGCCTTGGCCCCGCTCAAGGGAAACCGATTGTTTATCGGCTTCGCCGCCGAAACGGGCGACCCCCTGCCCGAGGCCCATCGTAAACTGCATGACAAGCAACTGGACCTGATTGTCGCCAACGACATCAGCCTTCCAGACGCGGGATTCGCCGTCGACACCAACCGGGTTACGCTGCTCGAGCCGAAGCGCCCGCCGGCAAAACTGCCTCTGCTTTCCAAGCAGGAGGTTGCCGTCCGCATCATTGGCTGGATTGAGAAGCGTGTCGGACTACATGCTGACAATGGTTGACATCTTGAAGATGGGCAGGAACATCGCGATCACGATGCCGCCGATCATCACGCCCATGAAAACCATCAGCAGGGGTTCGATCAAGGACGTCATCGAGGCCAGCATGGTCTCAACCTCGTCCTCATAGGTTTCGGCGACATTGTCGAGCATTTCGTCCAGCTTGCCGCTGCGTTCGCCGGCCGCAACCATGCGCACCACCAGCAGCGGAATGCCCTCTCGCTTCTCGAGACCGCTGGAAAACGGTTCGCCCCGCTCCACCACGTCACGTGCCTGCAGAATCGATCTTCCCACAATCCGATTGCCGCAAGCGCTCGACACAACTCTCAACGCATCGAGAATGGGCACGCCGCTGTGCACCATCTGCGAAAACACGCGCGCGAATCTCGCCACGGACACGCGCTGGATCAACGGCCCGAAGACCGGCAGCCGCAGCTTGAACCGATCGAAGGCCAGCGCCCCTGAAGGCGTTTTAAACCAATGACGCAACCCAAACACCGTCCCCCCGATTCCCAGCAGCAGAATCCACCAGCGATCCCGAATGAAATCGCTGAAATTCAACAGCATCCGCGTGGGCGCGGGGAGCTGCTCGCCGAAATCCTCAAACATCTGGCCAAAAACAGGCACAACAAACGTGATCATGGCCACGGCAATGCCGATCGCCAACACCATGACCACCACCGGATAGGACATGGAGGACTTGACCTTACGTCGCAAGCGAGCGTTGTTTTCCAGCAGTGTGCTCAACCTTGTCATGGCCTCGGCAAACTGCCCGCTGCGCTCGCCGGCCCGGACAATGTTGACGTAAAGGTCGTCGAAGATCCGCGGGAACCGCGCCAGGCCGTCTGAAAAGGCCCCACCCGATTCGATGGTTTCCTTGAGGGTGCTGACCACCATGCGAAACGACGGCAAAGCAATTTGTTCCTCCACCGTGGACAGCGAAACCACAATGGTCATGCCGGCCCTCATCATGGCGGCCAACTGCCGTGAAAACGGCACCAATTCCTTGTTGACGATGCGCCGCGCCCCGGAGACCCGCAGCGGCGACAAATTTTTGTTCTCTGCCTGTGCCATATTCTTTCTCCACAACCTATTCGCCGCCGGTAACTTCCAACGCCGCGTCCAGGGTGGTCAAGCCATCGCGCACCTTGCGCAACCCGACTTCCTTGAGCGGGATCATGCCGTCCGCGATCGCCATTTCCCGGATTTCAGTCGAAGTCTGGCCGGTCATGATCCCCTGCCTAACTTTCTCCGTGATCGTCAACACTTCCATCAACGCGCCGCGCCCCTTGAATCCAAGGTCGTGGCACTTGGGGCATCCCTTGGCCGCGTAGACCGTAGCGCCGTCGAAGAAGTCCGGTGGAATCCGGTTGGCTTCCAAGACATCCGGAGTCACGGAGGTGGGCGTGCGACAGAAAGGACAGAGCTTGCGGTAAAGACGCTGCGCCTGGGCCAAAATCAACGAGGACGCCAACAGGAATGGCGGCACGTCCATGTCGATCATGCGGGCAATCGCCCCGGCGGCATCGTTGGTGTGCAAGGTGCTGAGCACCAGATGCCCGGTCAAGGCCGCCTTGACGGCAATATCCGCGGTCTCGCCGTCGCGGATTTCACCCACGAGAATGATGTCGGGGTCCTGTCGAAGCACCGACCGCAGCACGGAACCAAAAGTCAGACCGACGGCGGTGTTCACGTGCACTTGGTTGATGCCGACCAACTGGTATTCCACGGGGTCTTCCGCCGTGACGATGTTTACGTCGGTTTTGTTGAGATCCTGAAGACAGGAATACAGCGTGGTGGTTTTTCCGCTGCCGGTCGGTCCGGTCACCAGGATAATCCCATGAGGCTGCTCGATGGCATATTGCATTGCGCGCTGCGCGAAATCGTCCAACCCCAACGCAGACAGGCTGGGAGCCAGGTTTGACTTGTCCAGCGTGCGCATGACCACCTTCTCGCCATAGACGGTCGGTAGAATGCTGACACGCACATCGACTTCCTTGCCCAGCGCCCGGATTTTGAAGCGCCCATCCTGCGGAACGCGCCGTTCGGCAATGTCCAGGTCCGACATGATCTTGATGCGTGAAACCAGGGCGTTGTGGTAGCTTCGGGGAGGATTGGGCCGTTCCACCAGCAACCCGTCGATCCGATACCGCAAGCGGGTAACCTTTTCCATCGGCTCCAGGTGAATGTCACTGGCACGCGTTCGCAGCGCCTCGATCAACATGGCATTAACCATGCGGATAACCGGAGCACCCTCCGCGCTTTCGAGTGTGCGCTCGATGCTCTCGTCCTCGTCTTGCTCATCGTGCCCGATTTCGATCTCGCCGTCGCCATCCCGCAGAATGTTGTCGAGATCGATCTCCGGTCCCTGGGTGTTGGCCTGCAACTTATCCAGGCACTCCCTGACCTCGCCCTCCGGAGCTACCAGCGGCACGATTTCAAGCCCCGTTTGACCACGCAGATCGTCCAACACCTGGATTCCGAAGGGATCGCCCAGGGCCACGGTCAACATCGAGCCGTTCCGCCCGAGAGGGACAGCCTGCAAACGTTTCCAGGTATCCGTCGCAAGCAACTCCAGCAACTTGGGTGCGGGCGTGAAGTGCGCCAGGGTGATGGGGGGCATCCCGAGGTATTCCGCCACCGCCAATGTCATCGCCGGGGCTGCGACGACACCAAGACTGACCAAATGCCGTTCCAGGCGTTCACCCCCAATACTTTCCCTAGCTTCTTGCAAGGCTTCCGGGGTAACCGCCCCGCGTCGCACCAGCATGTCCACAAGACGCCGGCCGCTCCCGGAAATTCGCCTTTCATCATCCATTGTCGTCATTTCAACTCCATTACCCCGAAATGATACCAGAGCCTATTAATTTCTACAGCAGGAAACATGCTAACCTTGGGACACGGGATGCCGCCGGGTGCCGTTCAATCTTTCTTCAATCTTTTTGGCGCTGTTTGGTTGACTTGTCGCCATCCTTTTGCAACGCTGAGAACACCATGAAATACAGCCATGCGGAACTCGATCGCTTTCTTGGCAAGGGCGCCGTCGTCGAGGTGACGCCCGATAAGGTCGTCAGCCGGGAGTGGCGGACGATTACCTTCAAAATTACCCTGGGGGCCGGCGGATTGAAGACGGATGACCGCCTGGGTATGGTCTGCGGCAGCAACATCGATCGCTGGCAGTTTCAATTCGCCTCGCACATCTGGGGCGGCTACACCCCCTGGCAGGTTCACGATCCGGCCGCGCCCAACTTCCTGTCCGTCAGCCACGACCACGACAAGACACCGTTGCAGGTTCGGGTGGGTTCCTCCGGCGGACTCAAAACCTTTGTCAACCGCTCCGATCACCTGGTGCGCGCCTGGCGCCAACGTTTCCGCTATCTGCTGGAGATCGGATGTGCGGAGGATTTGCCCGCCGGCGACACCCTGACGATCGCCTGGGGCAACCGCGAATGGGGCAGCCCGGGCGTCCGGGCGCCCTGCCTGGCGCTGAATTATTTTTTCCCGGTCTTCAAATTCAGCGCCTTGCCGCGCGATGACCGCGACCTGCCGCAGCGCCGCGGAACCTACGAGGCCCTGCCCGCGGTCCGCGTGACCGGCGGCCCCGCCACGCGCCTGCATTGCACCGCGCAACCCCTGCTGCAACGGGGCCAGGCGTTCCGCCTGCATTGTGCCGCCATCGACGACTACGGCAACCTGGACGAAAATTTCACCGGCGAAATCCAACTGCTTCACGACGATCCCGCCGCGCAGGTTCCCCAACACATCCGGTTGACGTCCCGGCATGGGGGTCATCGCACCGTGACGGGGTTGTCCCTCGATCGTCCCGGCTGGCATTCGCTGTCCCTGCGCCGGGGTGACCTTACGAGTTCGCCGCTTCCGTTGCTGGTCACGGAAGAAGCGCCCGCCACGAGGATTTTCTTCGGCGAAATGCACGGGCATACCCTGGATTGCGACGGCACCTTTCCGGCGGACGATCACTTCCACTATGCCCGGCGCGTGGCGGGCCTGGACTTTGCCTCCCTGGCTTCGCACATCGAATATTTTGGCTGCGCCGAGGCCTTTCAACGCTACCTAGACTCCGCCACCAGGGCCCGGACACCGGGCCGGTTCGAAACCTTTTACGGCTACGAATGGGCGGCGGAGGGACACACCAACGCCTATTTTCTCGACCCGAACGACGTCTTTTGCGTCTATGGCAAGCGCATTTTGCGCGGACGTCACCCGCAAGACGATCCTCCGTTCCGAACCCCCTGCAACCGCGAAGGCGCCTTTTTCGCGAAACTCAAGCGCTTGCAACAGCCGGTGCTGGCCATTGCCCATTACCATTCGGCCTATTCGGATTCCGTGGACGACGAGATCCTGCGGCTGCACGAAGTCTATTCCATGCACCAGCAGAATCCCCGTGAGGCCAGGCTCCAGGAGGTGCTGGCGCGCGGCCTGCATGTGGGCGTGGTGGCGGGCTCGGACTCCCACCGCTTGCCGCTTGGCAGCCTCTGTCCCGATCCCGACAAACTATGGAACCAGCCGCTGGAAATCGACGGCGAAACCGGCAGCCAGTCCATCCAGAAAAAGTGCGGCATCCAGGCGGTCTTGGCGCCCCGCCTGTCTCGCCCGGCGCTTTTCGACGCCATGCGCCGGCGGCAGACCTACGGCACCACGGGTGCCCGCATGGTGATTCTCTTCGAAATCGGAGGACAGGGCATGGGCCGTCGCCTTGCCTGTCCGGCCGGAGGCGCACTGCGTCTCACGGCACGGATCGGATGCAGCGCCCCGATTCGCGAAGTGGTCGTGATGCATTACAACGGCAAGACCTGGCGGGCACTGCTGCGTAAAAAAGAGCTCGGAACGTGGCACCTGGACCTCGACCAGCCCCTCCCCGGCGCGAAGGGCCAGGGAATTTACTACCTGCACGTCACCCAGCAGGATGGCGAACAGGGCTGGAGCAGTCCGATCTGGGTCGAATGAGCCGCGCAATCCCCCTGCGGCGCAAGCTCCTACCTGGCGTCGGCCTCGACCACTTCGCGCGGAAGCAGCAGTTCGGACGGGCGGCGCGCCATGTAGGGGGGGACATTGAGAAACAGCCAGACGCCATTGGTGCGTTCAAGCTTCCAAAGCCGCCCGTCCTGTCCTTCAGGCACCGAAACGGTGTGATAGCCCGCCCCAGCAGCTGCCGGGTGCGTCCGACCATCGGCATCGGTCCATTCGCGCCGGAAACTGAACGCTACGCGACCATCGCCGTCAAGCAGTTCCCCCGTCGGCTGCGAAGCATGGAACGAAACCGCCCGGGTGCCCCCGGGCACGTAGAAAAAGCCTTCCCAGATGTGGCGGCGATTGAAACAGGCCGTGGGCCCGGCCTGCACCGTAAACGCCATGTTGGAAACGGCCGGCAGAACCCGTGTGGCCGCCGGTCCCCCTTCCACCTCGATGCGGTGCAGTCCCGCGTGAGGGGTCGACAGGATCACCTCGCGTTCCTGCTGATCGGGCGGCACCGAATGATCGGTAGTGACGACAAAATCGGCCGCATCGCTGACGGCCCGGTCTGAATACAAGGTGATGGCGACGTTTTCGGCGCGCTGTGGCCAGATATAGCCACCGGTCACCCGCAGACGCACCGACTGCTGATCCGGCTCGACCCAGGTGTAAAAGACCTGGCTTCCACTCGGCGGAAGCCCGAATCCATAGCGTCCCCCAGGCTGGTCCGCGAATCCCAACGCCGTCACCGGCACCAGGTCCTCGCTGAACTCACGAACCATGAACTCGCCCACCCGGTTGTTGACGACCCCATCCCGGAGCATTTGTGAAATTTCGGTCTCCCGGTAGGCTTCGCCGTGCTTCCAGGGATTTTCTCGGGCCGGCACCGACCAGTGCACCCGTTCCCTGGGCATCCCCTTGCGGGGATAGGCAAACAAACCATACACGTTGACCATCATGCTTTCACGCATGCGCCAGGCGTGTCGCATCACCCTGGTGTAGGCCTCGGCACGTTCCGACGCCGGGACGGTTCCCGATGCCAGGTGCAATTCCGCGTAGCGCGTGTACAACACCAGGTCCCCCAGGCGACCGCGTACGGCGTCATTGTCCGACAGGGTCCAGGCCTCCGCCAGGGCACGATACATGCGTCCCACCTTGTCCTCGGTCAAGGGGAGACGCGGTTCGTCGGACTCGAACCGGTAAATCAACCGGAAAAACCGGTCCATCGCGGGAGCGGCGGCTCCAAACGTTTTTTCGAGAAACTCCCGGTATATTTCATCGAGGCGCTCGGACGCCGTGACATCCCATAGCATCCGCGACGCCAGGTAGGCGCCCAGGGAGACCGTGCCGTTGCTGTAGGCGGTGCCGGAACGCAGACGGCGTGCGCCGCGCTGGTAAAAATCGAGGATGGTCCGTCGCAGGTAGGCAATGTCAGAGGCGCGCGGTCCGCCCGGCAGGAACTGGTTGCCGACGATGTTGCTGTAGTACTCGAACACTCCGAAGCCCGCGCCATGGGTGTTGGCTCCCCTGGCGGCCCAGGCGTCGAACAACTCGTGCGGTTTCCAGTTGCCGGTAAGCTGTCCGGCACAGATGGTCACGACCAGGTTGGAATGCAACGGCATCTCCGGCGGCGCCGTATGGTAGTTGTAGGCCAGGATGCTGACATACTTGCCGGGATAGCGCTCGGCAACGGCTTCGGCGACCTCGTTGGCCAGCAGCACTACCTGGCTGCTGATGCTGCCCACCTTGGCGCACCGATCACACTGACAGAAACCGCCGCCGTCGCTCGGCTCCATCGAGATCGAATCAACATCCGGTTCACGCTCGAGGCGCTCCAGGGCATAGTCCACCACCAGCTTGCGCAGGTCAGGATTCGACACGCAGAACTTCTGTCCCTGGCGCTTTCCGTCCACCAGCGCCAGGTATTCCGGATGGGCCTCGAAGACGTCCTTGCGCGCGCGGATGATGAACCCGTAGATGTGTCCCCCCAGACCGCGCCACCCATCGGCGATACGGTTGTGCTTCATCCAGTCCAGGTAGGCTCGGCGATCGCCAAAGGCGTCGGGACCGGAACGAGAAGTCGCCGACGACAGCGTGCGACTGTTGAAGGAAGGGCGCTGCAGAGTGTCCAGCGCTACCTCCACCCGGGGCATCGAGGGAATGATCTCCCAGCGCTTCCCCGGAAAATAATGACGATACCCGAGTCGGTGCAGGAAGTCCCAGACGGCATGTTCCACCCCCTGTTCCGTCGCCCCCAGCAGCCATATCCCCTCACGATGTGTACGCAGCAGGTAATCCTCGCGACCCGTGGGTGTGTCGGGACGGAACACGCCGGACGCGGCCAGGACGGGAAACTCTTCGGGCCGTCCAACCGCGATTCCGCGGCGGCCATTCCCCTCCTGCACGGCAAAATCCGTTCCGGTCATGCGCGCAAGGTAATGCGCCAAGTTGGTGGCGGCAACCCGAACACGCTGGCTCGCGCCCGTGGAGACGCACACGGGATGCAGCGCCTGTCCCCCGTCGGAGATCCGAACGACAGGCGGTCCGGCCTGCGGCCATACTACGCAGCCACAAGTCAACAGGAAGACGGCGAAGACCGACAGAACAGCAATTTTCATGATCATTGATGGGCAAAATGATCGATCAATTTGAATTTGAACGGCTTTGACGGCTCCGATGTGTTTCCTTCCTTGTCGCGATAGACCAGGAAGGCATAAAACTCTGTATCCGCCAGGAACCCGCTGACCTGCGCGGGGGACTGCTTCAGTGCTTTGCCCTGCCGCAGCGCGCCCTTGCCGTCCGCATACAGGCTCAGCCAGATGTCGGCGCTCACGGCCTCCGCGGGCATCTCGAACGAAAAGACGCCACGGGTGCCGTCAAACCAGGTGTCGGGGTCCTCCACGCCCGTGATCTTGCCGGCGGGCAGGCTGGCCCGATCGCGCATTTCCGCGATCGGGTTCGGCAGGGAGCCGGCGGCCACCTGGGGGGCGCGGATTTTGGACCGCCGCAATACCTCCGGGGCCATGTCGGCCTCGCGGGCATACTCCACCATCAGGTCCCCCAGCAGCACCGGCTGCTCCTGTTCGATGCGCTCCAACTCGTTGCCGTACATCACGCTCGAACGACGCTCCACAAAGATTTTCTCCAGCGACAGGGGCAGGGTCACCTCGTCGTACCGATCCTCGCTGCCCCAGTTGGTGAAGCCCAGCTCGCGGAAGGCATCCCACGGCGCGTTGGCCGGCAATTCATAGCGCAGCAGGCGCCAGCCGTCATGGCAGAACACGCTGTCGCCGGGCATGTCGTCGGCATTCCACTGTCCCTTCAAACCGACGCTGTACCAGAGTTTGTCGGCGGCATCGCGCATCACGTACACGATGCGTCCCCAATCGGACTGTCCTCTGACCCACACCAGGATGTGGGAGGCCTTGCCCTCGATCGGCACGGGCCGGGCCGGTTTCAGACAGGTGAAATAGGGCATCACCCCCCGGTCGGTTTCCTGGGGAGGCAGACGAACCGACAAGGCGCGGCCGCCATAGGTCTCGTCGACCGTTTCGGAGCCGATGTCCATTGGAGTCTGAAACCGCCGGATGTAGGTGGGCATCATCTCCACGTAATTCTCATCCGCGTCCGCCGTTTGCTCGACAAACAATTCCGCGGCATTGCCCAGCTTTTTCACCCACTTGCCCGGTTGCGTGTCGCCATGGTCCACCGCGCCCAGCGACAGCTCCACCTCTTCCCCGGCGCCATAGACATACACCGGCATGGGTCCGGCCTTGACCACGGCGCGCCCCTCGCGTTCCGACACCTTCATGACATTGTCCATCGCGTCGTACACGGTCAGACGCCGTGCCGGCAGATCGAAGACGAATTCGCGTTCGCCCCGGATGTTCCAGAGGATGCGAATCTTCTCGCCGGTCTTGTGGTTGCGGAAGCTGGCGCAATAAGCCGAAAAGGAACCGGGATTGCGGTAGGATTCGAAGGTCGCATGACGCATGTGCCGCGTATGGGTGGCAAAGGCCGCGTAGGACAATTCGGGATTCAGCGAGACCTCGTTGTCCAGGAAGCCGCCCGTACAATGGTTCTCGCCGCCGGACTGGTGAATGCTGGTGGCCCAGGAATGCTGGTGGTGGGCGCCGTAGCCGGCCATGATGACCG
>CAZIUM010000048.1:0-16641 GCA_964542285.1 uncultured Lentisphaerales bacterium
CTTTGCGCCGAAATGGTAGGGCGGCGAGGCCCTTCGCCGCCGCGCGCGGGTCCCCGCGCGATCTCTTCGCTCTCCCACTACCGCGCCACCGCGGGAGAATCTTTTGTGATGGAATCCGCTTGCATTCGGAATTCGAACTTCTGTTTCCTGAATTCCAGGTGCGCTACACAATTGCGAAGCGCACCCAACCTCAACCTGAACCTGCACCGGCCATGGCATTGCAGGGCTTCCCGGTTGACCCCGCAACGCGCTTGGCGCATAATGCCGTCACGCAAGTGGAATTTTCGTCACGAGGAGAGGAAAGGAACATCATGAAACGCAAAATCAGGATGGGAATGGTTGGCGGGGGCCCCGGAGCCTTTATCGGTGGCGTACACCGGACCGCGGCGCGCATGGACGGCATGATCGAACTGGTTTGCGGCGCCTTCAGTCAAAACCCCGCCAAAAGCAGGTCCATGGCCAGGGAACTGTTTCTGCCCAAGGACCGATGCTACGCCAACTACGAGGAGATGTTCGCGTCCGAAAGCCAGTTGCCCCTGGGCGAACGCATGGACTTCGTCACCATCGTGACTCCCAACATCACGCACTATCCGGTGGCGAAAATGGCGCTGGAGCATGGATTTCACGTGGTGTGCGACAAACCCATGACCTACTCGCTGCGGGAAGCTCGCGCCCTGCGCGACAAGGTGGCGAAGACCGGGCTGCTGTTCTGCCTGACCCACAACTATTCCGCCTTTCCGATGGTGCGCCAGGCGCGAGCCCTGATCGCCAAGGGCAAGCTCGGGAAAATCCGCAAGGTGGTGGCCGAGTACGACCTGGGGTGGCTGGCCGCTCCCAATGCCGGCAAACAGGCGGTCTGGCGCGTCGATCCTGCCCAGTCCGGCGTCAGCGCCTGCGTGGGCGACATCGGCACTCATGCCGAACACCTGATCGAATTCGTGACGGGGTTGCGCATCACCGAGCTCTGCGCCGATCTGAGTACTTTCGTCAAGGGGCGCACCCTGGACGACGATGCCACCATCATGCTGCGTTTCGACAACGACGCCCGCGGCCTGGTTGCCGTCAGCGAGGTCGCCACCGGCGAGGAAAACCAGTTTAAGCTGCGGGTCTACGGCGAGAAGGGATCGCTGGAATGGCGCCAGCAACAACCCGAGGATTTGATCTTCCGTTCCAACGACCAGGCCATGCGCGTCTACCGCCGCGGCTGGGCCGAACAGGAACCCGGCATCGACGCCCTGACGCGCCTGCCCGCGGGACATCCCGAAGGCTTTATCGAGGCCTTCGCCAACCTGTATCGAGAGTTCGCCCTGGCCGTCGATGCCGACCTGTCCGGCAAGAAATACAAGCCCGGCTATCCCACCGTGACGGATGGCGTGCGCGGGTTGGCCTTTGTCGAGACCGTCGTCAAGAATGCGCGCGGCACGCGCAAGTGGAGCAAACTGCCGGAATAACCCGGTGGCGACCGTCGGGACCATCCGGTTCCGCGCGGAGTCTGCCCCACGATTCCGCCGTTGCCCCATGCAGGGTTTTTCACCCTCATGGGGCTTTTTTGCGGCCGAAGGCCAGCCATCCGAACAGCAACCAGAACACCATCAATGCGGCCGTGAGCGCCAGCACAAAGGCCGGGCCGAAGCGCGCCAGCAAGGGCACCGAGGCGGCCGTGAAAAGTCCTCCGCCCACAATCGGCTCGAACAGCAACTGCTTGTAGCCGAAGCTCTCCAGCGTGCCCGACTCGTTACCCGGGTCGGCCATGCGCAACAACAGCAGGCCGGTCACCGTCACGCCCGTCGACTGCCCGAAGTCGCAGGCCGCGCGTGGAAACCAGTGTTCGGGGATCAGACGCGGCGCAATCACCAGCACGCCGAACAGGTTCCAGGCCAACCCCGCCGAGGCCAGCAGCAGGAATGGCGCCCAATGCGCCCGCAGCGCCGACAGCGAAAGCGTTCCCATGGCCGCCACAATGGTGAAGTCCAGCGCCGCGCCCGAGATGCGGTTCATCATGCGCCGGTTGATGTGACGGCTCAGTCCTGTGCGGTCCATGATCACCTGCACCAGCACCCCGCCCAGCATCGCCAGCGGGAAGAGGGGAATGTAACGCACCAGCACCATGCCGCCGCTTTTGCCCCAGGTGGCGGACTCCAGCGCCACCAGCGCCGTGCGCATCAGCCAGCCGATGCCGATGGCCAGCGAGACCACCGCCAGGTGGATCGACAAGGGGTCCGTGGGCTTCATTTCCTGTTCTCGCTGCCACAGCGAATCGCGCAGTTCCTCGGAGAGGTCTTCGTCCATGCCGGTGTCATGGGCGCGCAGTTTGTGGTCCGGGGACGCCCTGGACGGCAGCAAACCGCGCCGGGCGGCCCAGTTTACCAGGATGGTGCCGGAAACCACGCCGCCGACAAGACCGATCGTGGCCAGCGCCAGCGCCAGGTCGGCTCCTTCCGCGAAGCCCAGTTCGTGGAACGTGCCCGCCATGCCAGAGGCGGTGCCGTGTCCTCCCTCGAAGGCGATTTCGATCAGCGCTCCGGCCATCGACGGCAGTCCGAAAAAGGGCGTCAGGACGGTCATGCAAAGGGTGATGCCCACCACGTACTGTCCCCAGGCCAGGGTTTGTCCGAAGGCGACCTGAGAGCCGGCGCGCCGCCAGATTTCTTTCAAGCCCGGCAGCGGCTTGCCCAGCAGCAGGGCCGCAAAGACGACATTGATCAACAGGCCCGGCAGCATGCGCCAGACTTCCAGAATGTCCTGCGGAATCAGTCCCCGCGATATCCATGCCACGTCCGGCGCAACCCTGCCTCCCAGCGCGCCCAGCACCTGGTATCCGGCCAGCAGCGCCAGCAAACCCCCCAGAACGGAGCTGGGTAGAAACAAATCCTTGAGTTTCGGGAACAGGCTCCGCAGGCCCTTGCCGGCCAGCATGGCCAGTCCCGCAAAAACAAACGCCCATAAAATCGATTGTGCCGTCATGCGCATTATGTTGCCTTGCGATCTTTTAGCGGTCAAGCGGCTTCGGTCTCGTTCTCGTGTCCGCAAGCTGCTATGGTATTTTGCAAACAACCAACGTTGCGACCATGGCGACCGGAAAGAGGGGATTCGAATCGTGTCCAAGTTCATTCATAGCGCGGATTGGCAGATCGGCAAGCCCTTCGCGGGCATCCGCGACGAGCACAAGCGGTCTCTGGTCCAGCATGCCCGCCTCGAAGCCATCCAGCGTCTCGGCGAGACCGCCCGCGACGTCGGCGCCGAGTTCGTCCTCGTGGCGGGCGATTTGTTCGATTCGCCCAGCGCCGACAAGGCGACCGTTTCCGCGGCCTGCAGCGCGATCGGACGGATCGACCGTCCGGTGTTCGTCATCCCCGGCAATCACGATCACGCCGGCCCCGGCAGCGTTTGGGCGCAGGATTTCTTTCGCCGCGAGCAGGCGGCCCTGGCTCCCAACCTGACGCTGCTGCTGGAGGCTACCCCTCTCGAATGCGACTCGGCCCTGTTGCTGCCCTGTCCGCTGCTGCGCCGTCGCCACGTTCTCGACCCCACGGAGTGGCTCCGGACCCTGGATCTCTATGCCGGCCTGCCGTCCGGCAAACCGCGCATCGTGCTGGCCCACGGAAGCACCCAGACGTTTTCCGGGCACTGGGAGGATGACGGGGAGGAAGAAGCCGACGGCAATCTGCTCGACCTCTCCCGGCTGCCGGACGCGGAAATCGACTACATTGCGCTGGGAGACTGGCATGGCACCAAGCAGGTGAACCCCAGGGCCTGGTTCGCCGGAACACCCGAGCTTGATCGCTTCACGAAGGGAGGCGAGCACGATCCCGGCAACATCCTCGTCGTGGAGGCGCGGCGCGGCGTCCGTCCGCGAGTCGAACGAAAGCCCACCGCAAAACTCCGCTGGCACGAGCTGGTTTTCGATATTGCCGACGATACGGCTCTGAACGCCTTGCAGGAGCGTCTGACGGACCTGTTGGGGTCGCGCGCCAACGAAGACCTCCTGCGCCTGACGCTTACCGGATCGGTGGGCATCGAGGCTTCCAGCCGTCTGGCCGAGATGCTCGAGTCGCTCGAAGCCAGGCTGCTGCGACTCAAACTCGTCAACCACACGCGCATCGCACCCACCGATGCGGAGGTCGAGGTTCTGGTCCAACGCGCATCCGACCCTCTCGTTGCCACGGTGGCGCGTCAACTCGTGGAGCGGTCGGCCGGCGACGGGGACGACGCCTCGGTGGCGCGAATTGCGCTGCGCGAGCTGCATGCGGCCTGCAGACAGGAGGCGGCATCGTGAAACTGCTTTCCGCCACCATCCATAACTATCGTGTCCATCGTGAATTCACGATCGAATTCGATTCCTCCCGAACGCTGATCGGCGGACCGAACGAAGTCGGCAAGAGTACGCTTATCGAAGCCATTCATCGTGGACTCTTCCTGAAGGCCAGGGGCACCGGCTCCCTGCACAAGTCGATGATTTCGACTCTTCATTCGGGGCATCCCGAGGTCGAGTTGTCGTTTGAAGCAGGTGGCAAAACGTACCGGCTGCGCAAACGGTTCAGCGGCCAGAACGGCAGCGCCCTGCTTGTCGAGGCTGGCGGACGCAGCCTGCAGGGCGAAGAAGCCGAGGAGCATCTTGCCGCGTTGCTCGGCTGCGAAGATGCCGCCGGACGCGCCACGGCCGGCAAGATCAACGAGCAATGGGCGCATCTCTGGGTCTGGCAGGGCCAGAGCGGTGACGATCCTTCCGCGCAT
Source organism: uncultured Lentisphaerales bacterium (assembly GCA_964542285.1). Taxonomy (GTDB): domain Bacteria; phylum Verrucomicrobiota; class Kiritimatiellia; order RFP12; family JAAYLN01; genus CAZIUM01. Next base: position 4,735 of record CAZIUM010000048.1, read on the forward strand.
GCCGCCGCCCAGCAGGCCGATCTGCTCCAGCAGCTCCAGCAATCGGGCGGCACCGTGGCCATGCAGTCGGAACTCGACGGCAAGGTTGCCACGCGCTTCCGCCGTCTGCGGGACCAGATTTTTAAAAGCGGCGGACTGGCCCGCGCCGGCTCGGACCTCGACAATGCCCGAAAAACCGTCGAATCCGCCGAAGCCGCCCGCGCATCGGCCCGGGATCGGCTCGAACGCTTGCGACAGGCCATCGACGAGGTTGAGAACGCGGAAGCGACCCTTCAACGCACGGCGTTGGATCAGGCGGAACTCCGGAAACAATGGCAGGTCCTGGAAAAAAAGACCGCGCAAGTCGACGCGTTGCAACAGGTGGAGCGCGATCGGGAAAGAGCGCGCGCCAAAGCGAAAGAGATCCTGGAGACCCTGGAAAAGACCGAAGGCAGCATTTCCGGCCTGCGGCAACGCATCGGCAAGCTTCACGATGCCCTCAAGCCGCGGCAGGAAAAACTGGCCCGGGCCGAATCCGCCCTCGCCGAGCAGCGCAAGCGCGCGGACCAGGCCGACCGCGAATACCAGCGGGCCCAGGGCGGCACGCGAAATGCGCGCCTGCGGCGCGACCTGGCGGCAGCCATTGTCTCCGTGCATGAAAAGCGGGCCGCGCTGGAGAATCTCGGGAAACGACTGGAGCGCGTGCAAATGCTGCAACGTGAACGCGACGAGCCCAGGGAACAGCTTCTAAAACTTCCGGAGATCGATCGCAAGGGACTGGAGAAACTCCGCAAAATCGATGGAGAACGGGCGCAGGCCAGGGCCGCCTTGAATGCCATGGCGGCCGGGATCGAGATCGTCTCGTCCGACCGGGAAATTCGCATTGGGAACCGGCCCCTGGCGGAAGGCGGACGTCGCACGATCACCGAAACCACCGATGTGACGATCGGCGAGAGTGTATGCCTGCGCATTCATCCCGGCGGCGGCGAGAGCCTGGGACAGGCCCGTGAGAGCGTTTATGCCATCGAAAAAAAACTCCAGGCGGCCCTGGACCGTCACGGACTGCAATCCATCGAAGGTTTTGCCGAGGTGGTTACGGCCCGCGAGGCCTTACGCAAGCAGATCGATGCGGCCGAGGCCAAGCTCGACGAGTTGGATGCGGAGGGCACCTTGGCATCCCATGCCGCCGCGCGGGAAGAGCTGACAGCCGCGGAATCCGAGATGACCCGTCGCCTGGAAAACGTTCAGGGGCTGGAGCCCCCCGAGACCCTGGCCGCGGCCAAGGCATTGCGACACCGTGAGGACGAATCGTTGCAGGATGTGGAAGGCAACGAAAGCAGCCTGAAAGCCGTCCGCGACAGGCTGCGCGGGGAGTTCCTGGCGCAAGAAAAACAGGTCGGTACGCTGGGCAAGAATATCGCCACGGACCAGGCGGACCTGCACGGCTTCCAGGCACAGTTGAAACTGTTGCTCGATACCCACGGCGAGGATGCCGCGCGCCGTGAAGGACTTGAAGCCGCCCGCAAGGCCCTGGCGCATGCCGAGGAACAATGGACGCAGACCCGTCGGAAGCTCGCCGAGCTGCAACCCGAGTTGATACAGACTGACCGGGAACGCCTGACCCGCTCGATCGAGACCGTCGAACGTCAGCGCGAAGAGGCCCGCACCGCCCGGGCGGTCAGCCAGTCCGTGCTGCGTTCCGATGGCTCCGACGATCCGCAAGCCTCGCTCGCCGAGGCCGAGGCCCGATTCGACGCCGCGCGGGAACACCACCAGGCCGTCGCGCGCAAGGCCGCGGCCATTGCCCTGCTGGACGATCTCTTTCTCGAGCAGCAACGCGCCCTGGCCGATCGCTTCTCGCGCCCCCTGGCCGACAAGATCACCGGGTACCTGCGCTGCCTGTTCGGTTCCGATGCGCGTGCCGTGGTTGCCTTCGAAGACAATGCCTTCCAGTCCATCGATCTGGTGCGCTCTTCCCAGGTCGGCTCGCTGTCCTTTGATGCGCTCAGCGGCGGCACCCGCGAGCAGGTGGCGGCCGCCGTCCGCCTGGCCATCGCCGAACTGCTGGCCGCCGAACACGATGGCGTCCTGCCCATCGTGTTCGACGATGCCTTCGCCTACTCCGATCCCGACCGGGTCCGGGTGTTGCAGCGCATGCTCGATCTGGGCGCCACGCGGGGACTTCAGGTCATCGTCCTGACCTGCAACCCCTCCGACTACGCGGGCCTGGGCGCCCGCCAGGTCATTCTCGCCGCCGACAACCCACCGTAACCGATTCTTCGCCATCCGTCGCCCAGTCCACTCCCTGGCGCCAATGACCCCGGAAACGGATCGGGTCCTTATAGAGGCGATGGAAAATCAAAGGTCCGCTTCCGTGCACAGGATGGGAATGTTTCGCGGCAGCACATCACGGAGGCGTGCGGCGACGTGGCGCAGAACATCGCCTCCCGGCGTGGAAACGTGCGGCAGGGTGTCCGGAAGCCCCAGCGCAATGAATTTGCTGCGCGCCAGGTCATGATAAGGCAGAAGCCGAACCCCGACAAGATTCGTGAGCGGACGCAGGATTTCTCCGGCCTTTTCGATGTCCGCATCCGACATGTTGTGCTCCGGGATCAGAACCATGCGGACTTCGACCGCCGTATGAATGCCGGCTTCCCGGAGGCGGACCAGCACGCTGCGACAGAATTCCCTGTGCAAAAGGGGCGCACCCCCTGAAAGCGTGGCCCCGCCGCCGGAGGTCTCGTAGAAACCATTTTTGCTGTTGCGGACAATCCCGATTTCGGTTTCGATTATACTGTCTTGTTGGCTAGGCGTTCGGCATTTTATGGAACTGGAAAGCAAAAAGGTTGACGTTGGTCCCCAGGAAACGCAGACGGATTTTGCGTTCCGGTTTGGGGAGCCGCGGGTCTCCGTTCCAGGTCACGATCCGGTTGACGTCGTTATAGAAAAGCCAGTCGGCCTCGGATTCGGTGTAGCCGGGCAGTGGAGCGCCGGTTTCGTCGCAGACGACGACTTTGAGCCTGCCGCCGCCGTCGGCATTCATGTTGACCGACATGCATTCGCCGGACTTCACCGGTACGGTGAGCAACTCTCCGCCCCCGGCGCGGGCCCGCTGGCAGGCGAACCCATCAAGGCGCATGCGGACGCGCCCGATGGCTCCACTGCGAGGTTTCCGCGGCGTTTCGCCATGTTTCCAGTCGCGCCCATGGTAATAAAGCCACATTTCACTGCCGCGGCAGATGGCCCCTGTAGCCATATAGATGGAGCGGCAATCGAAGCGTCCGGCGGGACCGGGACCGAGTAGGGGCTCCGGCCAGCGTGTAAAGTGGATTCCGTCCCGGCTGGTGGCGAGGTGCACCTGCAAAACATCCTGTTCGTGGTAAAAATTGCTCGAGAGCATTACGTAGCCGTCGCTCGTTCCTGGAGAGATCATCGCCGCGGTGTTGTAGTAGTCCATGCCTGTCGCGCGCGGACGCCTTTGACGGGGCGTGGGCTGCGCGATTTTGACGGGCGGAGGGAATGAAAAGAAATCGTCGCTTTCGGATCGCCCGATCGCACGATAGTGTTCCGCGCCTTGCCGTATCGAGTAGGTGCCACGGTTTCGAAAGCCCATGTTCTGGTTGAAACGTACGTAGGCTACGTATTTTCCAATGCGCTCGTCGAAAAAAGCCACGTTGGTGGTATCGGTATACCAGTCCATGATCGGCTGGGGATGCGTGGTCCAATGTAAGCCATCCGCGGACCAGGAACCGTACACGGCGTGGAATATCTTGCGGTCGATTTCATGCCAGGAGGCGCGATGCGGGAGCGCGGGACCGAATCCGTGGATCAGCTTGAAGCGGCGTTCGGCCACATCGTGAGGATCGAGGAAGACCGTGGCGCCCATGCGACCGCGAATTACCATGTTGTTCTGCCGGGTGCCATTGAATTCAAGGGCGTCCGCGGGGGGCTTTTCCCACTGTACCCCATCCCGCGAAACGGCGTGACACAGAACGGCTTCGTTCGAATCCAGGAAATCGCGACGCGTCTTTTCGTCAAGGTCGGCGAGCTTCGCTCCCCCTGCCTCCAACATTTTCGTGTGGCGGCCGGGCCGGGGGTCGATCACCGCATACCACATGTGCAGCCGTCCTCCGTCGTCGATGACCGTACAGTTGCTGTCCCCCTTGATCCCTCCAAATTCCCAAGGCCGATCCGGCACGACGACCGGGTCAGGGTCGCGGCAGAGTTCTCCGAGTCGGAGAACAAACCCTTTTTTGCGACTGACGTAATGATCGTCGAACAGCAAAAACTTATCGTTTGTGGAAGGATGGGGCGCGGCCATGGGTTCCTCGATGAATTCACAATGCATTGGTTTCGAATAAACGGTACTATCCATAGCAAAAACCCTGGAGAAAAACAATGAGTGCGCCAAGCAAAGCGTGTGATTTGCCCTGCACCGGCAATCCTATCCTGCCGGGAATCGGGCTGTGCGATCCGCATGTACGTGTGTTTCAGGACCGGCTTTTTCTCTACGCGACGCATGACAAGAGCGCCGCCAACCGGAGTTTCGTAATGGAAGACTGGTGGGTTTGGACCTCGACCGACCTGGGACATTGGACGCTCGCCGGCACGTTGCGTCCCGAACAGACGTTCTTTGGTCGCCCGGACTTTCGCTGTTGGGCCGTCGATGCCATGGATCGCGACGGAAAGTATTTCTTATACTTTTCGCGCGGGCCGGCGGAAATTGGTGTCGTCGTTTCCCGGGCACCCAACGGACCCTGGGCCGATCCCCTGGGGCGGCCGTTGATTTCAGACGGAACGATCCCCACGCAGGCCCGCGACCCTGGCCTCTTCAGAGAAGACGACGGCGCCTGCTTTATTGTTTTTGGTCTCTGGACCTTTCATATCGCGCGCCTCGGTGTCGATATGATCTCCCTGGACGAGCCCCCGCGTCCTATTACGATTCGCAACCCATCCGGTCCCTACGGTCCCGGCAAGACCGACGACAAACCCTATCTGCATAAACGCGGAAACCTCTACTATCTTTCCTGGGGATGTTATTACGCGATTTCCGAAAGTCTATATGGCCCCTACGAAAACCAGGGGTCGATCATTCGGGAAGAGTTCGTCGACCCCTCCATGCGCGACACCGGCGGGATCGGACTGGATCACGACCGTCACGGGTCCTTCTTCGAATGGCAGGGACGCTGGTATTTCATCTGCAACGAGCTGAGCCGCACTCGCAGCAAATGGTTCCGCGATACGTCGTTGTGTCTCGTGGACTATGCTTCCAATGGACGGATTCTCCCCCTGCGCCTCACCCCGCGGGGGGTTCCCCTGGCCCCCGCGCCCCCGGTTCAGTAACCCCCGACCCGAATAGCGTCTCGAGCTTCGGCCTGTTCGAGGTGCTAGGAAGACGATCCGAAAGGAAACCCCAAAAAAATGGTTTTATAAAATAGCAAGAAATCATAGACTACAAACGTGTGGAGAAGGTGTAGTTTAAGTTTAAGTGGGTGGCCTATCGTGGCCTATCGTGGAACCGATGGCGAAGTAAAAACAGAGGGTTTAATCATGTATAGGGAACAAGGAGTTCGGCGGCGCCTGGCGGTCTGGTGGAATCGGGGGTGGCTGCTGTTTGTGTTGCTGGTCGTTCCTGCCCTGCGAGGGGCGGAATATGTTTGGAACGGCGCGGGAGTATCGGGAGGTACGGGCGATACCAACTGGGACCGTGCCGATAACTGGCTTGTCGGTGGCAGTGTTCCCGCCCTGGCGCCGGGTGCGCAAGACGATGTCGCGATTGCCTTTGACGCTGTCCACGAAGTCCCCGCCCTGACGGTTCCTCATGGCGCCGTTGCGCGCCATGTCACGCTTGACGGGACCTCCACAAGTTCGGACCACAATCGCTTTCTGGATTTTGCGGGCGATGCCACTTTTGCGACGCTTGACTACCTCGGGGCGGTCAACACCTACGCCTGGAGAATCCCGGAGGGATTCACGTTGACGCTCGACGGAGGCGATATCGACAGGCCCACGCTGAAGCATCACGAGAAGACCTCCGCCGTGCAATACACGACCATTAAAGGCGATGGACTGGTGACCGTTACGGCCGATCCCGCCTACATCGAACTGGGGCAGCCGCTGCCCAGTGATCACATCAATCAATACTCCAGCATGATCGGCGTCCAGCTCCGGTTCGCGACCTTGGGAGCGATCGATTTCGATTGGCGTCTTCTGGGGGTCAAGAGGGGATCGATCGAATTTGTCGGCTCGCCCGTTATCGTGAATCCCCCGCCGTATTTGCGGTTGGACGATGGCGCGGAGTTTCTTGGGAGCTCCGATGTCCCGCTGGATTTGAGCGCGACGGTGTTCTGGCCGCTCGATCGCAGCGACCATGGTTCCTTGGGCAACGTATGCGTCAAGGCTTTCGTGCTGAGCAGTCACACGAGCAGCTCCGGGGACCAGGAAATCGATGCGTCCGGCGATTGGATCGTCTCCGGGGAGGCGGTGCACGATCCCGGATCGTCCTATTCCCACACCGTGACGGGGGCGGTTTATATCAGTCGGTTGGAACGAATACTGACCCGGAATCATTCCCGGTTGCGAATGCTTGGGTACGACCTTTCGGTCACGTCCGGGGCGTCCGTGATTGTGGGCGACGTAGTCACGCCGGGAAACGACTTCGGCACCGACAGACCGCGTTCGATGTTGAACCTCCGGCAAGAGGACGATCGCGCCAGTACCTTGACGGTGGCGGGCGACCTCTGGGTCGGGTTCAACGGCAATATTGCCGGCGATGCAACGTCAATTTTAAAGATCGGAGGAGATTTCCGCCTTCGCCTCATGAGCGATTTTAATACATCCGTCGGCAGTTATACCGGCTTCGATTTGGCGCAAAGCCGGGTGGAGATGGCAGGCGCAAACGACGTCAGAAATCCGCGCTTGCTGGAAGTCCACGGAGTCGATTTCGGAGCGACCATGGAGGGCCAGGTCGCAAACAACCAGGCCTTCGGAACGCTTGTTGTGGGCACGCCGACACAGGCGGGGCATGTGAGGTTGATCGACCTGGACGATTATGAGGGAGACGAAGACCCGGACGCACTCTATCTGGGCGAATTGACGATTTATCCGGGGTCGACGCTCGATATCCGCGGCGGCATTCCCTTGTATGTAAATGGGGTCCGCGTGGATCAGCGCGCCACCGGATTCGGCGGCGGGAAGGTCATCGATTCGACAATTCCTTCCGGTACGTTGATTTCGATCCGCTGAGTGAAATATCCTATAATTTAATGGGCCAAGAGAAGGAAATCCGATGATCATGAGTATGCAACTGCGTGGGTGCGTTTTGGCTTTGGTATTGACGGGATGGCTGGGTGGCCCAGGCCTGGCCGCCGTCGAACTGGTTCGCGACGGGCAACCCGCCGCGGTCATCGTTTTGCCCGGGGAGGCAAGGAAGCTGGAAACCCTGGCATCGGAAGAGTTGGTCGAACACCTTAGGACCATGACCGGGGCCGAACTTCCGGTCGTGGTTGGTCCGGCCGTTCCGGAGGGGATGGTGCCGCTTTACCTCGGTACGGCCGCCGATGCCGACCTGGATGCTCCAGGCATCGAGGCGGGGCGGAATCCCTCCACGTTTACGGTGCGGGTGCGTCCCGACCGGGTGGATATTCGCGGGTTGAGCGAAGAAGGGACCCTGTTTGGCGTCTACGAAGTGCTCGAGCAGATCGGCTTCCGCTGGTACATGCCCGGAGAATATGGCCGGGTTGTTCCCGAGGGGCGTACCGTCACACTCGCGGAACAGGTCGAGACGCAGGCGCCATCCATTATCTGGCGTCAGTTGCAGCATCTCGACAGCAGGGTGCCCTGGGCGCGGCGCGCCCGCCTGGGCGGCGAGGAACGCGTGACCGGGCGACATGGCATTCCGGGGCTGGGACGCGAGGCTTTTAAGGAGCACCCGGAATGGTACAGTTTTGACGCCGCGCGCGGCGAACGTCGTCCGCGCCAGGATTGCCTGTCGAATCCCGAGGTGCTTCAACGCGCGATCGAGGGCATTCGGGCCGAAGCCGCCCGGCAAGGTGGCGCGGTACAGTATGTCGGAGCGGCCTCTCACGACGGCGGAGGCTATTGCCAGTGCGAAAAATGCAAGGCGCTCGACCGGGGGGTATACGATCCGACCGCGGACCGGGAGTCCATGAGCGACCGCTACATCTGGTTCTTTAACCAGGTGCTCGAGGCGCTGAAGGAGGAGTTCCCCAACCTGCACATTGTGCACTATACCTATGGGGCGCATATGATGCCGCCGGAAATCGAAATGAACCCGCGGATTGTGCCCGTATTCGCCCCCATCACCGTCGATCGCCTGCGCGGTATGGACAACCCCATGAGCCCGGACCGGCATCTACTTCGCTGGCTGATTGACGAATACGCCCGGCGCGGGGTCGAGGAAATGTACTATCGCGGGTACTATCACAATCTGGCCTGTCCGCAATTTCCCTTGAGCCAGTTGGACCAGATCGAGCATGAGACCCGCGCCTTTGCCCGCAAGGGAATTACAGTTATGCGGGTGGAAAACATCCATACTTCTTGGAGTAGCGCGTTTCTGGACCTGTACGTGGCCACTCGCATGATGTGGAACGTGGATACGGATGTATCCGCGCTGCTCGACGAGTTCTACCGGTTGTATTACGGCGCGGCCGAAAAGCCGATGCGCGCGTATCACGAACAACTCGAAGCCGCTTTCCGGGATACACCCTATTGTACCGGTTCGAGCTATCCCTACCTGCCGATCTTCCTGGAACATCCCCGACGCGATTCCCTGCGCGGACATCTCGACGCCGCGGCCCGGGCCGCCGGAGAAAATAATCCCTTTGCGCAACGGATTGCCGCCGTGCGGCTGAACTGGGACCGCCTGGACGCGTTTCTCGACCTGATGGACGCCCGTAATCGTCACGATTTCGTCTCTGCTCATCGACGCATGGAGGACTTTTATCGTTTGAGCGATGCCGGTGCGCTGATGGAGCCACTGGAAACCGGCCCCGGCCGCGGATATACCTTGCCGCGCCTGATTTTTTTTCGTGAACAGTCGCAGAACAACGGCAGCTATTTTAATCGTTTCTTTCGCGCGCCGGTCCTTGCGGGTCATGCTCGCACCGTTACGGAAGGAGACCTTGTCGCGCCCCTGGCGGACGAATGGAAGTTTTTGCTCGATCCCGCCGAAATCGGAGAAATCGGGGGGTGGTACCGACCCGGCAGACTGGGCGGCAACTGGCAATCGATTAAGACGACTTCGCGCAGTTGGTCCGACCAGGGGTTGCATTATTACAAGGGGATTGCCTGGTACCGGCAATCGGTGCGGATTTCAGAGAAATTCAAGGGGCGTCCCGTCTACCTGTGGTTTGGCGGCGTGGACCGCCTGGCCAGCGTCTGGATCAATGGACACTTTATGGGAACCAGCCGCGAACCGCGCGAAGGCGTTCCTGGAGTCCCGGGCAGCTTTCGCCCCTTCGATATGCCGACGGTGCGTGAAGATGGCGACAGTGCATTGGATTTCGGCGGCGAAAATTGGGTGGTGGTGCGTATCGAGAATAAAAGCCTGTCGGAGCTGGGCACCGGCGGGATTGTCGCGCCGGTGATGTTCTGGTCGCCGCGAGACCCCGAATGGAAGCCCTGAGTGGGGTTGTTGTAGCCGCATCGGGAAAGTGGAATCTCACCGCGAAGAACACCAAGACAGGGTTTGGGGGCGCGCATGTCCGGGAAGGCGGCGCCTGCTCCCTTTCTCATGTCCGCGCGATCGGATGGCTCCGCGGGACAAGTGCCGAGCGTGACGTGCGCGGCCAGATATCCTTGTCTGGTTTCTTGCACGACGAATTTTTCTTGGGAGGAACGTTCTTCGTGTCGTCTGCCTTTGCTTCAGGGGCGATGGCACGACAGGCTTTCCGTGCAAGTTCAGGATGTCGCAATCGGAATCATTCGCGCAGCCAATGGCAGGTGTAGCCATCGGGATTCTTGCGCAGGTAATCCTGGTGAATTTCCTCGGCGTCGGACCAGTTTCGCGCGGGTTCGACCGTGGTCACGATCGGGCGCGACCAGCGACCGCCGTCCTGGGCCGCTTGGATGGCGGCCTGCGCCTCGGCTTTTTGCTTTTCGTTGGCGTAGAAAATCGCGCTGCGATAGCTGTCGCCGATGTCGTTGCCCTGCCGATTCGGGGTGGTCGGATCGTGCATGCGGAAAAACCAGTCTTCGAGCAGGGAGCGGAAGGACAGTCGTGCCGGATCGAAGAGAATCTTGACCGCTTCGGCATGCCCGGTATCGCCGCGCTTGACCGCGGCGTAATCGGCCCGGGGCAGGGTGCCGCCGCAGTAGCCCACGCGGGTGGCGATGACGCCGTCGATTTCACGCAGGATTTCCTGCATGCCCCAAAAACAGCCGCCGGCCAGAATGGCGGTTTCGACGCCCGGAATCTCCACCCCTTCCGCCAGGAAACGCGCGAGTTGATCCTCATAGCCCGCGGCGGCCAGTTCGGATAAGGGGATGAAACGCAAGGCCGCGGAATTGATGCAGTAGCGTAATCCGCCCCGCTCGGCGGGACCGTCTTCGAAAACATGGCCGAGGTGCGAATCCGCCTTGCGGCTTCGCACTTCCTTCCGAACCATGCCGTGCGAGCGGTCGGAGCGTTCCTGCACCGCGTCCTCGTCCGCGGGACGCGCAAAGGCCGGCCAGCCGCACCCCGAGTCGAATTTATCCAGGCTGCTGAACAGCGGCTCACCCGATACGACGTCCACGTAGATTCCCGGCTCGAAGTGCCGGTCGTAGACCCCGGTATGGGGTGCCTCGGTTCCGTTTCGCTGGGTCACCTTGTACTGCTCGGGGGTCAGGGCGCGACGCAGTTCTTCGTCAGAGGGTTTCATGAAGCGACTCCGTTTCTGCAAGGTGGGAGAGAGCGGCAGACGGTCGTCCGCGCATCCCGCCGTCGATAGGACGGCCAGGATTGCAGATGCCAGCAGCATGGGAAGGCAAACTTTCATTCGGATTCAATCTATCACGACGCATTTTTCAATTTCAACAAAAGAAAACGTTATGTTGTCGATTTTAAGGCGCAGCGGGGCGCGCCTGTCGATCCTGCTTGGTGGCTCGGACAGCCGTAGTGTTCCTTCGAAATCTCCGTCGATGTTGCGCAAGCGAATGCGAACCCGCAGTCCCACAGGCAAGCCCCATTCACGCCGGATGGCATCAAGACGGGCTTCCTGTTCGCGACGCCAGTTTTCGAATCCGTCTTGGTTGCCGGTGTCGAAATCAAGTATTCCCTGAATCGGGCCCTCTTTGTACGATTTTTGGATTTCGCGTTTCATGGTTGTTTTCGGTGCGCGGTTGTGTTTGCTGTCCCCGTTTCAATCTTGCCGCCGGTACGGGGTTTATTCCGAAGGTCTGACAGCCTTTGGAAGCTGCATGGCCAGGACCGCGACAGCGACCAGGCAGCAAAGAATTGCCGCCCGGTATCCCTCGGTGAACCGGATGGACAGGGCGAAGAATGCGGGGCCGATGGCGCTGAAAAGAACATTGAAGGTCATGTTGAATCCGCTGATCTCTCCCAGGTGCCTGCTGCCGAAGAAACGTGGCCAGGTAACGCCCATCAGGACCCCGAACATAGCCGAGGCCAGTCCGTTGCCCAGCACGATCAATGCAAAGGTGAGTTGGTGCGCCTGGATCAGCAGACCGATCATTGAAATCGCCATGCCGGTGAGATGAAGCCCCAACAGGCGGTTGAGTCGAACATGGTCGCTGATCCAGCCGGCGGCCAGCCCGAGGGTTACGGAAATCAATGCGGTTGGGAAAAACACGCGGTATGCGACCACGGCGTCGAACCCGGCGCCAGCCATGATGGATTCGATATGGAAGGCAAAGGCGGTACCATATAGAGACTGCATCGACAGGGCCAGGGTGAAAATCCACAAT
>CAZIUM010000049.1:0-16386 GCA_964542285.1 uncultured Lentisphaerales bacterium
GGTACGCTTCGGGGAGGCCCTTCGAGGGGAATCATGCTGCGGATGTTGCAATGGCAGCTTCCGCCGTTGCGACAATCGCGGTCCAGATCGCTGTCGAACACTAGGCGCAAGCCTTCGGTCGCGATCTGCTCTCCGAAGTCTTGCTCAATCCAGCCCCCGAGTTCGCAGAGGTAATCGTTGCCTTCGTCGCCTACGGGACGGTCGATGCCGTTGCGCAGGGCGGCGGGGTCGCCGCAGGCGGCGGAAAGTCGCGCCCTGCGGGTTGGAGCGGAGATTTCGCGTTTCACTCCCGGCAGGTAGCAATCGTCGTTCAACAGCATCTGTTGCAGGGTTTGTCTGTGTTTCTCATAGACCTGGCGGGGCGTCAGACCGGCTGAGGCGGCAATGGCTGCCGCGCTGCCGACGGCCTGCCCGACGATCGCGCAGGTGGCCATGACGCGCGTCGAGCTCAGGGCGGCGTGGGTTACGCTGATGTTGCGTCCCGCAAACATCAGGTTGGGCACGTTGCGCGAGTAGAGCGAACGGTAGGGAATGCCGTAAGGAGAGGGTGCGGGGTGAAAAACGGTCGGGATGCCAGGCCAGCTAAGCCCGCCCGGATGATGATCGTCCATGCTCCAGCCGCCATAGGCGACCAGATCTTCAAAACACCCCCCCGCTCGCACGTCGTTCTGCGTCAGGATGTGATCCCCCAGGTAACGGCGGCTTTCCCGTTTGCCCGGCAGAAAGCCGACCCAGTCCAGCAGCCAGTTGTCGGCCCCGTAGTCCCCGCGGTTCTTGATCAGGTCCCAGATGCCGAAGGCGGCCTTGAGCAGCTCGTCGCGTAGTTCTTCGGTGTCGTGAATGCTGTCCTGATCGCCACCCAGTTCGATCCACCAGAAGTTCTGCATGCCGCCCACCGACAGCGCGCGGTTGGGCAGGTCTTTCTCCGAGGCGTACCGGTTGGCCCATGATGGGGGCGTGAAGGGCTGCGGACGATGGGTTTCGCGCAACTGGATCAGGCAGCTCATGCCCATGGTTTTCCGATCCGCCGTCGGCGGTTCGATGTCCTCGCCGAACTCGGTGCTGGCCTCGCGACCGATACGGAAATCGGCACCCGTCAGCGGTGCCAGCACACTGTCGCCGGAACAATCCGCAAACAGCGCCGCCTCGACTTCCTGCCAGGTCTGGGTGGTGGTCTGCCACCCGCGAATTTTGACCAGGCGTCCGTCGCGCATCTCGGCATCCAGGCAGGAACAGTTCAGCAACAACGTGATGTTGGGCTCGAAACGGGCCTTTTCGTAAAGAATGCTGTCCCAGATCGAAAAAACCTGCTCGGGATTGCGATGCTGGTTATCGAGCATGATTTCTTCGATCAGCCCGGTTTCGCGCAGGTTCGATCCCCTGGCGCCGCATACCCACATGCGGATTTCGGAGGAAGCGTTGCCGCCCAGCATGGGGCGGTCGTGCATCAGGGCCACCTTGGCGCCATGGCGGGCGGCGGTGACCGCCGCGCACAAGCCGGACAGACCGCCGCCAACGACACAGAAATCTACCCTGTGCCGCTTTTTCGAGAAGGGGGTTTGCTTGATCTGCATTCTGTTATCCCAGGATGGTCTTGAGGTCTTCCTCGGGGGTGGTGATGGGCTTGATGTCGAACTTGTCCACCAGCACCTTCAACACGTTGGGCGATACGAAGGCCGGCAGCGTCGGCCCCAGGCGAATGTTCTTGATCCCCAGCGTCAGCAGCGTCAGCAGGATGCAGACGGCTTTCTGTTCGTACCAGGACAGAATCAGCGACAAGGGCAGGTCGTTGACCCCGCAGTTGAACACCTTGGCCAGCTCTACGGCCACCTTGATGGCGGAGTAGGCATCGTTGCACTGCCCCATGTCCAACAGCCGGGGGAAGGGTCCGATCTTGCCGATGTCCAAATGGTTGAAGCGGAACTTGCCGCAGGCCAGGGTCAGGATCAGGGTATCCTTGGGCGACGTTTCGACAAATTCCGTGTAGTAGTTGCGACCGGGTTTGGCGCCGTCGCAGCCCCCCACGAGGAAGATGTGCTTCACCGCGCCGCTCTTGACGGCTTCCACCACCTGGTCGGCCACGGATAGTACCGCGTTGTGTCCGAACCCCGTCATCAAGGGCTTGCCTTCGGTGGTCTGCACCCAGCCATTCAACGCCAGGGCCTTGTCGATGACCGGCGTGAAATCCTTCTTGCCGGCAGGACCGTCAGAAATGTGCTTTACTCCGGGCCATCCCACCATGGCCGTGGTGAAAATGCGGTCCATGTAGGTCGGGCGCGGCGGCATGATGCAGTTGGTGGTATACAACACGGCTCCCGACAGGTTGTCGAATTCCTTCTGCTGGTTTTGCCAGGCGGTTCCGTAGTTGCCTTTAAGATGAGCGTGCTTCTTGAGTTCCGGGTATCCGTGCGCCGGGAGCATCTCGCCATGCGTGTAGATGTTGATGCCCAGGCCTTCGGTCTGTTCGAGCAGTTGCTTCAGGTCGTGCAGGTCGTGCCCGGTCACCACGATGAAGGGCCCCTTTTCGCGGGTGGTGGATACCTCGGTCGGAACGGGGTGACCATAGGTTGCCGTGTGGGCGCGATCGAGCAGTTCCATGCACTTGAGGTTGGCCTGCCCGAACTCCATGATCAGGTCCAGCCACTCCTCGACGCTGTGGTCGGACCCGATGGCCTGCAGCCCCTTGTAGAACCAGCTCGTGACCTCGGGTTCGTCGCGTCCCAGGATGTGGGCGTGCCAGGCGTAAGCTGCCATGCCGCGCAGGCCGAACAGCAATGTCGATCGCAACGAAACCGTGTCCTCGTCCCCTTCGAACAGGGTGGAGCCGGCCTTGGCCGGCGCGCCGTTCAATCGCGCGCGCGCCTCGCGCGCTTCGGCGATCATCGCATCGAAATCCTTGGAATCGAAGTTGACGTTGGTGATGGTGGCGAAGAGGCCGCGCATGACGATTTCGTCGATCTGACGATCGATCGGTTTGCCCGAGGCCGCTTGGGCCAGGGCGATCAGCTCGCAGGTCAATTGGTCCTGGCGGTCGGAAGTGTCGGGCTGCTTGCCGCAGACCCCCACGCGGGTGCAGGCCTTGCCGCCGGCGGTTTGCTCGCATTGGAAGCAGAACATGGTATTGTCGTTCATGATTTTCTCCGTTTTTCGTGCAGTTTACTGTTTTGCTAAAGAATATTCCAGCCGTTGATTTTCTTCGGGGTCAAGACTCCAGGACTCGTCCGTCGGTCGCGATCGTCACGATCCGCCAGGGAAGCATCTTCCCGCATGTGGAGAGGGCGCGCTTGACCGCCTCGACCATTCCGCCGCAGCAGGGAACCTCCATGCGCACTACCGTAACGTCACGAATTTCGTTGGCCCGCAGAATCGCCCCGAGCTTCTCGGCGTAGTCGCCGGCGTCGAGTTTGGGACAGCCGATCAGCGTGATCCTGCCGCGCATGAATTCCTTGTGCAGATCGGCATGGGCGTAGGCGGTGCAGTCGGCCGCAATCAGCAACCGACTGTCGTGAAACCAGGGCGCGTTGACCGGAGCCAGCTTGATCTGGCAGGGCCATTGACGCAGTTCGGAGGTCGCCGCCGGCAGGGAGGCGGGGGGAGATGACGCCGCCGGACGTTCCAGTGCCCGCGCCATTGTGCCGGGACAGCCGTGAAACGGCACAGGGACCTGGCCGGACGCTTCGCCGTGACGCATGTTCCTCTCCACGGCCGCCTCGTCGTAGGACGCGGCTTCTCGCTCCTCGATCGTGATCGCGCCCGTGGGACATTCCGGCAGGCAGTCGCCCAGTCCGTCGCAGTAACTCTCCGACATCAGACGGGCCTTGCCGTCTACCATCTGCAGCGCGCCTTCGTGGCATGCTTCCACGCACCGGCCGCATCCGTTGCATTTTTCCTCGTCGATGGCAATGATCTTGCGTTTCATAGTTTTTCCTGGATTTAACCTTCCGGTTGGATTGCGGGCTGGACGGATCGGTGCAGGGACGCCGCCAGCGTCGCCAATGAAGTGCGCTCCAGCATCTCGCGCAGGGCGCGGTGATGTCGGCGCAACTCGGCGCCCAACAGGCACCCGTTCCCCCTGCATTTGTCCGGCGCCAACAAACAACGATCGATGCGTAAAGGCCCTTCAATGGCCTCGAAAATTTCCAGCAGCGAAAGCGACTTGGGATCGCGCTTCAGCACGGTCCCGCCGTCGCGGCCGCGACGCGATTCCACCAGGCCGGACCGCGCCAGCGCTTGCATGATCTTGACGAAGTGGGACGACGAGAACCCCAGTTCCCGACAGATTACCGAGGAACGCCCACGACGATCCTTCTGCATCGCCAGCCAGGCGCAGGCATGCAGCGCGATCGAGGCGGCTTCGCTGATTTTGATTAATTCGGACATTTGGGCCGGTTACCTAAAAATTGTAAAGTGACACCACAATAACACATTGGGTGTGTTTGTCAACCCCCTTCATGGTATGTTTCACATTTTTTTTTCAGGACAGGTGCCGTCCCGAGCCGAGCATGATCCCCAGGGGATGCAACGGCGCGACGTTGTCACAGACGATTTTAATGGCCGACATGATCGGCACCGCCAGCAGCGCCCCCGGCGCCCCCCAGATCCAGCCCCAGAAAAGCAGAGCGATCAGCACCGTGACGGGGCTGAGGTTGAGATGGTCGCCGAGGACCCGGGGGGCAATCACGTTCCCGATGCCGGTCTGGATCGTGAGGAGCGAAACCCCCGTGATGATCGCGGGCCAGTAGCTTTCGGGAGCGTATTGAACCAGGGCAATCAGGATGGGGGGGGTCGAGGCCACGATGGAGCCAATGATCGGAATGAAATTCAACACGAAGGCCATGGCGCCCCAACTGGGAGCAAAGTCGATTCCGATTATCTCCAACGACCACCAGACCATCAGACCCGTGACCGTGCTGATCAGGAACTGCAGCAGGAGATAACGGCTGACCTTGGCTGCGATTCCTTCCAGTACGTTCGCGATGCGATCGGCGTCCGCGGGCGAAAATGCGGCGGTCAATTTGCGCCCGAAGAAAGGACGCCCCACCAGCAGAAAAAGCACCACCACCATTACCAGCATAAAATTGGACGAGAAGGAAACCAGCTTGCGGGAAAAGGTTACCACTTCGTGTCCCAGACGCGATTGCCAGTCGAATTCTCCCAGCATGCGGGCGGCCTCATCCGGCAGTTGCGCCCGAAAATGTTGCGTCAACTGGGCCATTTTGCGCGCATACTCGCCGTATTTGCTCGCAAACGCAGTCATGCGCGCATGCATGAAACTGCCGACCTGGAAGAACAGCATGACCGTCAGCATCAGAACCAGGATGATGGCAATCCAATGGGGAACGCGCAACCGGGTGAGTGCGTTGACCAGGGGAGCCAGCAACCCCGCCAGAAGCCAGGCAAACACCAGCGGCAAGAGTACCGACTCGGCGACACGCAACGTGGCCCCCATGGCAATCAGGGTCAACGGCAGCAGCAAGACTGTATTTAACGCCCAAGCGGTTTGCCGCGTGGCGGGACCGTCGGTCACAGGATGCAGGTCGGTCATAAGCGGCATTCTATGCGATCAAGAATTTCCACGCAAGCGTTGAAATGCGCCCTTTCCAGTCCCAAATGCACGGAACGAGACCATGGAGTTATGATTTTCATGCGACGGACTCCTTGAAGGGGGGGCGATCTTTTTCTTCGGTAGGGGAACCATCCGGCCCCTTTGCCCGCAACCTCCCCGCCGAAGAATTTTTAGGGCGACCTCTTCAATGGTTTGTGACAGGCTCTAACGCCCAAACACCCACCAATGGCATTCGTTTACACGGCTTCCGTGGTACGACACGCTGGATTGAATAAGCAGTCGTTTCGGTGAGGCGGGGTCGTACTGGCCGACAACCGTGTTGGCTGAATAGCAATCCCCGCCGGGAGTTCTTTTCTTGAGGATGAGCCCTTCATCCCAGTGGATGCCGTCTTCGGAGGAGTACAGGATGAAATTTCCAGGATCATCGCCGCGGCTGCCGCTGCGACCGTGGATAAAGTAGAGATGGCCGATTTTTTCGGAAAGTTGCGGGTTCCGGATTCTTCGGGCAAAGTGGGCTTTCCGTACCTCCGACCAGGTGCGGCCTTCATCGGAGCTCAGCACGTAATCCATGTTGTACTCGTCGATCTCGCCATCCTTTCGGTAGGGATACGAGTAAACAACGATTTCGCCTCCATCGAGTACCCCCGCGGTAACATAGTAGTTTTCGTGGTGGAAGGGCAGCGTACTGCGCCTCTCGAAGCGTTCGCCGTCGTTTTCCGATACGTACAGGGCATAAGGCCCGGGACAATAGTTGGCGGCACCGGACATGAAAACGGCAAAGACCTTCCCGTCATGTACAAAGTTTGCGTCGAAGGTGAGCGATGCGGCCTCCACGTCCGCTTCCGGATCGAGTTCGCGCGGTTCGCTCCATGTCATGCCGTTGTCGTAACTGAGCAGGCAGACCGGGGGGAGCTTCTTGGCCCACAGCTCTTTGTCGAAACGGCATACGAATGCGATTAACGCGCCGTTGGGCGCGGTTGTCACCCCGAAAACGAGTGCCGAATACAGATCGTCGCCTTCCCATACCCGCCGGGAATAATCCAACATCACCGGTTCGCTCCAGGTTTTGCCGCCGTCACGGGAGCGGCGGTACTCCGACCAGCCCCCGGTGCCATGTCCGTCATTCAGTTCGCCGGACACGTTGCTGTAAAAGCTGATGATGTCTCCGTTTATGCATTCGGTCAGGCAGTTGCCGCCGTGTCCCGAACGCCAGTTCAGTCGGTGGTTTACGTAGAGGATTCCGCTGTTGGGGATGTTTCCCGGCACAATCCTGAACGTTTCGCGTTTTCCGCTGTTTGCCTGCGGCATGATGCTACTCCATTTTGTAAAAAAACCGGGGACCGGTGTGTCCGGACCGGGGCTTGGTTCATTCGTCGATCAGAAGATAGTCGGTGACCGCGATGGGCAGCGTGACTTGAGGAATGCCCTCGACACTTTCAACCTTCAGGTCTCCGCGGTCCTGTTCATGCAGGGCTCCTTGAAAGTACCCCGCCGCACGCAGGCTGCGGACCCGCCGCACGCCGGGGCGTCCGGGAAAGCGAACCACCAGCCTGGCGATCGGTTCCGGGCGCCAATTGGCGAGTATCACCAGGTCGCCCTCCGGCCCGGTCATGTATTGCGACTCCACCAGCGGATCGGAGGTGGTCACCGGGGAGGTAACTCCGGCGTTGCGCGGCAGGGCGGTGATGAAACGCCGGACGGGCTCCGGGAACCCGACCGGAAGTACCTGCGAAGAGGGCGGCATGGCAGGGGTCAGGTAGGCAAGTCCCATCAGGACGCCGCAGGAGAGCGCGGTTCCCTGTCCGTAGTCGTTCAGCACGACCGCCGGTTCTCCCGATCCCCTGTAGCGGCCGATCACCCGCGCGCCCTCCGCCGGACGGTACGCGTGGCGGTACAACAATGCGGGAACGGTAATCGCTTCGGCAGCATTCCCTTGACCCGAAGCGGAAGATTCGATCTGAACCTGGTCGATCGGTTCGGACGCGGGCAGGGTTCGCCGGGGGCGAACAAAGCGGGTTTCGCGCACAAGGCTGTGGTCTTCGAGTCCATACAGTTCCAGCAGTTCGGGAATGGGCCGACGATATTCGTCGAGCAATCCGCCGCCTCCCGTGGCGTAGACGCGGCCTCCCGCCTTGACCCACTTCATCAGAGGCGCCACGGCGGCGCGCAGCATTTCGGAGCCGACGATGTAGAGCACCTCCACGTCGTTCAATCCGCCTTCGACGATGTCCAGGTCGAGGATGGCGTCGACCGGATACTGGGCATGCCGCAGCGCCATCCAGAGAGCCTTGCGCTCGTCGTTATTGACGTTGTGCCTGGCGGAATACAGGTGTCCGGCGCCTCCCAGGTCCTCCGTGTCCCAGGTGTCCGCCGCGCTGGACAGCATGATGGCGATGCCGGACTTCGCCGGACGGGCCGGATAGAGGCGCTGCTCGACCGCCCCGGCGTCTCGGATCATGTCGTGCAGAACCTGGAATGTGCGCGGGCTTTCGATGTAGTCGATGTAGTCCCAGGTGATCAGGGCCTGGCCGTCCACCACGAAGTGGTTGACAATCTTGGCGCCCTGGGAAAAGGCGAGAGCGTGCTGGCGCCGGATGTTGTCCGGGGAACTGCCCTTGAAGGGCATGATGTAATACTGCATCGGAAGGTCGTGATAGGAACCGCCCAGCCGCAGGCCGGTCAACAACCATCCATAGACCTGGGGAGAGGCTTCGGGTAGCTGCCACCACCAATCCTCGGTCCAGGTCATGGTCATGGCCTTGTGGCGGAACGGCAGCACCCACTGGCGGACATCGGGCCAGACGTTCATGTGGGGACTGAAGTTCGCCCCGGCGTGGACCTGCTTGCCGGGGTGCTTTTCGCGCAACGCCTCGGTGCGGGCGGCGAGTTCCTCGTACCAGATCCCGTAGCGGAACATGGCGGATTCATAGAATTGCCGGGGACGGTCCGGCAGGGGAGCCACGCTCACCGCTTCCCATTGATCCTCCGGGGGGGCATCCGCGACCTGCGCCCAGGTCTCCTCGGCCAAGGCTTCGCGCGGTGAGATTCCCTTCGTCTTCAGATGTTCCCGGAAGCGCCGGTTGATTTCCTCTTCGGGAGTTTTGAGTTGGATGGAAATTTCATCGCCCAGTCCGCCCAGCACGATATCTTCCGGTGGTTCGCGATAGCCCAGGGCCTTTCCGATTTCAGGCTGAACCCGTCCCCGGAAGAGGATGCGCGAGGGAATGCGGCCGATGGGGGGAAATTCTTCGATCGCGTCCAACTGCCACCGGATCATTTCCTCCAGGGTGTAAACGCGCGGCTGAACGTCGGGACGAGTGGGAACCAGCAGGCAGACGGTCGGCAGGTAAGGACCCCGGTTCCAGGTACGCCAGCCCAGGTTCCAGGGAACGACGCGTTCGGGCGTTGTGGCCGGAACATCGGGTTTGTGGATGTCAAGACGTCGAATGACCCGCACTCCCGGTCCCTCGGCGAATTCCACCATGACGTGAAGCCCGTCGGCGACCGGTTCGGTCTGAATGCCGCACATCAGCGGGGAAAGGTAGGTGTCGTAGCTCCGGGTGCCCCTCAGGTTCATGTACGCGCCGACATCCACCCAGGGAGAACGATCCCCGGGCGCCAACCAGGCGGCCTCCGCGGCGGCATCCCGCGCACCCTCGCCCCCGACGTAGACCGTCTTGCCAGGCCATCCGAACGGTTTGTTGTGGTTGGGCACGATATTCAGCCGAACCCGGATTGCGGTCTCATCCCGGCGGGTGTTGGTGAAGCGCAGAAACATCTTGCCTGCGCCCAGCAGCTCGGCCCCCGCCATGCCGACACAGATCAGCCAGGCGAATGCGGCACATTGCATTACGTAGGGTTTGAATTTCATGGAGGGGGACCTGCTGGTTTGTTGCGTCAGACCATTGAACATCGGGGATTGCAAAAAAGCAAATCCAAATTCCTACGATTCAGAATCGGATTGCCTTCTTCCGAGGTTCGATGTTCAATGTGGGTGAAAGAGGAAACGAAGGCAACGCGGGTTGGAGAAGGAAGGCGGTTCTGTGATGAAATTGCATGGCAAAGAATGGAAACGACGTGAAATCGAAGCGCGGGCGGGTCGGATTGAGCAACTGGGCGGGGTGCGTCGCCTGCGGGCCACCGAGGGGGTTGAAGCGGGGGTGGAAACCGTCCAGATCGTAACGGGTTCCGGACTGGAGTATTTTGTCAATCCTTCACGGGGGCTGGACATTTCAGCCTGTAGACTGGCCGGTTCGTCCGTGAGCTGGCAATCGGCGCAGGGGGACGTGGCTCCGTCCTTCTATAGCGATCGTGGGACCGATTGGCTGCGTACGGCCTGCGGAGGTATGCTAATGACTTGTGGATTACGCCAGGTCGGGGCGCCATGCGAAGACGAGGGCGAAAGCCTGGGGCAGCATGGGCGCATTCATCATGCCCCGGCGCGCCAAGTCGCCGCACAGGGCTCTTGGGAGGGCGATGAATACCGGATGAGGGTCAGCGGGGAGCTGGCCGAGACCAAAATGTTTGGGGAACACCTGGTGTTGCGGCGGAGGATCGAAAGCCGGATGGGAGAAAACGGTATCAGCATTTGCGACATGGTGGAAAATCGCGGCTTCGCGTCTTCGCCCCTGATGCTGCTGTATCATTTCAACTTCGGGTTCCCGATGCTGTCGCCCGACCTCGAACTGCATTTTCCCGCTCGGCGCATCGAACCACGCGACGAACATGCCCCCCCGACGGGGTACGATCGCTGGGAACCGCCGACGGAGGACTTTCACGAGCAGTGTTACTACCATTCGGAATTCGCCACCGACGCGGAAGGATTTACGCGGGTCTCCATTGTGAACCCGGCTTTCCCGGCGGCGGGGCGGACCGTCCCCGTCAAGGCCTCCATCCGCTGGCGTCCCGAGCAACTGCCCTGGATGGTGCAATGGAAGATGTGCGGACAGGGCATGCATGTGCTGGGGCTGGAACCGGCGAATTGCCGCGTGGCCGGCCGGGCGGCGGCACGCGCGGCCAACGAACTGGACATGCTCGAACCGGGCGAGTCGCGGGGCTTTGAAACCCGGCTGGATTTCGATTTTTTACCATAATCGTTTGGAGGCCGGGCGAGGGCATGGGGCTCCGAGAAGACCAGGATGCGGATCGTTGCGGCACGTTTCCAGAAGGAATACACGGAATGCGCTATTTATCTTTTGACAGTGTGGGCGGCGCCAGCGGCGACATGTTGCTGGGGGCCTTGATCGACCTGGGCGTCGAGGTTGACAAACTTAACGCTACGATCGAACAGATCGTGCCCGAGCCGCTGAAGATCGCGAAGCAGGCCGCCGCGGACGGCGGGCTGCAAGGCACCCGCGCCACGGTGGCGGCACCCGGCGCGGCGGACACGAAATGGCTCGAAAGTTCTTCCGGGGACAACGAACCTCATCGCCATCATCATCATCATGCCCATCGCGGATTGGTCGAGATTTTGACCCTGCTGGAACATCCGGCGCTGTCTTCCTTTGCGCGGGACCTGGCTTCCGCCGTATTCCGGCGTCTGGCCGAGGTCGAGGCGGGGATTCACGGAGTACGTCCGGAAACGATTCATTTTCACGAGGTAGGCGCGGCGGATGCCATTGCCGACATCGTGGGATGCTGCCTGGCGCTGGAGCAACTGGAGATTGAAGCGGTGCGCGTGGGGCCCTTGCCTTCGGGGTGCGGCACGCTGCAATGCGCGCACGGCGAGATGCCCAATCCGGCTCCGGCGACGTTGCGCCTGCTGGAGGGCTTCGATCTGGTGCAGACGGATGAGCCGCACGAGCTGGTGACGCCCACGGCGGCCGCCTTGTTCGCGACCTGGCGGGAGAAGTTGGCGCAGGCACCGGTTTACGGCCGCCCCGTGCGCAGCGGGTTCGGTTTTGGGCAACGCAAACTGTGCCGGCGCGCCAATGTGTTGCGCGCCACGCTGATGGCGAGCCAAGACGAAACAATCGTCGGAACGCCGTCCGCCGGGGAGTCGCTGCGGGTGCTGGAGACCAACCTCGACGACTGCCGGCCGGAATGGATCGGGGACCTGATCGAGCGCCTGTTATCGGGCGGCGCCCTGGATGCCTGGGCCACGCCGATCGTGATGAAAAAAGGCCGCCCAGCCCAGAAAGTATCGGCGCTTTGCCGTTCCGGGACCGTGGCCCCGTTGCGTCGTCTGATTTTCATGACGTCCACGACCTTCGGTGTTCGCGACTGGCCAGTGGAGCGGGTGGCATTGGAACGACGCGTCATCAAGGTCGCCACTCCTCATGGCGAGATGCGGATCAAGCAGGGATTGCTGGACGGGCGGGTCATCACGAGCAAGCCGGAATTCGACGATTGCGTGAGACTGGCGGACGCGGCGGGGATCGCGCCTCGGAAGGTGTACGAAGCCTCGCTGCGCTGCATCGATGCCTCGGACGCGCCCTCGCCGGATTTTCAGGAATTGTAGGTGTCCCAGAGCGAGCGGATGCGCAAACCGCGGCGGAAATCCTCCGGGCGCAGGCGTTCCGATGGCGCCACGCGGATGCGATGGGGGCGTTCGGGGGCCAGGTGAAAGAAGTTGTCCTCGAAGACGGCTTCGACGCCCTCGACTTCCAGCCAGCACCACAGGGCGGGATGCCGCGCGGTTAAGTTGACGGCGAAATTCGCGTCGTCCCAGGTCCGAACCTCGGCGCGAATGCGGGGGTCGATCAACGGCAAGGTCACGGGACGGCCGAAGGTGACCAGGTTGGAGGAAACGAGTCGTCCGTCGGGGGAGGAAAGCGACAACCAGACGAGCAGGTCCGGCGCGTTTCCCCGCGAATCCATTAAGGACGGCATTTTCAGGACTCCGAGGCGTACAACAGCGCCGGGGGGGATGTCGACGGGACGTCCCTGTTCGCGCAGAAGTTGTCCGTCGGCATGCATGATCCGCCATTGGACGACGCCAACGAATTCCTGTCGGCCGTCGTTGTGAAGGAATACCTCCACCGTGCCGTCTTCCGCATGTGCGACGCCGCTGATCATCACCGGAGCGTAGAAGCGTCGCGCCATGTAATGCAGCGCCTTCCAGCGACCGTGGCTGTCGAGCGAGGACCAGGTTGGCGCGGGCCAGCAATCGTTGAGCTGCCAGTACAACATTCCCATGCAGCGCGGACGAAGGCGACGCCAGTGTTCGGCGGCGATTTTCATCGCCATCCCCTGTTGAATCTGGCTCAGCCACAGGGTGTTTTCGAAGGTACTGGGAGGCTGAAACCAGTTCGGGAGGTGCCGCAGAATGCCGTCGTTGCCGATGGCACTGCGTTGCCGGTGCCGCACGGCGGCGGAATTCCAGTGGCGTTCCCCGGGAGGGGTGAAGTCGGCGACCACGCGTGGTTCCGGGAAACTCTGGAAGCCGCACTCGCTGATAAAACGGTGGTGGCTGGTTTCGAACCATTCAAACGAGGCTCCTCCATGCCAGACCTGCCACAGGTGAGCGTCGCCGCGTTGGTCATCGTTGGCTTCGCGACGGTTGCCGGGAGGCGGGGTATGAGGGCTGCCGGGCCAGTAATCGCGTCCGGGATCGACGTCGGCAACCACCCTGGGAAGCACCTGGTCAAAGAGTCGGGTGTAATCGGTCTGGCCCATGGCGCGGTCGTTCCATTCGTCCGCAACCAGGCCCTGTTCCAGTTCATTGTTGCCACACCAGAGGGCCAGGCAGGCGTGATGGCGCAGGCGGGCGACATTCTGTTCGGCTTCGAGGCGGCAATTCTCGATCCAGTCCCGGTCGAACGCCGGATAGGTTGAGCAGGCAAAGGCAAAATCCTGCCAGACGCAGAGCCCGTACTCGTCGCACAGGTCGTAAAAGCAATCCTGTTCGTAAATACCGCCGCCCCAGACACGCAGCATGTTCATGTTGGCCATGGCCGCGGCCTTGATCAAGCGCGCGTATTCCACGCGCGACATGCGCGGTACGAAGACATCGGCCGGAATCCAGTTGGCGCCCTTGGCAAAGAAAGGGACGCCATTGACCACAAATCGGAAGCTTTCGCCCCAGGCGTCCGGCTGCCGTTCCAGTCGCAGGCGTCGCAACCCGACCCGGCGCGAGCGGCTATCGAGCAGGTGTTGCCGGGCATCCGTCAATTCCACCCAGACTTCGTAGAGCGGTTGCTCTCCGAGTCCCGCAGGCCACCACAGCCTGGGATTGGGCACGTCCAGCGTCATTCGGCAGGGGCCGGTGGTGTGGTCGACCGAGCGGGACGTTTCGGCCAGAGTCATTCCCTTGTAGAGCAGGCGGGCCTTCAGTTGGAGAGCGGTGTCCGCCGTCGGTGCGTTTTCCAACCAGGGTTCGATCGTGAGGGTGACCTCGCCGTCGCGGTGCTGCTGCGAGATACGCACATCTTCGATGGCGGCGACATTAAAGGCCTCGATGGCGATCGGGCGCCAAATGCCGCAGGTCGGTAGGGAAGGGCTCCAGTCCCAGCCGAAATTACAGGCCATCTTGCGCAACCAGGCGCGTCCGGCGGGTTCACGGGTGCCATGCCAGTCGGGCAGTTGGCGCTCCATCTGGCGGCGTTCGATATGTTCCAGCGGTGGGTCGAAAGTCACGCACAGGCGGTTTTCTCCGGCGCGCAGCACGCCGCGAAGGTCATAGCGCCAGACGCGGTGCATGTTGTCGGCGCGTCCGATTTCAGCCCCGTTGAGCGTCAGGACCGCCAGCGTGTCGAGCCCCTCGCACCGCATTCGCAGGAC
This sequence comes from uncultured Lentisphaerales bacterium, assembly GCA_964542285.1. Taxonomy (GTDB): domain Bacteria; phylum Verrucomicrobiota; class Kiritimatiellia; order RFP12; family JAAYLN01; genus CAZIUM01. The sequence goes on from CAZIUM010000049.1 coordinate 14,288, forward strand.
CGGCATGTCGGCCAGCGATTCGGGGACGGTAAAGGTCTTTTCGTAGTGCCAGGTTTCGCGCGCGATCCATTCCAACCGTGCCTCGGCGCCGGGCGCGAAGGGGTCTTTGATTTTGCCGGCGTTCAGCAGGTCGAGGTGTATGCATCCGGGCACCGTGGCGGCCAGGGAACGTGGTCGATTTCCCTGCCGAACCTGCCAGGAGCCGGAAAGATCGACAACGTTCATTTCAAACCGTATTTTTTGATCAGGCGCTGCAGGTAGGCGCGTTCGATGCCGGCTTCGCGCGACGATTGTGAAACGTTGCCTTTGTTGCGGACCAGCAGGTCTTCGATGTACCCGCGCTCAAACTCTTCAATCAGGTCATTCTTGGCGTCTTTGAACGGGCGGTCGGCCGTGACCGTCACCTGGGGTTCGGCGGGAATCTCGGTGCGGAAACGGCCCAGGCTCAGGAACGAGGTCAAATCGACCGGGCGATGGGCGGCATAGAATGCGACTTCGATCAGGTTGCGCAGTTCGCGCACATTGCCCGGCCACTCGTGGCGCTTGAGGACATCCATGGCGGAGTTGAAATCCGCCACCTGCTGGATGGCGTCGGGACCGTGAAGATCGGTGAGAAAGCGTTTCACGAGCAGGGGCAGGTCCTCCTTGCGCCGGCGCAGCGGGGGGATCTCGATTTGCACGACGGACAGGCGGTAATACAAATCTTCCCGAAAGCGACCTTCATTCACTTCCTGGTTGAGTTTGCGGTTGGTGGCGCAAATGATGCGGACGTCGATTTTGCGCAGGCGGTTGTCGCCGACGCGGCGAATCTCGCGATTTTCGAGCACGCGCAGGAGTTTCGGTTGCAGCTCGGGGCTGAGGTCTCCGATTTCGTCCAGGAAGACCGTGCCGCCATTGGCGTGTTCGAAGGCGCCCTGACGGTCGGCATTGGCGCCGGTGAAGGAGCCTTTGATATGGCCGAACAACTCGCTTTCAATCAAATCCTTGGCCATGGCGGCGCAATCGATGACGATGAAGGGTTTGCGGGCGCGCTGGCTGTGGCGGTGCAATTCTTCGGCCAGGATTTCCTTGCCGGTGCCGGTTTCGCCGGTGATCATGACGGTTGCGTCGGTGGGGGCATAGGTTTCGGCCAGGTGAAAGATGCGACGCATGGCGATGCTGCGTCCCAGCATTTTCCCGAAGCTCTCGTTGTTGCTGAGGGGGATTTCGCGAGAGTCCTGCAACGGGCAGAAGATGATGCGTGTTTTGCCGAGCTGGAATTCGGCTCCGGGATTGAGGTAGGCGGTGGCCACCTTGACCCCCTGCACCAGGGTTCCGTTGGTGCTTTCCAGATCGCGGATCATGTATCCGTGTTCGTCCATCACGATTTCGCAATGACGCTTGGAAATGGTGGAGTCCTCGAGAGTTAGATCGTTGTGAGAACCGGAGCCGAGGGTAAAGGCATCGTTGTTTACTACGAACTCCCGGCCCTGCAAGGGCCCGCTGATGATCAGGAGCTTCGTTTTACGTAAGCGAATGCTGTGCCCGCCGGCTTCTTGCGAGAGCACCAGCGTCTGGGCCGGCGCTCCTTGATTGGCGGAAGTGTTTTTCATGCTTGTCTGCGAAAATGGCTGTGTACGAAAACAATGCGTTCACTATAACGCATGCGTCCGGCTGTATGCAAATCGTTCCCGCATTTTTCTCGGGTCGGTGCCCCCCCCCGCATCGGGAAATAAAGGGCGGCGAAGTCACTTCGTTACATTGTTGACCGCAATCAACTCCAGTTCCGGTGTCGTTTCATTTGACACAACCTGGATATTTTGGTCGCCTCAAGTTTCCAGCCCGCGGTTGACCATCCATTCCTGGCCTCCACCAAACCGTGCATTACATTTTGCATTTCACGGTGCTTTGCAAAAAATAATTGATAAAAAACCTGAATTCGCCTACTTTTTGCCCATGGATTTACCCGAAGAGCCTAACGGAGATCACAACATGAGTATAACGCGAAACATCGCGGTTTGGTGTGGAATCGTACTGCTGGCGCTGGGCTTGCGCCTGCCGTCCGCGGCCACGGGCATTCCGGGGTTGCTGTTTTTCGACGACGGGTTTGAAAGCTGGGA
>CAZIUM010000050.1:0-12557 GCA_964542285.1 uncultured Lentisphaerales bacterium
ACCGAAAAAACTGTGGAGCGCGCCGCGGGACGGCTACGAATTGCAGAAGTGGGATGCCTATCCGGAATCCGACACCGTGACGCCCGTCCTGATGCTGGTGCCCGAGGGGGTGTCGGCCCGGGCGCCGGGGGCCGCCGTGATGTGTTTCCCGGGAAGCAGTTCCACCAAGGAAATCCTGGCCGGCGAGCCGGAAATCGTGGATTGGCCCGTTTCGAAAAAACATCCCCAACGCAACCGCATGGCCTGGCATCTTGCCCGTGCCGGACTGATCGCGGTGGCCATGGATCATCCCGACCGCGGCGAGCGCACCAACCACATGTTCGGCGACAACCGCTACGAGAACGGCGTGCATGCGCTCTGGCTCGGGCAAACGCTGGAGGGCATCTCGGTGTTCGAGAAATGGACGGTGTACCGGTGGCTTAAAGAACAGCCGTTCGTGGATGCCGACCGCATCGCCGTTTGCGGCCATTCGCTGGGGGCGAAGACGGCCCTGCATCTGGGGGTGCTCGAACCGAAGATCGCGGCGGTGGTGTGGAACGATTTTTGTTCTCATTGGCGCATGCGGGAGGTCATGGTTCCCGCGTTCCGGCCCCATCTCGGGCACTATATCCCCGGCATGCAAAAGTGGTTCGATTATATCGACCTGATGGCCACGCTGGCGCCGCGCCCGTTTCTAATTTCCGAGGGCGGCCGGACGGAAGACATCCTTCGGGTTCGCGAGGCCTGGCAACGGCAGGATGCGCTTGCGAATTTTTCGGTCACCTACTACCCCCGTTACGTCACCCCGGAAAAACGCCTCCACGACCACGATCCCCTGTACGAGGGAATGAGCCTGGAGGAATTTTTCGAATACGCCAACGTGGATGTTCCCGAACATTGCTTCAAGGAAAATATTGTGGTTCCATGGTTGCGAAAGGTGTTGAATTCATGACAACGAAAAAACGGATCTTCATCGATATCCATGTGCATACGCGGTCGGTTCCGGGGCCGCCACGGCTCAATGGCCAGACCTACGCCACCCCGGCGCAGTTGCTGGCGCGCTACGACCCGCTGGGCATCGAAGCCGGCGTGCTGCTGCCGGGCGTCTGCCCGGAATGCTCGTTTGTGCCGCAGTCCAACCAGGAAATCCTGGAAATCTGCAAACAGTATCCGGGACGTTTCATTCCCTTCTGCAACGTGGATCCGCGATCCATGACGAACTCGTCCGACGCCCCCCTCGGACATCTGCTGGATTTTTATCGCGAGCGGGGCTACAAGGGCCTTGGGGAGCTGACGGCCAATCTGCCGTTTCTCGATCCCATGGTGCAGAACCTGTTCCGCCATGTCGAACGAGTCGGGTTCCCTCTGACCTTTCACATGGGCGCCCGGATCGGCGGCCTCTACGGACTGTACGACGATCCGGGACTGCCGCAGCTCGAACGCAGCCTGGCACGCTTTCCCAGGCTGATCTTCCTGGCCCATTCCCAGACCTTCTGGGCCGAGATGGCGCGGTTGGAAAAACCCGGCGATCGCTATGGCTATCCTGCCTATCCTATCGATCGTGAAGGGGTCGTTCCCAAACTGTTCCGGCAGTACCCCAATCTTTACGGCGACCTGTCGGCCAACAGTGGGTGCAACGCCCTCATGCGCGATCCCGAATATGCCGTACAGTTTCTGAACGAATTCCAGGATCGCCTGCTCTTCGGGACCGACATCTGCGCTCCCGACACCCCGACACCACTGGTGGATTATCTGTCGGACATGCGCGCCAGCGGACGCATCACCGAGGCCGTGTTTCGAAAAATCGCCCGTGAAAACGCGGTTCGATTGCTGAACCTGGAAGAGACCGCGACATGAACTCCTTTGTCTCGCACGACTACCATTTTCATTCCTGCCTTTCCGCCTGCTGTCATGACGAGCGCATGCGCCCGGATGCCATCCTCGCCGCTGCCGCGGAACAGGGTGTTCGCGAGCTATGCCTGACCGATCATCTCTGGGATGCCGACGTGCCGGGGAGTTCTTCGTGGTACCGGCCCCAGGACATCCCACATGTGCGATCCGTGCTGCCGCTGCCCCGTAACGACGAGGTGCGGTTCTTTTTCGGCTGTGAGACCGAATATTGCGGGGGCGACAAGCTGGGATTGTCGCGGGAACATTTCGATGGGTTCGACTTTGTCGCGATTCCCACCACGCACATGCACATGCGCGGCTTTGTTCGTCCGGCACATGTCGAGACCGAGGAACGCATGGTGGACCTGTATGTCGAAAGACTCGAGGAGCTGTCGCGGCTTGATTTGCCCTGGGAGAAAATCGGCATCGCCCACCTTACCTGCGACCTGTTGTTCAAGGAGGGCGACGTGAACTGGATTCTGCGTCAACTCGACGAAGATCGCCTCTTGCGGGTGTTCGACAGGCTGGCGCGCGCCGGGGCCGGCATCGAGCTGAACGCCTCGAGCCTGGCCGGTTGGCAGTCGGACCCCGATGCCTGGTTGCGCCCCTACCGCCTGGCCCGAAAGGCCGGGTGCCGATTTTACTCCGCCTCGGATGCGCATGTCCTGGAGAACCTCGGAAAAATTGCGGAGATTTTGCCGGGAGTCGTGGAGGCGCTGGAACTGACCGAACGGGACCGCTATCGCATTCCTGCCGGGTAGCAGACTTCGGAGTGGATTGGGAACAATATGGGCTACGAAATTTTTTTGCTGATTGGCCAGTCGAACATGGCGGGACGGGGGCAACTGGAGGAGGTGCCGCCCCTGTCTCACGAGCACATCCGGATGTTTCGCGATGGCGAATGGCGGCCGGCCCGCGAGCCGCTGCATCGCGACAAGCCGGAAATTGCCGGGGTCGGACTGGGCATGAGCTTTGCCTTCGACCAGGTCGAGCGCGATCCGCGCGCCCGCATCGGACTGCTGCCCTGCGCGGTCGGCGGCACGCGGCTCGAACGATGGGTGCCGGGCGCCGACCTGTATCGCCAGGCGGTGACGGTTGCGCGGCAGGCCCTGCCCTCGGGACGCCTGCGGGGCATCCTGTGGCACCAGGGCGAAGGAGACGCTTCCGAGCTTGAACGGGCCACGACCTATGGCGCGCGACTCGCCGGAATGGTGGAGGCCCTGCGACGAGACCTCCATGCGCCGGAGGCGCCTTTTGTCGCCGGGGAATTGGGGACCTTCCTGTCGCGGCGGGAGCCGCCGCTGCCGCATTGGGAATGCGTGAACGAGCAGATTCGCGCGCTGTGCGACCGCCTGCCCCGATTCGCTTGCGCGGGGGCCGAAGGCCTTTCCGACAACGGCGATGCCTTGCATTTCAATTCCGCTTCGCTGCGGGAATTCGGACGACGGTATGCACTCGAATTCGAGCGCCTTGCCCGGCGGGGATGAAGCACGCGTTAAGGAACGAATCCAAGAAAGGAAATCAATACCCATGAAACCAAAAACCATCGCCATGATCGGTCTGGACACCTCGCACACGGTGGCCTTTACCAAGTTGATTCAAAAGCCGGGCGAGAGCATCGTGGACGGCATGCGGGTGACCAAAGCCTTCCGTTTCCCCTCGGCTTTCCAGTCGGAGGAAGGACAGGATGCGCGCCAAGCGGAACTCGAGTCCCTGGGCGTGTCCATGGCGCCCACCCTGGACGAGGCCATGACGGAAGTCGATGCCCTCTTCCTGGAAATCAACGATCCCGCCCTGCACCTGGAATATTTCGAGAAAGTGGTTTCCTGCGGCAAGCCCGTGTTTGTCGACAAGCCACTGGCGGCCACCCTGGTCGAGGGGCGCCGGATTCAGGAACTGGCGCGGCGGCACGATCTTCCCGTCTGGAGCTCTTCCTCCCTGCGGTTCATTCCGGCGCTGGCCAGGGCGCAGGCCGCTATTCCCCAGCCTGGGCGGGTGCATACCTTCGGACCGCTGGGAAAAGCCGCCGCGGGCAGCGACCTGGTCTGGTACGGGGTGCATGCCGTGGAAATGCTGGTGACCGCCATGGGAACCGGCGCCGCCGCCGTCCGCGCCTTCGAGGAGCCTGGCGGCATTCTGCTGCGGATTGGCTATGTCGACGGCCGCTCCGGACTGGTGGAATGCCTGCGTGGGGTCGGCTCCTATGGCGGAAGGCTGCAAACGAAAAACCAGATCGCGTTCTTCGATTCCGGCAGCGGTTCTCCCTACGTGGCGCTGATGGGCGCGTTGCGCGCGTTCGTGCTCGATGGCAAGGTGCCCGTGCCCCTGGCCGAGGCGCTGGAAGTCTTGGCGATCCTGGAAGCCGGCGGGAAGTCCTTGAAAGAGGGGCGGGAAATCGAGCTGTGAATCCCTCCTGGAGGTTTATCCATGTGGCGGACATGCAGCCCGGATCGCCAAAATCGTTTCGCTTCAATCCCGCTTGGGCGGAGAACTGGCAGACGGCTCGGCGACAGATCGTGGCGCGGAAGCCCGAATTTCTGCTGATCGGAGGGGATGTCACCCGCGACGGCTCGCTGCATCGCTGGGAACTGGAGGAGATGAAGGCGGATTTCGACGGCATGGGCATTCCGTATCGCGTGATTCCTGGCAACATGGATACCGGCAACAAGCATACGGACCGCCAGGGAGCCCATCCGGATCGAGACGACCGCCGCTTGAACATCGCTTCGGAACAACTCCGGCAGTTTGAATCCGTATTTGGCCCCAGCACATGGTCTTTCGACCACGGGAATGTCCGGGTGTCCGGATTCTGCGATATGCTGCTGGGATCCGGGTTGCCGGAGGAACAGAGGCTCTGGAACTGGCTCGAAGAGCAGGCGAACCGGCCGAAGAGCGTTCACAATCTGTGGCTGATGCACTATGCCCTGTTTCTGGACGCGCCGGACGAACCCGCTTTCGATATCACCGATCCGGAGCATTATCTGGACTGGTATTTTTGCGTGGACCAGGGATCGCGGGACCGGCTGTTGTCGCGGCTGGTCAAGGCCGGCGCCTCAAGGGTGATCAGCGGGCATATCCATTGTCGCAAGGACCACGTTGCCGAGGGTATCCATTTCGATCTCGCGCCCGGAATCGCCATGGGGCAATGGGGAAATCGCTGGCCGGACGGCGACGCCTCCCTCGGCTTTTTGGAATACACCGTCCGCGCGGACCGCATCGAAAAACGGTTTGTACCCCTCGAAAAAATATCGACCCGCACCGATGGCTACGGCCCGGGCGGTCATCCGCTGCCCGAGGCCCGGGATTATTCGCTGGCCTGGGAGACGTAGCCGGAGTCATCGCATGAGGATCGGTTTTGCCAAACGAAACATCACACCAAAGGCGGAGACGTTCGGGAGCTTTCGCCTTTCCGGAGTGAAACGGCATTCCGGCGTGCACGATCCCTTGTTTGTCCATGCCCTGGCGGTCGAGGCGAATCGGCGCCGGTGTCTGCTCGTTTCCGTCGATGGGGTCGCCATCCCCACCCAACGCGCCGCGGCATTGAGGAAACGACTGGTCGCGGCCCTGGGCCTCGAGCCCGCGTCCGTTTTGCTCGCGGCTACGCATACGCATAACGGGCCCGAGACCCTGAACGAAGAAGACGATTCCCGCATCCGTGTCTGGCAGGGTCTCGGACAGGCGATCTTGGGCGCCGCGGAAGAAGCCGCCGGAAAGATGACGGAGACTCGCCTCCGCTACACCTATTGCGATTTGCCGATCGCCATCAACCGATACCAGCATCGTCTGAAGATCGGGGAAAACACCGTCGATCCACGGCTGGATGTATTGGCTTTCGAGGATGCACAGGGGAAGCACCTCGGCGTCCTGTATCACTACGCGGCCCACCCTACCTGTGCCATGCGGGCCGAATCGAGGATCAGCGGGGACTACTGCGGGTTGGCGGACCGGACGATCGAGAAAGAGCTCGGCGGATTTGCCATGTTTTTCAATGGCGCCTGCGGGAACATCAATCTCGAAGTGGGCGAGCGATCCTTCGCGAGCGCGCGACGCCATGCCGCCCAGGTTGCCAAAGCGGCGATGCGGGCCATTTCGCGATCCCCCGACCCCGTCGACAATGTGTGCCTCGAGTTTCAAGTGCGAGAGGTCGCGCTTGACATCAAGACCGACTTGCCGGAGCTTGACGTGTCGGAAGATCTGGCGGCATGGCAGCGGGAACTGGAACGGATTCGCGCGACGGAATGGCGGGCGACGATCGCCGATCCGGTACGCCAGGACGAGGCGTTCGCCCTGTACCAGAAATACCGCACGGCGCTTTGGCGGCAACTCCTGCACGAACGTGCGACGTGCCACCCGGTCGAAACCGTGTCGCTCCAATGTCTCCATTTCGGTCCGCTGACACTGGTGGCCGTGCCCGGCGAGTTGTTCGTCGAGCATCAGTTGTGGCTGCAGAAACAGTTTCCGGAACGGCGTGTAGCCGTCGTTGGCTATGCCAACGGGTACGTCGGCTACATTCCCACCCGCGAATCGCTGGCGGCGGAAACGTATGAGACGCAGGCGACGCTCATGCACCGCGTCGACGGCGCCGCTGGCGCGAAGCTGATGACTACCGCCGTGGAGTGCATTCGAAGCCTGCCGGAAGATTGAAGACGGAATAAAGATAAAGGACATCGCAATGAAAATTTACATTGTCACGGATCTGGAAGGCGCGACCGGCGTCTTTAAGTTCAAGCAGACCCGAGAAAAGGAGACTCCCGAATTTCGCGAGGCCATGCATTTGCTCATGGGCGACGTGGCCGCCGTGGCCGAGGGACTGCGGCAGGCCGGAGCCACCGAGATCGTGGTCCTGGACGGTCATAACGGCGGCAACAATTTCCCGCCCGCCGCCATGGTGCCGGGCGTACACTACATCACGGGGCTGCCGCGGCCGGGTCCCTTGTGCGGGCTGGACGAGTCCTTTGCCGGTATGGTGCTGGTGGGCTATCACGCCATGAACGGCACGCCGGACGGCGTGCTCCACCACACCCAGAGCTCGCTGGCGGAATCGAAGTACTGGTATGACGGCGTCGAACGGGGCGAAATCTACCAGTGCGCCGTCATCGCCGGGCATTATGACGTGCCGGTGCTTCTCGTAACCGGCGACGAGGCCGCCTGCCGCGAGGCGCGCGGATTGCTGGGAGAGGACCTCCCGACCGTGGCGGTCAAAAAGGGGCTCGGGCGCGAGGCGGCGGTGCTGCTGGCCGCGGAGGAAACCCGGCCCATGCTCGTGGCTGGCGGCCAGCGCGCCGTCGAAGAATTAAGCCGGCGTAAACCGCTCAAACCGAATTTTCCTCTCACACTGCGCGTTCGTTCGATCGGGCCGAATAAGGAAAGTCTGGATTCGCCCTGGTATTCGGAACGCGAGGGTGACGTGCGCTGCGGGCTGGACATTATCAGAGGTTCAGAAAACTGAAGACGATGTCGGAGAAACCGAACGTTCTGCGGACCGTAACCTCAAAAGGACGCGAACGGGGATGAAACGACCTGTTGGGTACAGCGAGTTTGAGGGCCGCTGGGAGGCCAATGCGCAACGTGCCTGGGATACGATCGCCATGCGCCCTACAAAAGGATTGGGTGTCGGCGGCTTCGGGGTCAACGACATGCAGTGGTCCCATCTCGAGGACCTGTCCGGAAACCCTCGCGGAAGCTATGAGCGCGATCCGGTCCGCGTCTACCGGGAGTTTCAGCTTGCGGCGGGAGTGGGCTTCATCGACCAGTGGATTCCGGAGAATCCGCTGAGCATGAAAGGGCAGACACACGGATATGACGAGAGTACCTCGCGCGGAGCGACGACCGGGGCCGAGGAGATTGTCCGTGACGGCATCGTGATCGACTCTCCCGAAGCCGTCGTGCAACACATGGAGCAGGTATACTTCCCGAGGCTGGAGCAGGAAAGGCAGGAACTGCAAACACGTGCCGATGCGGAAGAAAGGCAGCGGATTGAAGGGGAGATGGATGTGCAGCGTCTCCTGGGTATGAACATCCTCAAGGGACCCTATAGCGGCTTCCAGGGCAAACCCAGCCTGCTTTACGGGCTGTACGGGTACGCCAACTATTTCATGGCCTACGCGCTGTATCCCGAGATCGTCGAACGCGGGTTCAAGCGCCAGGCCGACCTCGCCGAAGTCGCCAACCGCATCGCCGCGCGAGCAATCCTGCAAGGCGGGTTGCCGAAGCTTGTCCGGTTCGACCACGACATGGCCGATTCGCGCGGCACGCTGGTGGACATTACGTCGCTCGACGCTCTGTGGTTTCCGCACTTTGCCCGCGCAATCGAACCGTTGCTGGACGAAGGCATCCGCATCATCTGGCATTGCGACGGCAACCTGATGCAGATGGTGCCGCGCCTGCTCGAGTGCGGACTGGGCGGTTTCCAGGGATTTCAGTACGAGGACGGCATGGATTACGAGAAAATCTGCCGGATGAAGACCCGCGCGGGAGACGACCTGTTTATTATCGGAGGCGTTTCCGTCACCACGACGCTGCCGCACGGAAGCCCGGACGAGGTCCGCCGCGAGATCGACTGGCTGGTGGAGAAGGGTCCGCCCGTCGGGCTCATGCTCGGATGCTCCAGCTCGATCGCTCCCGGCGTGCCGCTCGAGAATATCAAGGCGATGATCGAAGGGTTCGACTATTATCGCGAGCACGGACGCGGATGATCGGAAACGGAATCAAACGAAAGAAAACATGTCTATGCCTCGACAACTGCAGATGTTCTGGCCGGAAACGGCTCAATTTCCGGATTTTGACGTTCCAGACGGCTATAGGATTCGTCCCATCCGCGAGGGCGACGAAGCGGGACAGGTCCGTGTGATGCACGTGGCGGGATTCGATACCTGGAACGAGGAGAAGTTGGCGGAGTGGTGGAAGACACGGGCCCTGCCCGATGGCGTGTTCGTCGTCGTCCATGAGGCGAGCGGCGAGATCGTGGCCACGGCCATGGCCTCACACCGGCCGAGCCCGCTGCACCCGTGCGGCGGCGAGCTGGGGTGGGTTGCCGCGGACCCCGGTCATGCCGGCCGCGGTCTCGGTCGGGTCGTCTGTGCGGGCGCACTCAAGCGATTTCTTGACGCGGGCTATCGTCGCCTGTACCTGTCCACCGACGATTTCCGCCTGGCCGCGATCAAGACCTATCTGAAGATGGGGTTCCGCCCGTTTCTTTTCGCGCCGGACATGGAAAAGCGATGGCAAACGGTCTGCCGGAAACTCGACTGGCCGATCGAACCGGACACATGGGCCCGGGCACCCGAGGCGATGTGGGATCGCGATTCAGACGAGCCTTACCCGGACCTCGCCCGCATCGAGCGCTACGCAGTGCGGCATCGATGGTTGCCGAATCGACCCCACCGTGGCTTTTCCGGCAATGGAGATGTGGATGCCTTTGGCGATGAGTCCCTTTACAAACCCTCGCGGTTGGGAACGGTGCGCGTCGAGCCGTGCGAAATCCAGGCCGCCGCCGAATCGCCGCTCGTGCTTTTCTTTACGGCGGGCGAAGACGGCGTTCCCGTGGGAGCGACCGTGACGTTCGTCATCCGTGGGCAGCAACCGCTCGGGCACCTTCCGGAACCCAGAATTACCGGCCCGGACCACTGCGAGCTGACCGTGAAAGGATTGAGTTTTGCCGTCAAGAAAGGGTGCCTGGCCGAAGGCGACTCCGTGACGCTGGCCTGGCCTTCCTTCCGGTGGACTCCACTGGCGGGACGGCGCGAGTTGAAAGGGGTGCTGAATTTCGGCGCCGGCAAGCCGGAGCGCCGTTTTCCCGAACCGATCGTTATCGACATCCACCCCGGGGATTTGTCCCGCCTGGAAGCGACTCTTCCCGGTTCCCACCGGCCGGGAGAGCAGGTCGACCTACGCGTGACGGCCCGGGACAGGCATGACAACCGCGTCCCGTATTCGGGAACGCTTCACCTCTCTTTGCCGCAAGACGAACGGGAGATCGTGATCGAGAAGGGAATTGCTACCGCCCCTGTGTGCCCGGCCCCGGACCGTCCCTTCCGTGTCATCGTCAATGACGAATCGGGCCTCCGGCTCGCCGAGTCGAATCCATCCGTGCCCGTGAAGGAAGCGCAACTGTTTGTTGGCGACCTGCACTGTCACGATTTCCTGAGCGAGGCGGAGGGTTATCCGGATGAACTCTACCGCTGGGCCATCGAGGACCGGCGTCTCGATTTTCTCTCGGTCGTCCCGCAGTCGCACGGTTGGCACGACAACGAAACCTGGACGCTGGTTAAGTACATGAACGAGCGCTACCTCGACGAAGGCCGATTCGTGCCGTTTCTGGGCTTCGAATGGCAGCACTCGCATTACGGCGACAAGGTGGTTCACTACCTCGGCGGCGATCAGCCCTGTCTACCGGTGGACGAACCCGCCACCCGCACCCCCGCGGCCCTGTATGAAGTCCTGCGCGGCGCGGACGCCTTTGTCATCGGCCATCATCCCGCCTATCCGCGAGACACCCACGTGCCGGGTACGGATTTCGACGCCGTCGAGACGGATGTCGAGCGGCTGGTGGAACTCTGGTCCATGCATGGAAGTTCCGAGGGCTATGACCCGGCGGATCGCCCGCTGAAGAACATGGATCCGCAAAACACGGTGATGTCGGCCCTGAAACGCGGGTTGCGTCTGGGCTTCACCGCCGGCAGCGACACCCACAGCGGCCGACCGGGCGGTTCGACCAGGGAACCGCGCCCGCACTGGGGCGGACTGACGGCGGTGTGGGCGGATCGCTTGACCCGGCGCGATTTGTTCCGCGCCCTGTATGAACGACGGACCTATGCCTTGACCCGCGCCCGGATCGTCCTTCAGGTCAAAGTTAACGGTCTGCCCATGGGGTCCGAGGGAGAAGCGTCGGACCAGGCCCGGATCGAGATCGATGCCTGGGCGCCGGGACCCATCGCCAGGGTGGAACTCATGAAAAACGCCTCTGTGTTGACCGTCTTTGAGCCGCGGCGGGACGAATGTCACATCCAGGCGGAAGACAAAACAGGCGGCGAGGCCTTTTATCATTGCAGGATCGTGATGAACGATGGAAACTTGGCGGTTTGCTCCCCCATCTGGCTGGGGTGAAGCGCAATCTCCTCCTCCCTCGAAGCGTTTACACCGGACAAGGCCCTTCAAGAAGCAAGGTGAAAAAGAATGGATACGACGGAAATTCGCGTGCGCAAAGAGTTGGTGGCCCCAGCGCCGGACGAACGCACCAGCGAGCATCGCAGCCAACACTATGTCAACGGCACGGGGCTGCATCGACTGGAACACCGGCAACTTCAGCGTGAATCCGACTGGAGCGATGCCGACTTCGAACGCACATCCGCCGACAACGGCCGTACCTGGGGCGCGTGGCGGAGCGTGCGTCGGCAAGTTACGGAGAAAAAGGGGGACGATGAGATCAACACCTATTCGGGCGAGGAAACCTACAATCCGCATCACGGCCACTTTGTATCCCTCGGCATGCGCCGCATCTTTTTCGGGGGACACACTCGCGCCTATGAGGCGTATTGGAAGCGAGGGGAGGCATCCTTCGTCGATCATGGCCTGTTGACGGTCCGCCCGGATGGCCGCGACGCGCGTCGGACGGAACCGATTCGGTATGAAGAGGGAGCGGACTACGATCCCGAGGTCTGGCGCAATCCCGCGTATGTCGAACATAACCACGCCTACTACGGCAGCGCGGTCGAAGTGCTCGACAATGGCGAAATCCTGGGGACGATTGCGGCCGGGGTTCGCGCCTGTTGCCGCATCCTTGGCCTGGACGTCAACGAAGTGTTTCCGTCGTGCCCGGACATCATGTGCGGCTTGATTGTGTTTCGCGGCGCCTTCAATTCCGCGCGGGGCCACTACGATCTGACGTTTTCCCGCCCCGTCGTCATCAGCGACCTGAAGTCATCGCGCGGTGTCTGCGAGCCGACAGTCCTTCGCCTGTCCTCCGGGCGCATCCTGGCGGTCTTTCGCGGTTCCAATGTGAGAAGCGAGCCCTGGCGCACCCGCATCGAACCGGGCACGCCCGCCCACAAGTGGTACTCCTTTTCGGATGACGGCGGGAAAACATTTACCGACCCCGTGCCCTGGCATTTTGACGACGGAGAAGTGTTTTATTCCCCGGCGACCCTATCGCGCCTTTTTCGCGCGGAGCGCAACGGCAGGACCTACTGGATCGGCAACATCACCGATCATCGCGCCTACGGCAACAGTCCGCGGTATCCGTTGCAGATCGTCGAGGTTAACGACCGCGGCCTGCTCGTCAAGAACACGCTGACCGTGATCGATACGCGGGGCGACGACGATGGCCCGGGACTGCAGTTGTCCAATTTCTCTCTGCTCCAGGACCGCGAAACCGGGCGCGTTGAACTTTACCTTTCCCGACTTGGCGAGCGGGAAGCCAATCTCTGGCATGCCGACTGCTACCGATATCTCATCGATCCACCGACTCTTACGCCGGCAGGAGGGAGCGAAGGTGCTTATTGACGTTCATAGCCACATCGGGCGCATTCTGCCCGACCGGCGGGAGTTCGTCGATGTCACGAACCTGATCGCCAAGATGGATGCGTGGGGCATCGACCGGGCCTGCGTCCTCCCCTTGAGCGAGCACCCCGAGGGCGCGTACCTCGAAAGCGATACGGAGGATGTCCTGACCGCCTGCGCCAGGTATCCCG
>CAZIUM010000050.1:12657-16382 GCA_964542285.1 uncultured Lentisphaerales bacterium
CGAGCCGGATACCCGGCCGGTCCCGTGGCGCGGGGCGGCGCCGTGCCCCGGCTGATGCGGCGGCACCCCAATCTGTGGGCGGATACCTCGGCGGGCAGCGGCAACAACGCCCTGACGCGCGATCCGGCCTTCGCTTTGGAGTTCCTCGACGAGTTTCAGGACAAACTCATGTTCGGCACCGATTCGTGCAAACGCAGCGATGTCGACCGCGTCTGGCCAACCGTGGCCACCCTTCGCGATCTGCGGGCAAACCGAAAGCTGCGTACGGAGGCGCTCGAGAAGATTGAGTGGCGAAATGCGGCGCGGTTGCTTCATCTGAAGCAGGAGAAGGAACGGCAATGAACCCCAAAGAACGTTTGTGGACCGCCTGGAATTTTCGGGAGCCCGACCGGGTGCCGATCGAAATGTTCCTGACGCCTTCGGCCAAAGGCCTTCCCGGCGCCGACGAAATCCTGGCCTTCCAGGAGAACGAAGCGGACAACTTCCGGGGCGTGACGGGGTTTGACTGGGGCTTCATGGGATTGGATTCCGACTATCGCGAGGAAGTGATTGAAGATCAACCTGGAAACTATTGGCGCGTTCGCCGCACTCACATCACCCCGGCGGGCGAATTCACCGCCATCACCCGCCACACCTACACCGACCGGGACGAAGGCGACCCCAGCGATTATCACTGGGAAAAACGCTTCATCGAGACCCTGGACGATTTCCGCCGCATGGCCCTGGCCCGGCGGGAGCGCCGGGTCTTCGATCTCGAAGCCTACAACCGGGGGTGCCGCGAGATCGGTTCCCGGAGCCTGCCGATCGTCGGACATTTCCATCCCCTAGGAACCCTGGTTCGGAACAGCAACATGGCCGAGGTCTATATCTGGCTGCTGACCGAGGAAAAACTGGCGCGCGCCTTTCTCGAACGCTGTACGGAACAAATTTGCGACAGCCTGCACGCTCTTCAAGACGACCCCTTGACGGATCCGCTCGTTTTAAAAACATGCGCGCTGGAGATGCTGATTCCTCCCTGGATGGGCATGAAACAGTTCAATCGGTTGGTCTTTCCTTACGACCAGCGTGTGAACGAGCAAATCCACGCTCTCGGCGGAAAACACTTCGCGCATTGTCATGGGAACAGCGGCGGCTTTCTCGAACGATTTGCCGACATGGGCATCGATGCGGTGGACCCTCTCGAACCTCCACCGTATGGCGACAACGACCTCGCCGCGGCGAAACGACAGGTTGGCGGGCACATGTTGCTGTGCGGCAACATTCCCTCACAGGTTTTTTATCTCGATTCGTTCGCGCCCGGAGACGTGCGCAACCTGGTGCGGCAGGCGATCGAAACCGGGGCCCCCGGCGGCGGGTTCACGCTGCGCACCACCGGCTCGGCCAATGTGGGCAACGGCAAGAACCGCGCACAGAAAATCAAGGCCATCGCCTGTGGACTGGAGATGATCGCGGCCTGGCGCGAATTCGGAGTTTAATCAAAGATAACCATCACCCGCGAGCGGGGCCTGTTTGTGCCTCGGCCGTAAAAAAGGAAACCCATGAAAAAAAATACGCTGGCCCTCCTGGGAGGCGCCAAATGTTGCGAGATCGAATTGCCGTCCTGGCCGCATTGGGACAACAGGGAGCGCAAGGCCCTGATGCAGGTCCTGGAAAGCGGAAAATGGTGGCATGGAGAAAACGTGGCGAAATTCGAACAGGACTTTGCCGCGTTTCAGGATGCGCGCTATGGCATCACTACGTCGAGTGGGTCCATGGCGCTGGAAGCGTCGCTGCTCGGCATGGGCATCGAGGCCGGCGACGAGGTGATCGTCCCCCCCTATACCTTCATGGCAACCGCGACCGCGGTCGTCCGGGTCAATGCGATCCCGGTGTTTGCCGATATTCTGCCCGACACCTTGTGCCTCGATCCCGCCGACGTGGAACGCAAAATCACGGCGCGCACCAAAGCGATCATGCCGGTCCATTTGGCCGGGCATGTGGCGGACATGGACCGACTGCGCAAAGTCGCGCGCGCCCACAAGCTGCGATTGCTCGAGGACGCCTGCCATAGCTGGGGCGCCAAATGGAAAGGCAAGGGAACCGGTTCGCTGGGCGACGCGGGGGTCTTCAGTTTCCAGGTGTCCAAGAACATCACCAGCGCGGAAGGTGGCATTTCCATCACCCGTAACAAGGCCCTGGCCGAGGAAATTCGCAGCTATACCAACTGCGGCCGGCGCACGGGCGGTGCCTGGTACGGCCATTTCGTGTCCGGCACCAACCTGCGCATGACGGAGTTTCAGGCCGCGATTCTGCTGGCGCAGCTTTCGCGCCTGGAACGGCAGACCGAACGCCGCGCCTCCGCGGCGACTTTCCTGGACCAGTCGTTGGCCGAATTGCCGGGATTGCGCCGGGTCAAGCCCGACAAACGCATCACCCGCCGGGCCTGTCACCTGTACGTTATGCGTATCGACCCCGAAACGCTGGGCGTGGGACGCGATCGGATTGTCGCGGCCTTGCAGGCCGAGGGTCTGCCCTGCTCGCCAGGGTATGGCACGCCCTTGTACCGCATGGCCTTCTTCCGCCAGGGCAAAACCATGCCCGAACGGGGATGTCGTCCCTTCGCCGCTGCCGAGGTGGATTATGGACAGGTGTCCTGTCCGGTTGCCGAAGACATTTGCGCCAACGGCATCTGGCTGGGGCAACAACTGCTGCTGCTGCCGCGTGCCAGGTTGCGCGGTGTCGTAGCCGCGGTTCGCAAAGTGCTGACGCAGGCCGAAAGGCTCCGATAGCCCGGAACTCTAACAAATCGACAACCGCGGGATGCGTCCGCCGTCGCGTGACGCTCCCGTGACGGATGGATTCAAGCCAGGGAACTTTTGACATGATGCTCTACATTACACGCCACGGACAACCGCTGTCCAAGGAGGGGCAGGCGATCGATAACCCGGACTACCCGCCCGGCGATCCACCCTTGAGCGACCTGGGCCGCGAACAGGCCCGTTGCTTGGGACGACGGCTCAAGCAGGAAGGGTTTGCCGGACGTATTTACGCTTCGCCATATCGGCGCACCATCGAAACCGCCCACGTCATTGCTGGAGAGCTCGATCTGTTTGTTTGGCCCGAACCGGCCATCCGGGAGTTTACCGGGCCGAACATTGTCACGTTCCGGGGCGCCACGCTGGAAGAATTGCGGCGGCGTTTTCCCCGAATCGCTCCGGCGGCCGAATTACCCTATCCATGGTGGACACTGGAACCCGAGTTGCCTGACGAGCATCGTCAGCGACCGGCGATTGATGCGCGTGTCGGGGCTTTTTTACAAAGCATGCTTTCGGAGCATGGAGAGGATCTGCTGATGGTGGCGCATGGCGCATCGTGCCATTCCGCCATCCGCCATTGCCAACAATTGATCCAGGGCGCTTTTCCCGACAATCCCCCGGTGGCGGGATGGAATTGCGCCCTGACGGCTCTGCGTTTTCAAGCCCCCGTGGCGTTCACGCTGCTGGGCGACACCGCTCACCTGGAGGACGATCAAGTCACCTCCAACAGCCGCACGAAGCAAGAGGTGTTGGCCGAACGGGCCCTTCAGTAGGACGGGCTATCCGAAAATTTCATCCTGTAGGTCGCCCGTCCAGGTTCACGGGCTTGGATTGCACGGTTTCCGGCAGCATCTTCCTTGCCCCGGACCGGGCAGCGTGCCGCCGCCGATGTAATGCGACAATTCGCGGCTGTCTACCGTTATGGTGGCA
>CAZIUM010000051.1:0-16380 GCA_964542285.1 uncultured Lentisphaerales bacterium
GACCCCAGCCATTACAACGAAACCAGTTGCAACGTGTGGCGCAATCCCAACATCGGCGTGGTCTACGAACCGGGGTCCACCATGAAGGCCATGGTGGCCGCCGCCGCCCTGAACGAAGGACTGATCGACCTGAACTCGCTGTTCGACGCGGGACACGGGACATGGTTTTACGGCGGACGGGTGCTGCGCGACCACGTGCGGGGAATGGTTGACCTGCCGGCGGTGATCAAGAAGTCCAGCAACATCGGCGCCGCCAAAATCGCGCTGTTGCTGGGGGATCGCCGCATGGAGTGTTACCTGCGCGCATTTGGGTTTGGCTCTCCAATCGGGATTGACCTGCCGGGCGAGGAGGGCGGCATCCTGGCCTCGGCGGCCAAGTGGAACGTGCTTTCGCCCACGCGCATTGCGATTGGGCAAGGCGTGGCGGTGACGGCCCTGCAGATGCTGGGGGCCTATTGCACTCTGGCCAACGGCGGACGGTTGATGCGACCGTATGTGGTATCGCATGTGGTGGCCGCCAACGGCGACCTGCTGCTGCGCAACGAGCCGCGGGTTCTGGCCCGCCCCATCCGACCGGAAGTGGCCGCCACGATGCGGCAATTGCTTGCGGGCGTCGTGGCGGAGGACGGCACCGGTCGCCGGGCGCAAATTCCGGGATACCGCGTGGCCGGCAAAACCGGCACGGCACAGATTCCCACCCGTGGCGGCTATTCCGAAACCGACTTCTGGGCCTCGTTCGTAGGGGTTGTGCCGGCGGAACAACCGGAATTTGGCGTTATCGTGGTGGTCGAAAAGCCCCAGCCCCTGCATGGCGGCGGAGTGGTGGCGGCGCCGGTCTTCGCCAACATCTCACAGGTTGTTGCCCAGTATCTCGAAATCCCGATCGAAGCGCCATCCGATGAAGAACCGTCGGATTCCATGCCGCATGCCCCCGCCGCCGTAGGACATATAGCCTGGAGCGCACCATGAAACTTGTCGAGCTGCTCAAGGATGTGGAGGTGCTGGAATGCACGGCACCGAACCACACCGAAATCACCGGCGTCTGCTGCGATTCGCGCAAGGCACGCCCCGGCTATCTGTTCGTCGCCGTTCGCGGCACCCACGATCAGGGCCTGAACCATCTGGAACAGGCCCTGGCGCGGGGGGTAGCGGCCGTGGCGGCGGAATCGCCCCCGCCCCCATCCGGCATTGGCTGGATCCGGGTGCGTGACGCCCGGGCGGCGCTGGGAGCCCTGGCCTGCGCCATCCACGGGCACCCTTCTCGATCGATGGAGGTGCATGTCATCACCGGCACCAACGGCAAAACCACCACCGCCTGGCTGACCCGAGACATCCTCGAAATTTCGGGGCGCAAAACCGGCCTGATTTCCACGGTGGAATACACTTACGGGGAGCGAGTGATCTCCGCCAGCCGCACCACTCCCGACGCCTGCGATTTGCAGGAACTGCTGGCCGCCATGCGCGACGATGGGTGCGTAGCGGCCGTGATGGAAGGTTCGTCGCACGCGCTGGATCAGCAACGCATCGGCGGCATGCGGCTGGCCTCGGCGGCCTTCACCAACCTTTCGCGCGACCACCTGGACTACCATCGCGATTTCGACCGTTACTTCGCCGCCAAGCTGCGTCTTTTTACGCAACTGGCACAGACCCACCCCGGAGCCCCGGCCATCGTGAACCGCGAGGACCCCTACGGGCTGAAACTTCTGAACATGCTCGGGAACCTTTCGCTGCACGCCATTACATACGGATGCGACGACCGATCCGAGATTCGCGCGGAAGACATCCGGCTCGATGCCTCCGGTTCGCGCTTTCGTCTCTGCACTCCCCAGGGCAGCACACCGGTGGCGACGCGGTTGCTGGGACGCTGCAACGTGCAGAACATGCTTTGCGCGGCGGGATTGGCCCATGCCGCCGGGGTGCCGCTGGATCGGATGGCCGCGGCGCTGGAACGCTCCGAGGCCCGCTGGGGGCGACTCGAAAAGATTGCCACTCCCCTGTCGGCCGCGGTCTTCGTGGACTATGCCCACACCGATGACGCCCTGGAAAAAGCCCTGTTGACGCTGCGTGAGATCACGCCCAAACGCTTGATCGTAGTGTTCGGATGCGGCGGCGACCGCGATCGCGGCAAACGCCCGGCGATGGGAGCCGTGGCCGCACGCCTGGCCGACCTCGTGATTCTGACCTCCGACAATCCCCGCACCGAGGACCCGATGAGCATTATTGATGACATTGTCGCGGGCCTCCCCGCATCGTGTCGATTCCTGCGCGAACCGGACCGCCGCAAAGCCATCCGGACCGGACTGATGGAGGCCAGGGCTGGAGACACCCTGTTGATTGCCGGCAAGGGACACGAGACCTACCAGGAATATGCGCATCGCGTGGTGCCCTTTGACGACCGTGAAGAGGCAAGGACCCTGGCCCATGAAATCGCCTGACGACAGGCATCCCGACCGCGGCAAGCCGCCGGTTTTCGATCCTGCCGACCTGGCCCGTTGGTGCGGCGGAAGCTGGAACGCCAGGCCACGGGCGTTGCATGGCGTCAGTCATGACACACGCACCCTGGAGCGCGGAGCCCTCTATGTCGCCCTCGCGGGGGAACGTTTTGACGGTCATCGCTTCGTCCCCAAAGCCTTCGAGGCCGGCGCCGCGGGAGCGATGGTGCGAAAGGACCATGATTCGCCAGGGGCGGTCCTCCCGTTGCTGCGGGTTCCCGACACGACCACCGCATTGGGTGCCATGGCCTCCGGATACCGCCGGGCGCTGGCTCCCCACCTGGTGGGGGTGACCGGCAGCGTCGGGAAAACCACCGTCACGGCCTGGACCGCCTGTCTTTTGGCGGAACAGATGCCGACGGCTTCCACCCGCCGCAATTTCAACAACCACATCGGACTTCCGTTAAGTCTCCTGGCCATGTCGGCCGATGCGCGCCAGGGGGTATTCGAAATCGGCATGAACCACCCGGGCGAGTTGAAGTTCCTGTGCGACATTTTGGCCCCTGATGCCGCGATCGTTACATCTATCGGTCCGGTGCACCTGGAATTTTTCCCCTCGGTTGAAGCGATTGCCGACGAAAAAGCCGCCCTGTTGCGCGCGCTGCCCTCCAGGGGATTCGCGGTGCTCGACAGGGATTCTCCTTACCATGATTTTCTGGCACGTCAAACGGATGCCCGGCTGGTGACGGTATCGCTGGAAGGACGATCCGCGGACTTCCAGGCCCTTGAAATCGATGACGTTGCGGGAACGTTCGTCTTCCATGAACGCGACACGGGGTGCCGCGAGCGAATGCGCATTCCGCTGCCCGGACGCCACCAGGTGTTGAATGCCATGCTGGCCATCGCGACGGCGCGCGTCCGCGGCGTTCCCCTGCCGACAATCCGCCACACCTTACCCCGTCTGCCGTCGATGACGATGCGTTGGCAATCCCACACCTTCGACGGCGCCACGGTCATCAATGACGCGTACAACGCCAACCCGCCGGCGGTGGCAGCGGCGCTGCGGACGTTCGCCGCTCTGCACAAAGGCAGCCGGCGCATCCTGGTGCTGGGCGAAATGCGTGAACTGGGAGAGGCCGCCCGACAATGCCATGAGGCCATCGGCGCCGAAGTCGCGCGTGGCGGCGGAGAAATCCTGATCGTTGTGGCTCGTCCCGGCGCCTGGATTGCCGAGGCGGCGCAACGACATGGCTACCAAGGCCGGGTGTTTACGGCAACCGATGCGACGGACGCCGGCACGATCCTGGCACGCATTCTGCGGCCGGGAGACCATGTTTTACTCAAGGCCTCGCGCGGGGTTGCGCTGGAACGCGCCCTGGACATTCTGAAACCACGCGTGCGCGGCGATACGCGACCCGGAAAATGAAGCGACCATCACAAATATTGAAGGACGCGGGACACTGCTGCGTACTGGGCGCCGGCATCAGCGGAGTGGCGGCCGCCAAACTGCTGCGGCGCCATGACTGCCGGGTGACGGTGCTGGATTGCGCACCGCCGGAGAATCTCGGGCCGGCCGTCGCCGAACTCGCCAGGGTCGGCGCGCAATTGAAGCCGAGGTGGCAAGACGTTCCCGGGCCGCCATGCGACCTTTGCATCGCCAGTCCGGGATTCGCCCTCGACCACCCCTGGCTGCGTGCCTGCCACGAGCGCAACATCCCCGTCATGGGCGAGCTGGAACTCGGATACCTGTTCTGGCCCCACCCCATCCTGGCGGTTACGGGCAGCAAAGGAAAGAGTTCGATCGTCAAGCTTTGCGCCGACACCCTCTCGGCGGCCGGCATCCGCGCCCTGCCCGCCGGCAACTACGGATACCCCCTGTCGGAGCTGACGCTATGGCGGGATCCGCCCGCCTGGGCGATCGTGGAAGTCAGTTCGTTTCAACTTGAAACCGTGTTCGAATTTCGTCCCCGCATCGGGATTTTGCTGAACCTGCTGCCGGATCATCTGGATCGCCATGGGTCCATGGAGCAGTATGCGTCCGTCAAAATGAAGCTTTTCGCGCGGCAACAAGCCGGCGACCACGCCATGGTCCCGGCGGAATCCAACATCGTGCGCAGTCTGCCGTCCGGCGTCACGCCCCTGACATTCGGCACCGCGGTGGAAGCCGACTGGCGATACCGTTCCGGTATGATCACCGGGAAATTGGGCGCCACCCGTCACCAAATCGACCTCCGGGACACGGAATTCGACAATTCGGTGCTCGGTCCCGCCGCGGCGGCAGCCGCGGCCGCACTGGCCGCCATCGGTCTTGCGGACGCCGACATCGCCCGGGGGCTGCGGGCGTTCCGTCCCCTGCCCCACCGCATGTCGCTCGTGGCCGAACATCACGGAATCCGATTCATCGACGACTCCAAGGGAACCAGCCTGGCAGCACTGGGCGCAGCCTTGCGCATGACCCGTGGGCCGGTACGCTTGATTGCCGGCGGACGCTTGAAGGAACAAAACCTGGACAGCGTAAAAGAATTACTGACAAACCGAGTTCAAAAGGGTTATCTTATCGGTGAATCGGCACGAAAGCTCCATGCGGCGTGGCACGATTGCGTGGCCTGCGAAGTGTGTGGCGATCTTGCAACCGCCGTGAAATCGGCAGCCGGCGAAGCCGATGCGGGAGAAGCGATTCTGCTCTCGCCCGGTTGCGCCAGTTTCGATCAGTTTAAAAACTTCGAAGAGCGCGGCAAACGTTTTGCCGAGGCTGTTCGTGAAACCATATCCGCGGGAGCAGTGGGCGGTTCCCGCACAGCGCAGGAGAAATCGGAATGAAGTTGAATAGTTTGTACCAAGTCATCGGGATTGCCGGCGTCGTCGCCGGATTTGCCCTTACACAGGGCTGCAGCACCATTCACAGCGACTATGGTCGCGAAGCCGAGGACATGCGGCTGCGTCCCATGCCAGAGGCTCTGGAACCGGAACAAGTCACGGTCGAGGTCTATACTCCCCCCACGGCACCCGCGCGCCCCCAGTACGAACCTTCCACGAGCACCCCGGCAACATTGGTCGAACCCCAGGTGCTGACCACCGACTACACCGTGCAACGCGGGGACACCCTCAGTGGCATCGCCTACCGTTACAACTTGCGCTGGCAGGATATCGCCGCCGTCAATCCGGGCATGAATCCCAACCGCATCGTAGCCGGAGAGACCATTCGCCTGCCGGGCAAGGTGGATGTGGAACGTCCCGCACGCAGGATCTCTCCCGCCGCCGCCAAGCCCGGCCCCGCCGCTTCCGGCGGCACCTATACGGTCAAGCCCGGCGATTCGCTGTCGGTCATTGCCTACCGTCACGGCATCAAGACCGATGCGCTGCGCAAAGCCAACAACCTGACCGGAGACAAGATTCTGGTGGGACAGAAACTCGTTATTCCGAAGGGAGGCACCAAGAAACCCGCGCCTCAAGCCCAGATGGTCCCCAGGGACAACGAGCGCAAGCCAGTTCCGGCCCCTGACGCGGCCGCGCGTCGCACGGAACCCACCGCCCCCGCCGCGCCGGAACCCACGCCTGAAGTCGCGGAACCGAACCTCCTGGAACCGGTTCCTCCGGCCCCGGCGGCCCCGGCGGCCCCGGCGGCCCCAGCGGCGCTGGAAGAAGGAGATGCGACCGCGGAGAACGCCGAGGACGACTACCAGACCCATACGGTCCAGGAAGGCGAAGATCTCTATGCCGTCGCCATCCGCTGGGGAGTGAGTCCCACGGAAATCAAGAACCTCAACAATCTGACGGGGTCGCAGCTCAAGGCCGGCGCCGTTCTCAAGATCCCCCCCGCCGTCGCGCCCTGAGCACCGACGGCGGCGCTCATGAGTTCCGATGCGACGCACCGTCAAAACCATGCTTTGCGCGGTCGCGCTGCTTCTGGGGTTCGGAGTTGTGCTGCTCTACAGCGCAAGCTGCGTGCAGCACAGCAACCCGGCGTTTTATCTTGAACGCCAGTTGATGTGGTTGCTCACCGGCGTGGTCGCCGGATGGTTCATGATGCGGCTGGACTACCGCCTTTGGCGTCGCACCCCGGGCCTGATCCTGATTGCGGCCACGATGCTGACGGGCTTGCTGGCGGTCTTCGCCTTCGAAAAGGTCAACGGAAGCCATCGCTGGATCAACCTGGGGCCGGTCAACATCCAGCCGAGCGAATTTGCCAAGGTCGGCACCATCATTCTGCTCGCGGCCTGGTTCGATCGCGTGGGGCCGCGCGCCCGTCGCTTCTGGCATGGCGCCGCCGCACCGGGGCTGATCCTGGGCACGGTTCTGGCCTTGTTGCTGGCGGAACCCGATTTCGGCGCCACGCTGGTGACGGGAGTGGTCGGGTTTTCCATTCTGCTGGCCGGTGGCACGCGCTGGGTGTACTTGCTTTCGGGCGGCCTGGGGGGAATAACCCTGGGGGGGGTGTTGCTGTGGCTGGACCCGGTCAGGCGACCTCGTCTGCTGGCCTTTCTCGACATGCTGCGTGGCATTGAAAGCCAGAGCGGAGAAGCCCACCAGCTCAAGCAATCGATCATCGCCTTCATGGCCGGCGGTCCCTGGGGCGTGGGACTGAACCACAGCATTCAGAAGTACCACTACCTGCCAGAAGCGCATACCGACTTCATTTTCGCCATCGCGGGCGAAGAATTCGGATTGATCGCCACTCTGGGGGTCCTGGTGTTGTTCTCGATTATTCTGGTCTGCGGCTTCCTCATCGCCTTGCGCGCGCAGGATCGTTTCGGTCGCCTGCTGGCGCTGGGCCTGACCATCCTGTTGATTTTCGCGCAGAGTTTCAACATCGGGGTGGTCACGGGACGTCTGCCGACCAAGGGTCTGGCGCTGCCCTTCATCAGTTACGGCGGGTCCAGCATGATCGCCTCGCTGACGATCGTCGGGCTGCTGGTGAGCGTGGCCCTCCGCATCGACTCGGAAAACCCCGGACCCATGCGCAATGCCATGCAGCAAATCTAGCCAAGGGCCGAAAATCGCTATCGGAATCGCATGGCCGGAGGACAGGGGTGTACGAGTACGGGGCGGCGCGGGGCGAGTGGCACGTGGCGAAAGAACCGATATGCGTCCCAGAGGCATTCTCAACATATCGCCAGGACATACCGTCAAAAATGCGTCCGTGCGGCGCGACTGAGGTTACAGTCCGCGGAAAGCGCCGACCAGGCGCATCGCGGGACTCTGCCGCATCACAACCGCGTTGGAGGGACACACCTCGTGGCAGCAGCAACAACCGATGCAGAGCCGGGGCTTCAATTCTGGAAGCGGTTTCCGGGCCTCGCCGGTAGCGGGCGTTGACGCCGTCGGCAATTCGATCGCCTTCATGGGGCAAGCCGCCACGCAGCGGCCGCAGAGAATGCAATGGCTGTTGAAGGTGGGCCGCACCCAGACAAGCGGCGACAGCAAACGCACCAGGGATTCCGGCACCCAGCGCAACGGCGAGACGCGCGGCAACTTGAACTCGGGGATCGCGATTTCGGTCCCGGGCGTACCGGCATAACGCAAGCGGCTTTCCCAGCCCTCTTGCGCGTCGTCCACCAGGTAAGGCACTTTCCCGGGCCGGATGCCGAGCAGGCGACACAGGGCAAAATCCAGCGAGACCGGATCGCTGGCCGCCGCCAGAAACCCCAGGTTCACCGGGGCGCCGTTCGATGGCCCCTCGCCGTGCATGCCGACCACCCCATCCGCGATCGTGAGCACCGGCGGCAAGACGTCGACCAACGCACGCACATATCGTCCAAATCGATCGGGGTGCGGATACTCCCTGTGGCGTTGAGTTTTCTGGTACCCCGGCAGGACGCCATAGAGATTCTTCACCCCCGCGGTCAATACCGTCAGGCCATGCGTCTTGATTTTCGGCAGATTGACGATCACGTCCGCGTCCAGCACCTCGTTCGCGATCTGAAAAACGAATCCACGTCGGGAAAGGCTGCGGGAACCGGTCTGCTCGAAATTGATCAGCGGCACATCGAGGGCATCACAGACCGCCTTGACCCCGGTGCTTTCCCAGACGTTGGCCAGGCGAATGGCGCTGGCGGGGCTGTCCCCGACCGACACGCGGACCTGCCGCGACTTCAGCCGCTTCACCACGGCTTTCAGCAGGGCCGGATGCGTGGTGACCGCGCGCTCGGGTGCGCAATCGCTGAGCAGGTTGGGTTTGACCAGCACACGCATGCCCGGCTTGACGAACCGCTCCCATCCGCCCACATCATCCATCAACCGGTCGAGAACCGCCGTCAAATCCTCGTCATAATGACGACAGTCTCTCAAGGCAACAACATGTTCCGGCCAACGTTCGAGGGGTGCGGGCGTGTTCATCGGGGCATATCCTACGGGGGGAGCCTTTCCCCGTCAAACCGATTGGGTTGATTTGCTCATTCCTGTGCGGGTTGCTATGCTTTTTCAACGCGAGGCGTAATGGTGGATTTAAAGACAAAAACGATCATGGGACGATCCCTGGAGGGATCGTCTAGTACCCGGCATTGCAGCAATTGTGGAGTTGTCCTTCAGGGTCAGGCAACCCTGTGCACAAGGTGCCGGCGGGCGCAGGAACAGGTCGAAAGGGAAATCGATTCCGCATCCGGACGAGGCATCGGCAGGGGCGGTTTCCTGATGGCCCTGGCTGCGTTTGTGGCCATTGCACTGGGCCTGGGATTCTGGTACCGCAATCGCCCGGCGGAAGCCGATCGCACCGCGAGCCTCGCAGGGCGCAAGTCCTCGCCCAAGGCGTCCTCCGCCACGGGGTCGGTCCCATTGGAACGCCCCGTCCAGCCCCCCGCGACAGGAATGGAAACCGAGGCCCCCCAAACCACGCAAACGAAGCTGACCACGCTCGAAGTCCGCTGCCCCACCTGCGATGGAATCGGTCGTTTGCCGACGGACAAGCCGGGACAGACCTACACCTGCCCGGTCTGCGCGGGAGCCGGCAAGCGCACCCGTCGTTACCTGCCGGACGTCTGGCGTCCCTGCCCGACCTGCGGGGGCATGGGCGCCGTGGAGATCGAAGACGACCTATTCCGCACCCGCAACCGCCTGTCGAAGCAGACCTGCGACACCTGCGCTGGCCGGGGCCTGGTCCCCGTACGAACGCCAAGGTAACCGACGGAGATACTCGTGTCCTTCGTGCTTGGGGATTTCGTCATTCGGATTTCCGGGCGCATTCCGCCTGCTGAGCACAGGCGGTTGATTCATCGAGGGAATGACGGGCGGAAGGATATGCGTCCACGGCAAAAGATAGGTTTGAGTCTGGGTTGCCCATAGGGTATCTTGGCAGCATTCATGAAAGTTTGTCTCGATTATCAACCCGCCGTGGCGCAACGCGCCGGCATCGGACGATACACGCGCGAACTGGCCCGTCACCTGGCGACGCGGCTGGGCGCGGAGGATCGCCTGCGGTTGTTTTACCTGGATTTCCGGGGAAACGGCGAAGCCCCCGACATCCCCGGCGCCGAAGCCGCACCCTGGCGGCGACTTCCCGGAGCCTGGCTGCAGCAATGCTGGAAACGGCTTTCGTGGCCCGATTACGCCTCGCTGGCGGGAAAGGCCGACCTATATCATTTCACCAACTTCATCATCCCGCCCCTGAAACGAGGACGGGCGATCGCCACGATCTTCGACATGAGCTTCGCCCGTTTGCCGCAGTGCGCCGAGGCCAAAAACCTGGTCTACCTGCGCTCTCGCATGGCCCGCACGATCGCGCGTGCCGATGCCATTGTCACGATTTCGCAATTCAGCGCCGATGAAATCGCCGCGTTTCATCCCGAGGCCGCCGGCAAGCTGCATGTAACCCCCCTCGGCATCGATCCCCGGCTCAAGGCGCCGGCGCCGCGGACCCTCCGCGACGTGCGACAAAAGCTGAAACTCGAGCGGCCTTACATCCTGAGCCTGGGCACGATCGAACCTCGCAAGAATTTTCCTTTTGTGGTTAAAGTGTTCGACCTGCTGGAACGTCATGATCTCGATCTTGTGATTGCCGGCATGCCGGGGTGGCAATGCGAACCGATCTTCGACAGCTTTCGCAAGGCGAAACGCGCCGGTCGCATCCGTTATCTCCGCTACGTTCCCGACGCCGATCTCCCGGCGCTTTACGCCGGAGCCGAAATGTTTGTGCTGGCTTCCCTCTACGAAGGGTTCGGCTTCCCGCCGCTGGAAGCCATGGCCTGCGGCACGCCCGTGGTGGCATCCTCCGGGGGCTCATTGCCGGAAGTTCTGGGAGAGGGCGCGCGCATCATGCCGGACTTTGACGTGGACGCCTGGCGCGAAGCGATCGATCGCCTGTTGCGCGATCGCGATGCCGCCCAAAGCCTCGCGCAACGCGGCCTGGCACGTTCCGCCGGCTACCGCTGGGAAACCACGGCCGAAGCCACCCTGCGCCTGTACCGCACCCTTTCGGCCAGCCTTGAGGGAGAAGCCGGATGAAAATTGTCTTCGATGCCCGCTGGATCGGGTCGACGCCATCGGGGGTCGGGGTATATTCCGCCGAATTGTTGCGGCGTCTTCCGACCCTGGCTCCCCGATGGCAGTGGCATCTTCTGTTCCAATCCGGAACCCTGTGCCAGGATGTGACGCAAGCCTGCCAACTGGCGGACAAGACCAACGTAACCACGGAAATTTTACCGTACGGGGTGTTTTCTCCCGAAGGGCAGTTTCGACTGCCGAACCGCCTGAACGCCCTGGCCCCCGATCTTTATTTTACAGCCAACTACATGATGCCCTACCGCGCCTTCCCACAGCCAAAGCGAGGGAAAGGCCCCAAATGCGTGGCAACGATTCATGACGTCATTCCGCTGCTGCTGAAGAAGCATGCCCCGCGATCACGCAAAAGCCGCATGCTGCCCGTGTTCCGTTGGTGCCTGCGGCAAAGCATCCGCCGCGCCGACATGGTGCTCACCGTAAGCGAAGCCTCCCGACGCGACATGATCCGGGCGCTGAAGCTTCCCCCCGCCCAAAGCGCCCGTATCCGCGTGGTGTACAACGGGGTCGACGAACGTTTTCGACCTCCCGACAAATCCATTGTCAGCGCCACAAGCACCCTGCTTTACGTGGGAAGGCTCGACCCCTATAAAAATGTGGTGACCTTGATTCGCGCCTTCGACATCCTGCACCGCCAGCAAGGCGGCAACATGCAGTTGCTGATCGTGGGACCGGAAGACGAACGCTATCCCGAAGCCCGGCGCATGGTCTCGGCTCTCGGCCTTGAGGCCAACGTCAGCTTTCTGGGATTCCTGGCGAATGACGACCTGGTGTCGGCCTACCAGGAAGCCACCATGGTCGTAAATCCATCGAGCTATGAAGGGTTTGGCCTGTCGCTGGTGGAAGCCATGCGCAGCGGTATCCCGGTGGTGTGCGGCAACGGGGGGGCACAACCGGAAATCGCGGGGAAGGCCGCCCTGGTCGTTCCCGCGGGCGACACGCATGCCCTGGCGGACGCCATGGGACGGGTTTTATCCGACCCCCGATTGCGGCAACAACTGATCGAGCGCGGACTGTCGCGCGCGGCCGATTTCTCCTGGGACCGGACGGCCGCCCAAACCATGGCTTGCTTCCGCGAGATACTGGAGAGCGCCCCGACCCCATGAACGCACTGCGCCAAGCCGGAGCCGGCAAAAAAATCGTTCTCGGTCACGACTGGCTGACGGGCATGCGCGGTGGGGAGCGCATCCTCGAACAGTTTTGCCTGGCCTTTCCGGAAGCCCCGCTGGTTACGCTGCTGGCGAATCCCATGGCCGTCAACGACACGATCCGCAACCGGACACTGCACTGTTCCTTCCTGCAACGCCTGCCGGGAGTCACGCGCTACTATCGTCATCTCCTGCCGCTGATGCCGCTGGCGGCGGAAACGCTGCGCGTTCCCCGGGGAGACTTGCTGCTGACCGCGAGCCACTGTGTCGCAAAATCTTTCCGCACCCCCGGCGACATGCGCCATCTCTGCTGTTGCTTCACGCCCATGCGCTATGCCTGGCTGTTCCAGCGCGAATACCTGGGGCCCGTCAAATCGCTGCTGGCGGCGCCTTTGCTGGCGGCCTTGCGCCGCTGGGACGCCCGCACCAGCCGGCGCGTCGACCGTTATATCGCCATCAGCCGTCATGTGCAGCAACGCATCCAACGTTTTTACGGGCGTGAAAGCGATGTTGTGTATCCTCCGGTGGACACCCACCGGTATACCCCCGCGAGCGCCCCCAGGGGCGATTACGATTTGGTTGTCTCGGCCCTGACCCCTTACAAACGTATCGACCTGGCGGTACGGGCCTACAGAACAGCGAACCGATCGCTCAAGATCGTGGGAATCGGCAGTGAAATGGCGCGTCTGCGGGAATTGGCCGGTCCCCGAACCGAATTTCTGGGCTGGCGCGACGACCGCCAGGTGTTGGATTTGTACCGCCATTGCCGCCTGTTGATCTTTCCCGGGGAAGAGGATTTCGGGATTGTGCCGCTCGAGGCCATGGCCTGCGGACGCCCCGTGGTGGCGCTGGCCCGCGGCGGCGCCCTGGAGACCGTGACGGAAGGAATCAGCGGCACGTTTTTCAACGCATCCACGCCCGAGTCCTTACGCGCAGCCGTCACCCGGGCCGCCGACACCCGTTGGGACCCCGCCGCCATCCGCGCCCAGGCCGAGCGATTTGGCGTGTCACGTTTCCTGGACAAGATGGCCGTTTGTGTTAACAAGGTTTTATCCGCAAAGAAACACTAAACATCAGGAGTATCATGCCAAGCAAAACCTGCAACACCTACGTCGTTCGCCGCTGCAAAACCCCTCCCCGGCTGGAAGGCTGCGCCAGGCGATTGGCGGCAGGCTGGGCCGATGCCGACGTGCTCGCCATCGATTCGTTCCATCCCAAGAGCTGCGACCACCGTCCCCAAACGAGTGTCCGGCTACTGTACGACGCGCATGCCATCTACGCGCGCTTCGATGTCGTGGACCGGTACGTGTTCTCGGTGCATACCCAACCCCAGTCGAATGTCTGCCGGGACAGTTGCGTTGAGTTCTTCGTGCAACCGAACGAAAAACGGGGCTACTTCAATTTCGAGACCAATGCAGGGGGCTGCCTGTTGTTGTACTACATCGAGGATTCCCGCCGCAAAGCGGAAGGCGGCTTCCGTTCGTACCGGGAGGTGGACGCGGCCTGGCTGGAAAAAATCGCCATCGCCCATTCCATGCCGTCCCGCGTGGAACCTGAAATCGCCCCCCTCGTCAAGTGGTCGCTGAGCTATCGTATCCCCCTGGCGCTGATGACGGCGTACACGGGCGAAGGCGGAGTCACATCCGGCGATGTCTGGCGCGCGAATTTCTACAAGTGCGGCTCCAACCACCCCCACTGGGCAAGCTGGAACCCGATCGGCGCCCGATGCGATTTTCATCAGCCGGGACGCTTCGGCGAACTGCACTTCGCCTGACCGAAACCGATTCAGTTGCGGGTGGAACGCCGCAGGCGCTTCAACTGCCCCGCAATGGAGAGTCTCTGCACCGTGCTCATGCGGTCGACCAGCAACACGGCGTTGAGGTGGTCGATTTCATGCTGCACGGCCCGCGCCAACAAGCCATGCGCCGTAATGGTTTGCCGCTTGCCGTCGAGGTCCGTGTAGGAGGCCGCAACCGTTTGCGCCCGGGTGATGGGCACGCTGATATCGGGGAAGCTCAAACAGCCTTCTTCGCCCCGTTGCTTGCCTTGTTGGGAATCGATGACGGGATTGATCATCACCAGCGGCATGGAAACGGCGGCATTGACCTCGACGCATTCCGGCTGCTCCATCTCCGCCGGCACATCGATGACGCAGATCGCTTCCTCCCGACCGACCTGCTCGGACGCCAGTCCGACCCCTCGGGACCGACGCATGGTTTCCAGCATGTCCGCGGCGAGCTGCCGGACTTCGTCGGTGATATCGATCACCGGCTTGGCCTTGTGGCGCAATACCTCGTTGCCGAAAATTGTAATTTCGTAAATCAATGCCGATCTCCCTGAAACTCTGCTGGGCAAACGCATACTCGTTTGCCGCCGCACGCTTTTCGTTTTCCGTTTGAATTACTATACCACGTCCGCCCCATGCCAACAACAGTCGTAAATTTGCTACAATGTTCGGCGACATGAAAGGCAAGTCGACACGATCCTTGGCGGACCAACCGGTGGTTGTGGCGCTGGACCAGGGCACGACCAGCTCGCGGGCCTTGCTGTTCGACGGCGACTGGAGGGTGTTGGCAAGCGCCCAGCGCGAATTCCGGCAGCATTTCCCGCGCCCCGGTTGGGTGGAACACGACCCCATGGAAATCTGGCACAGCCAGCTTGATGTGCTCGAGCGCGTGCTGCGACGGGGCCGGGTATCCCGACGCCGCCTGGCGGGGATCGGCATCGCCAACCAACGCGAAACCACCCTGTTGTGGGAACGAAAAACCGGCACTCCCATCGGTCGCGCCATCGTGTGGCAGGACCGCCGCACGACGCCGTTGTGCCGGCAACTCGAAGCGGAGGGGTTGTCCCCCATGATCCGCAAGCGCACGGGCCTGCGCCCGGACCCGTATTTTTCCGCTACGAAGATCCAGTGGTTGCTCGACAAGTACGACCCCAGGCGGGTGCGCGCCCGACGGGGCGAACTGTGCTGCGGCACGATCGATTCCTGGCTGATCTGGCAATTGAACGGCGGAGAGGTTCACGCCACCGACGTTTCCAACGCTTCACGCACCCTGTTGTTCGACATTCGACAACAGCAATGGGATCCGGAACTTCTCGATCGCTTTTCGATCCCGCCCGCCATACTGCCGGAAGTGCGCGATTCTTCGGGCTCGTTCGGTCACTGGCGCTGGCACGGAACGGCCATCCCGATTCTCGGGGTGGCCGGCGATCAACAAGCCGCCCTGTTCGGGCAGGGCTGCCTCAAGCCCGGCATGGCCAAGAACACGTACGGCACCGGTTGCTTCCTGCTGCTGAACACCGGCCGCCAACCGTCCGACCGGCCCGCGAACCTGTTGGCCACCATTGCCTGGCGCATCGCCGGCCGCACCACCTATGCCCTGGAAGGCAGCGTGCTGGTGGCCGGGGCCGCAATCCAGTGGCTGCGTGACGAACTGCAACTCATCGACCAGGCCGACGAGTCGGAAGCCCTGGCGCGATCAGCCGTCGGGAAGGACGAAGTCTACGTGGTGCCGGCCTTTGCGGGCCTGGGAGCGCCGCACTGGGACATGCAGGCACGCGGAGCGATCTTCGGACTGACTCGCGGCACGGGACGCGCGGAAATTGTCAAGGCCACCCTGGAATCGCTGGCTTTCCAGACCCGCGACATGCTCGACACCATGCGGGCCGAAGCCGCGATGCCGCTGCGCCGCCTGCGCGTCGACGGGGGGGCCGCGGCCAACGATTACCTGATGCAGTTTCAGGCCGACCTTCTCGGCATACGGGTGGAGCGCCCGGCCCTGCTGGAAACCACCGCCCTGGGTGCGGCACGCCTGGCCGGAACGGCGGCGGGACTGTGCGAGGCGAACGAACCGCCCGCGTCCGCCGAAGAAGCGGCGGATCGGTTTGCGCCCCGACGACGACCGGCCTGGCGCGTGGCGCGCATGAAAGGCTGGCACGAAGCCGTGGCCCGCACACGCGGCTGGCTCGATGCCGTTCCGTGAGCCCCCACGTTTTTTCCGGCGTAAAGCGCGGGAACAATAAATCCCCGCACGGAATGGCGGTGTGGCCCTACAGCGCCGCTCATAACCAACCGCTGCCTTATTCGATCGCGCGGGGAATCCGCGCGTATCCAGCACCCTGCCCCCGTCACCCCCGGTACAAGGACGCCTTGATGCGCCGCCGCCAGGAAGGATCCTTGGGGAAATCGGAAAACGATCGTATCGCCGCCAGGCGTCGATCGTCCCCTTCCACGCCCAGCGTCTGTAACAGGGCATAATCCTGCATGGCCTCGCCGAACAATTCCCAGCGGATGGAATCCACGGGGC
>CAZIUM010000052.1:0-16039 GCA_964542285.1 uncultured Lentisphaerales bacterium
CCGGCGTGTACAAGCTGGTTGAGGATCTCGACCGCATCCGTCCGCCCCTGGTGCCCATTGGCGCCAACTGGAACCGCTACCCCGGCGACGCTCTTTCGCGGACGACGGTTTCCTACAGCGAACCCACCGTGACCTTTCTCCGGCGTGTCGCCGCCCAGGTGCGGGAGATGTCGTGCCGCGAATACTTTACCTGCGACGTGCTGGCGCGACATGGGATCGAAAACACCGTCATGACCGGAGACCCGGCCTGGTTCTGGCTGGGCGCCCTGGGCCATCCGATGCGCCGCCCGGCGCGGATCGATACCCTGGTCTTCAGCCCGCCCTTGAGCCCTTTTTATGCCGACCAGGCCTGCGAGGTGCTGGCCATGTTGTCGAAGCGTTTCCCCGCCGCCGAACGCCTGTGCGCATTTCATCTCTTCGATGCCGACACGGCGCCCAGGTCCGAAACGCGTCACGAAAACAGCGCCGCCATGACGGACGCGGTTACCGCCAAGAACCGCGTCATCCGACGTCAGGCCCGGAGGCATGGATTCCAGATCGTGGAGATGGCCGGCGCCCTGGCCAATCTCGACCGGTACCAGACCTGCGATCTGCACGTGGGCTACGAATGCCATGCCCATCTCAATTTCTTCAGCCGACGCATTCCCAGCCTGCTGATTGCCGAGGACGCCCGGGGCGTCGGCTTCAACGACACCCTTGGGGTGGGTGGATTCGACGGGTTTCGCCGGGTGTCGCGGCAAGAGCCCACTACCGGCAAGCGGGTTACTTCCGGCTATTGCACCAGCCGGGAGGAACTCGAGGTGGCGGCGCCACGCGAGGACCTGGCGGAACGGCTGGACGAGTTCCTGGCGCACGAATGCGAGAGCCGGTTTCGGCGTTACCTGGGACTGTCCGCCCGCCTCGACGAAATCTATGCTGAGCGCATGCGGCCGTTCCTGCGAGCGCTGCCGTGAGTTTTTCTTTGACTGGATTCCGGACAAGCCGAGGAAACACATGAACGACAACGACCAACGGCCCAACATCATCTTCGTCATGGTGGACCAGATGCGGGGGGACTGCATGCATGCCGACGGGCATCCCGTGATCCAGACGCCCAATCTGGACGATCTGGCGTCGCGTGGCACGCGTTTCCGGCATGCCTACACCTCCGTGCCGTCCTGTCTGCCGGCCCGGGCGGTGCTCTGGACCGGACAGGAACCCTGGCACGCCGGGCTCCTGGGAATGGGCGCGGGGCAGGGGCCGATTCCCAACGACTACCCCCATACCCTGCCGGGCGAACTGTCGTCCGCGGGCTACCGCACGCACATGATCGGCAAGGGCCATTTTCATCCGCATCGGGCCGGCATGGGATTCCAGACCGCCGAGCTGGACGAAAGCGGACGCATGCCCGACAGCGATTACCGTCAGTGGTTTCGCCAAAACGCCCCCGCGGGGATCACCCCCGACGATCATGGCGTGGACTGGAACTCCTGGCATGCCCGCCCCTGGCACTGCGACGAACACCTGCATCCCACGCACTGGACCATGACCCGCGCGCTGGAATGGCTGCAAAACCGCGAGGGCGACGATCGTCCCTGTTTTCTGAATATTTCCTTTGCGCGACCCCATTCGCCCTACGTGCCTCCGGCCTCCTATTTCTCCTATTACCTCCAGGGCGAGACTCCGCCTCCCTACGTCGGTGCATGGTCCGCCATGCACGAAGAAGCCGCCAACGAAGGTATCCACGGCGCCAATGCCTGGCGCGGCAAAATGTCGCCGCGGCAGATTCACCTGGCGCGCTCCGGGTATTACGGCGAGATTTCCTTCATCGACACCCAGCTTGGGCGGCTGTTGCAGTGGATGCGGCGCAACGCGGCCGCCGGGGGCCGTCCGACCTGGCTGGCCTTCTGTGCCGACCATGGCGACATGCAGGGCGACCACCACCTGTGGCGTAAAACCTACGCCTATGAAGGAAGCACCCGCATTCCCTTTCTGCTGGTGCCGCCGGCGGGAACGGGCGATGCGCGGCGTCGCGTGGCCGACGAGGTCGTGGAGCTGCGCGACATGATGCCCACCCTGCTGTCCGTGGCCGGATTGCCCCCGCCAAAAACCGTCGACGGAGTCAACCTCCTGCCGCTCCTGCGGGCCCCCGCCACGAAGTGGCGCAGCCATATCCATGGCGAGCACTGCACCTGTTACGATCCTGAACAGGAAATGCAGTACGTCACCGACGGACGCCGGAAATTTATCTGGCTGCCGCGCCTCGACCGCCGGCAGTTTTTCGACCTTCAACAGGACCCCGGCGAATGTCACGATTTGATCGACGATCCGTCCCGGCGCGACGAGATCGATCTCTGGCGGTCGCGGCTGGTGGCCGATCTCGAATCCCGCCAGTGTGGTTGGACTCGTGACGGCCAATTGTGTCCCCCCTCCGAAGGACCGTTGGTATCGCCATGGCACGATCGGCGTTGGCGGGGATGATGGAACTTATTTACAAGAACGCGCATCTTACCTTTAGCATTGTGTATTTGACCCCGCACATCGTATACTCCCGTCGTTGCCTTCACCCCGATTCGCCGCGGTGCGCATGATAGAAAGCTTGTCCATATCCAAGACGATTCGCCTGACCCTGAGCCTGGGATTGGGACTGTTCCTGTCCGGGTGTAGCGGTCGTTCCGGCGCCGATCTTCAGCAACAGGGGACGCGGCAGTTGCAAAACGGCAATCACCGGGCGGCCGCGCGCAATTTGCGGCGCGCTTCGAGCCGCATCGGCAACTCGGCGTCGCTGTACTACAATCTCGGCACGGCCTATTACCATCTCGGCAAGTTGGATGGCGCCGCCGAAGCCTTTCAATCGGCGCTGGAAATCGATCCGGACGATGCCAAAGCCTGTGAGTTTCTGGGATGCGTTTATCTGGAAAGGCAGGACTGGCCCGCCGCGCGGAACTTCCTGCAACAGGCCCTGGCGTTGGCGTCCCCCGATGACATGCCGCGGCTGCTCAACAGCTTGTTTCTGGCGGAGAAGGGGGAGGATCGCACGGACCTTGGCCTGCTTCGCCTCTTGCGCGCCCGGCGCCTGAACTGGCGGCATGCCCCTACCTTGTACAACCTTGCCAGTCTGTATCGCGACGCCTACCAGATGTACGAGGAGTCCCTGGATTTGTTTGAAATGTATCTGCGCCTGGCGCCCGATGCCGACCCGCATCGCGACAAGGCCCGCGAGTCCATCAAACGCTTGAAAACCGCCATCCCCGATGCCGGCGAGGCCCGCCGCAACCTGTCCGACAACCGTCGCACGCCGGCCGCCGCGATGAGTGCCTTCCGTGCGGGCGAAGCCCATCGCCAGGCCCAGCGTTGGGACCGGGCGGCGACGGAGTATGCCGCGGCCCTGGAGCGGTATCCGCGCTTTTACGAAGCCGCATTCAACCGGGGCTATGTGCTTTCCGCCGACGGCAAGTGGCGCGAGGCCATCAAGGCCTACCAGCGCGCCGGGGAAATCGAACCCCAACGGGTGGACCCGCTTTATATGCAGGCACGCGAAGCCTATACCGGCCAGGACTACGACGAAGCGGCTCGACTGCTGGCCTGGCATGCCATTCCGCGCTGGCCCAACCATGCTCCCAATTTCGAGCTGATGGCGTATGTTTGCCATGCCCTTGGCAAGTATGACGATGCCAGGGCCTATGGCGAACATTATGTTGTGCTTTCGCCGGCTTCCGCCGAACGCCAGCGATTTTCGGAGTGGCTCAATGCTCTGCCACGCTGAGTACGGCATGGCAGACGGCATGCTTTCCTGGAAGAGGAAGGGTCGGAGGGATTTGTCATGATGGTTGCCGCATTAAGTCTCAAGGGGTTGCTGGCTGGTTTCAGTGCCGGCGACTGGGTCGACCTGGCGGCCGTGGCCCTGCTGACCGTCTGCATCCTGGTGGGTGCGTCGCGCGGGTTTTCCGCCCTGGTGGCGGGACTTTTCGGTCTTTTGCTGGCGGTCTTTTGCGGGTTCGCCCTTTATCGGCCCCTCAAGATTTTCCTCTTCGATCGGGCCGTCTACTTCCGGGAACATGCCTGGGCCGGGCGCGTGATGCCTTACCTGTTTGCCGTGTTCCTCGTGTTTGTGCTCTTCCTGCTGCTGCGCCTGGTACTGGACCGCTTTTTTAAACTGATTGTGGAACGACCTGCGGATCGGGTCTTCGGAATGCTGGGCGGCGCCCTGCAGGGGGTGCTGTTCATAATCTTCATGTTCGCTCTGGCGAGCCTGTTGCCGACCGGCAGCCGCACGCGCAAAGTTTTTTGCGAAACGTCACGCATCGGACGCCATGTCACGCCGGTCCTTTACACCGCCTTGGAGATGGACTCCCGCAAGCCGCAGGGAAGATCCGTGCTTCGGGTGCGTTCGACCGGCAGCAAGACAAGACCCAAACGGTGAGTTGGCGACGCAAGTATGGCGGGATTCTTTACAGACCAGACGCTGGAGGAAATCCGGCAACGCGTGGATATTGTCGAACTGATCGGGACCCGCATCCGGCTTAAACGCGCCGGAGCCGTGTACAAGGCCTGCTGCCCCTTCCACAACGAAAAAACGCCCTCCTTCGTGGTGACCCCCGCCCGCAACAGCTATCACTGCTTTGGGTGCGGCGCGCATGGTGATGTCTTCAAGTTTCTGATGCAGATGGACGGCCTTCCGTTTCCGGAAGCCGTTCGCAACCTGGCGCGGCAGACCGGCGTACCCCTGGACGAACGTAAAGACCCCCAGTCCGATCTGCGCCAGGGTCTGTGGCGCCTGCATGCCGAACTGGCGCAGTTCTATGCGCGTTGCCTCGTGGAATCGAAACAGGCCCTCGTCGCCCGCAAATACCTGGCGGCACGCCGGCTCGACGAGGCTACCGTCAAACGTTTCGGCATCGGATACGCTCCCATGGGGCGCCAGACGCTTCAGAAATGGGCTGCAAAACACGATTTCACGCTCGATGGACTCGTGGCCGGCGGTTTGCTGGTGCCGCCGCGCGAGGAACGCCCCGACGACGATTATTTCGATCGCTTCCGGGGGCGCCTGATGTTTCCCATCCGCGATGCCGCCGGACGCGTGGTGGCTTTTAGCGGCAGGGTGCTGGATCCCGATTCGCATCCCGCGAAGTATCTCAACAGTCCCGAGACGCCCATTTTCAACAAGGGCCGTGTTCTGTATGGACTGGACCTGGCGCGCGGCATCATTGTCCGCGACCCGCGTCGGGAAGCCATCGTGTGCGAAGGACAGATCGACGTCATCCGCTGTCATGCCTCCGGTTTTGAAACCGCGGTCGCGGCCCAGGGGACCGCCTTTACCCCGGAGCATGTCCGCCTCCTGAAGCGCTATGCCGACAGCGTGGTGCTGGTGTTCGACGGCGATGAAGCCGGGGCCAAGGCCGCCCTGCGCACGGGACGCCTGTTTCTCCAGGAAGGGTTGCCGGTTCGGGTGGCGTCCATGCCTCCCGGTCAGGACCCCGACTCCATCCTGCGCGACCAGGGCCCCGAGACGTTTCAAGCCCTGCTCGACAAGGCCCTCTCCCTGGTGGCCTTCCAGGTGCGCTGCCTGGGCGCGGCCGAGCGGGACCCCACTTCGGTGGATGCCGTGGGACGTATTTCAGCGGAAGTGCTGGAGACCCTTGCCGATTGTTCCAAGGCGGTGCTGCGCAGTCACCTGACCCAGGAAGCCGCTACGATGTTGCATCTGCCGGTTTCCGCCTTGGAACAGGACCTCGACGGCATCTTGAGTCAACGTGACGAACGCGCGAAGATCCGGCAGCAAGTCGCTGCCGCTTCCCCGCCGCCGGCGGGGAAGGAGAGCGCCGATCGAGAGCCCGCCCCGCGTCCTCGCAAGCCCCCCCGCCAGGCGTCCGTTGCCTTGAACCCGGCCGGGGTCGGTTTGTGCGAGCTGCTGGTGCACCATTCGGATGACGAGTCGGTGCTGGGGTTGGTGCGTACATGGATGCCCCTGGGTCTCCTGTTCGATCCGCCGGTCAGGGCGGTCGTCACCGCCGCGCTCGAGATGCAGCGCACGGGGAACGACTGCCTTAGCGACCTGGCCAGCACCGGCGATGCCGCAACCAAGGGGCTGATGTCCAGGCTGGTGCTGGGCGATTCGCGCATGTTGTCCTCGCGCGATCTCACCCCGTTGCAGGCCGCCGAGGACCTGGTGGCGCGCTTGTGGATCGATGCGCTGAAGGTGTTGCGCGCCAAGCTTAACGACCAGGATGCCACCCAGGGGCAATGGAGATTCAGGCTAACCTCCATGATCAAGAAGCTGGAACAGCAAACGCCCTGGAGCGAACGCGTCGCATTGATCGAGCAGGCTCGTCGGCTGCTCGATGAAATCTCCTGACCCCCGGGTTCAATGCGCTGCGAGCCAGTTGTCTCCCACCCCGATGTCCACTGCCAGTGGCACCCCGAGGTCCAGGGCCTTGGACATGGCTTCCTCGACGATTGGCTTGACCCGGTCCACTTCGGAACGAGGCACGTCAAATACCAACTCGTCGTGCACTTGCAGCACCATGCGGGTGTGTAGTCCGGCTGCCCGCAATTGCCGGCGAACCCGCACCATCGCCAATTTGATCAGATCGGCCGCGCTGCCCTGCACCGGCGTGTTGATGGCATTGCGCTCCGCCGCCTGCCGCGCGTTGGCATTGCGCGAACGGATGTCGCGCAGACCGCGACGGCGCCCCAGGATGGTGACGGCGTAGCCCTTGTCGCGGGCCTCCGCAATGCTGCGGTCCATGTAGTTCTTGACGCCCGGATATTGCGCGAAGTACGCTTCGATCAGTTCCTCGGCCTGCCGGCGCGGGATTCCCAGCCGTTGTCCCAGGCCAAAGGCGGAGATGCCGTAGATAATGCCGAAGTTGACCATCTTGCAGCGGCTGCGCATTTCGGGGGACACCATGCCCGGCAGCACCCCGTACACTCGGGCGGCGGTTTCGGAGTGGATGTCCGCCCCGCGGGAGAAGGCTTCCAGCATGTCCCGGTCTCCGCTCAAGGCCGCCATGATGCGCAGCTCGATCTGCGAATAGTCGGCCGACATCAGGACGTGATCGGCGTCACGCGCCACAAAGGCTTCGCGGATGCGGCGCCCCCGTTCGGTGCGGATGGGAATGTTCTGCAGGTTCGGGTCGTAGGACGACAGCCGTCCCGTTTCGGTCAGGGCCTGGCTGAATCGGGTATGCACTCGCCCGGTCTCGGGATGGATGCATTCCGGCAACTTGTCGACATAGGTAGATTTCAGCTTGCTACAGGCGCGATGCTCCAGCACGTTCTCCACGATCGGGTGACGCCCCACGAGTTTTTGCAACACATCCTCGCTGGTGGCATATTGCCCCCCCGCCGTACGCCTGGCCTTGCCGTCCAGCTTCAGCCGGTCGAACAACACCTCGCCCAACTGCTTGGGAGAATTGACGTTGAATCCGCCCCCCCCGGCTTCCAGGATGGCCATTTCCAGTTGCAACAGCTCGCGGTTGAGTTCCTGACTGTACGCGCGCAATTTTTCGGGTGCGAGACGGATGCCTTCCCTTTCCATCTCCACGAGGATTTCCACCAGGGGCTCTTCACATTGCTCCAGGGCCATCAGGCCGCCTTCGCGCGCCACCCTGGGGCGCAGGACCTGGTGCAGACGCAGCGCCACATCCGCGTCTTCGGCCGCGTAATCGCTCACCTCGTCCGGAGGCAGAT
This sequence comes from uncultured Lentisphaerales bacterium, assembly GCA_964542285.1. Classification (GTDB taxonomy): domain Bacteria; phylum Verrucomicrobiota; class Kiritimatiellia; order RFP12; family JAAYLN01; genus CAZIUM01. Next base: position 7,672 of record CAZIUM010000052.1, read on the forward strand.
CGCCCATGTGGATCGCATCGGAACGGGCACGGCCTTTCTGCTCGCCCAGCAATTTGGTGATGGGGATCGGATCGTAGTCCAGGAACTGACGCGACAGGTGGTCGAGTCCGTGGCGTTCCGCCGCGTCCAGCACGTAATGCGTCAGCATCGTGTCGTGCCAGGGGGGGCTGACTTTCATTCCGTGCTGGGACAGTACGGTCAGGTCGTATTTCAGGTTATGGGCGATTTTGATGGCTTGTTCGTCGGCAAACGCCGGCTGAAACTGCTTCAGCAGCGCCGTGCGTTCCGAGGCATCCTCCGGCACCGGCAGATACCAGGCCTTGCCGGACGTGACGGCAAACGACATGCCCACCAGGCGCGCCTGCCAGGGGTCGAGTCCCGTGGTTTCGGTGTCGAAGGCCCAGGGGGAACTGGAGGACAGCGCGGCCAGCAGTTCCTCGAGCTTGGCCTGGTCGTCGACCAACCGGTACTCATGCGGCCAGTCGTCCAGGGTTGCCAGGCGCTGGGAGCCCGAGCTGGCGGCCAGGTCCTCCCCCAGGAGCTTCTGTCCCATGCGCAGGAGTTCATACTTGGCGAGCACCTGTCGCAGGGCGTCGCGGTTCGGCGGACGACGCCGCAGATCCTCCAGCGTCGCGGGCAGGTCGACGTCGCGGCGAATGGTGACCAGTTCGCGGCTCAGGCGCGCCATGTCGGCATTTTGCGCGACCCGTTCCGCCAGCTTGCCCTTCAACTCGTCGGCATGCGCCAGGATGTTGTCGAGATGGTCGTATTTGGCCAGAAGGCTCTGGGCCGTCTTCTCTCCGACCCCGCGAATGCCGGGAATGTTGTCGGAACTGTCCCCGGCCAATGCGAGTAGATCGACGATCTGCGCCGGCCGCGCGATCTTCCAGCGCCGCTGGACTTCGGCGGCGCCCAGTATTTCGGCTCCCCGCGGCCCCGACGCCGGATGAAACAGAAAAACCTGCCGATCGACCAACTGGGCGATGTCCTTGTCCGGCGTGACCATGAAAGCCGTCATGTCGGTGGCGCGGGCTTTTTCCGCCAGCGTGCCCATCAGATCGTCGGCTTCAAAGCCGTCCACGCGCAGGGTCGGAATGTTCAGTGCATCCGCCAGTTCCAGCGCCATGGGAATGGAGGCGGCCAGGTCCTCCGGCATTTTCTGGCGCTGTGCCTTGTATTCGGGGTAGCGCTCGTGCCGGAAGGTGGGGGTGGTGGAGTCGAAAACCAGCACCAGGTGCGTGGGGTCGCGCGTTTCCAGGATGTTCAGCAGCGTGCCCGCAAAGGCGGTCAGCGCCGAAGTGTTGATGCCGCTGCTGGTCATGCGCGGATTGCGCATGAACACAAAATGCCCCCGATACAGCAAGGGCATGACATCGATCGCAAAAAGAACACGATCCCGTGCATTGTCGGCGTCACTCATGGCATCATCATCCCACAGGGCGCGCCGGCTTTCAAGCCTGGAGGCTGAAGGGGGAGTGCGCAGGGTCGAGATAGGGTTGAGGGGTGAGGGGTGAGATAGGGTTGAGGGGTGAGGGGTGAGGGGTGAGGTTTCGCGCAAGGTTTTATTGTTTCGACGCATTGCGTCGAAAGGGTAGGGCGGCGGGTCCCCCGCGCGATCTCCTGCGCCACCGCGCCTCCGCGGGAGATAATTCCCGCGCTGGAGCCCGTTTTCATTCGGACTCCGGACTTCGGACTTCGGGTTTTCTGTTTTCCGGGGTGCCGTGGCGTCCGGCGGTCGAACAAGATTGTGACGGTAGGCCTAGTGGTATATACTAAGAACTTTTGGAGCGGATGATATGTTGAACAAGTGGACAATCGGGATTGCGGCGGCCTGCCTGGGGGGGCTGATGACGTTTGGGGCTCGCGGCCAGGCGGATGAGGCCGCCGCGGCGGAAAACCCCCTGCTGCTGGACGGGATCGCCGCGGAGGTGGGCGAAAAACGCATCACGGTGGCGGAGGCGATGCGGGCGGCGCACGAACTGGCGGCCGCCATGCGGTTGACGGGCGAGGAACGCGCTGCGCGCCTGCCGGATTTGTACGGCGAAGCCGTGGAAGAACTGGTCGCGCGCGCCTTGATCCTGCGCCATTACCGCGAGACGGGGCAGCAGTTGCAGCCCTGGATTGTCGATCGACGCGTGGAGGAGATCATCGCCGATCGTTTCGGTGGCGACCGGGCCGCGCTGATTGCCGGGTTGTCCAGCAACGGCATGTCCTTCGTCGAATGGCGCGACCGCATCGAGGAGGAGATTATCCTGTCGGCCATGCGGCATCAGTTCGTGGAGCGTCACGTAATCGTGTCACCGGCCGAAGTGCGCGCCTACTATGCCACCAACCGCAACGAATTTGTGCTCGAAGGACCGGTGCGTGTCGGCATGATCCTGCTGCGGGAAGGGATCGACGAAGATCGCGAGGCGCTGCTCGAACGGGCCGGCAAACTGGAGCAACAATTGCGCGACGGCGTCGACTTCGCGCAAATGGCGCAACGGTTTTCGATCGAACAGCATGCGGATCAGGGGGGCGACTGGGGATATGTCGATCCGGAAAATTTCAGGTTCGAGCTCGTGGAGGCGCTGGAAAAAATGAAGCCCGGCGACATCAGTGCGCCCATCGCAACCGATAGCGGTGTTTACATCCTGCGTAAAATCGATGAACGCCAGGAACCGGTGTTGCCGCTGGAGGAAGCCTGGGATCGCGTCGAGGCTCGTCTGCGCAGGGACAAATCGCTGGAACGCTATCGGGCCTGGATCGAGCACCTCAAGACGGAAGCCTACGTCAAGATTCTGCCGATGCCGCGGTAGGAAAGGCGCACGATGACCCATCTGATCAAACTGGGCGAGGTCAGGCAGTGGTGTATTTCGCGGGGATTTCATCCCAGCCGCGTGCTGGGGCAGAATTTTCTGGTGGACGGCAACATTCTTGCGGCCATCCGGGCGGCGGCCCAGCCGCTGGAAGGCCGTCGGGTGCTGGAGATCGGCCCCGGACTGGGTGCGGTGACCGTGGCCCTGCTGCAAGACGGCGCGGCGGTGACGGCGATCGAGAAGGATGAACGCATGGCGGCCTGGTTGCGCGAAATGCTGGACGGGCGATCGGATTTTGCCCTGTTCGAGGCCGACGCGCTCGACCTGGATGTCGGGGGGCTGTTGCGAACGGGGCGGGTCGTGGCGCGCCGGACGGGGGAGCCTTCGGAGGATGCCGAGGCGGAGCCCGGGACGCCCTGGTTTGACGCCTGTGTCTCGAATCTGCCCTATTCCGTGGGAACCCGCATTCTGCTGGACCTGTGCCGGCATTCCCTGGCGCCGGAGCGTTTGCTGGTGACGGTGCAGCGGGAGGTGGCGGAACGCCTGGCGGCGCCGCCGGGCGACGGCGCCCGGGGGCTGGCAGGCGTCTGGGCGCAGCGCCAGCACGATGTCGAACGCCTGCGGACCGTTCCGCCCGGTTGTTTTTGGCCGCGTCCGGAAGTCGATTCCTGTCTTGTGCTGCTGCGGCGCCACGACCGGCGACCGTTGGACGCGGCGGCAAGGGCGCGGTTCGAGACGCTTACGCGTCATGCCTTCGCCCATCGCCGCAAGCAGATGCTCGCGGTATTGCGCACAGCCCCGCCGGAACTGACGCCCTCCGGCTCCGATCCCGAAGCCCTGTTGCGTCGGGTGGGGATCACGCCGGCGTTGCGACCGGAAAAACTCGAGAACCGGCAGTGGCACGCGCTGACGCTGGCGCTGGCGGCACCGATCGTGAAAGGATAATCGTTTGCATGCAAGGAGAATGTACGCTTTATGGCTGCCAAGGCCGATGAACTGACCCCCATGATGCGGCAGTACCGCCGCATCCGTTCCGAATTGCCGGAGGACGCGTTGCTGTTGTTCCGGCTGGGCGATTTTTACGAGATGTTTTTCGAGGACGCCAAGATTGCCGCGCCGATCCTGGGGGTGGCCCTGACTCGCCGGGGCGGCACTCCCATGTGCGGTGTGCCGTACCATGCCCTGGACAACTACCTGGCCCGGTTGGTGCGCGCGGGACGCAAGGCGGCCATCTGCGAACAGGTCGAGGACCCCGCGACGGCCAAAGGCATCGTGCGTCGCGAAGTGACGCGCGTGGTCACCCCCGGCACGGTCATCGAGGAGGCCATCCTGGACGATGCCCAGAACAATTACCTGGCGGCGTTGTACCACGATGGGGGCGAGGACTTCGGCCTGGCCTTGATGGACTTGTCGACCGGAGCGTTCTGGGTGGAGGGTGTCCGGGGACGAGACCCGCTGCGCGACACCCTGCGCCGTCATGGTCCCAGCGAATGTCTCGTGGGCGCGGAGCAGGTCAAGTCGGCGGAATTGAGCGGGCTGCTGCGCGACGCGGCCATGGGGTCCGTGACCGAAGTCGAGGACTGGACCCTGATGCACGATGCCGCGCGGGAAGAGCTGCTGCGGCATTTCAAGGTGCATTCGCTCGACGGGTTTGGTTGCGAACATCTTCCCTCGCTCGTTTGTGCGGCGGGCGGTTTGTTGCGGTACGTGCGCGAGGAATTGCGCCGCAAGGTGTCGCATGTGCGTTCGCTGCAGGTGCGTGTGCCGGGCGACACCTTGCTGCTGGACGAGACCACCTGCGCCAATCTCGACCTGGCGCCGCGACGGGGACGCGCCGATGCGACCACCTTGCTGGGCGTGCTGGACAACACCCGCACCCCGATGGGCGCCCGCTTGCTGCGTGCCTGGGTCTTGCAGCCCGCCGCGGTGTTGCAAACCATCGTTACCCGCCACGAGGCCGTCGGCTGCCTGTGCGAAAACCGCATGGCGCTGAATGGATTGCGCGACACGCTGGCGGAAATCCGCGATCTCGAGCGGTTGATCGCCCGCATCGGCTCGGGGCTGGCCAACGGGCGCGACCTGCGGGCCCTGGCCGGCTCGTTGCTGACCGTTCCCCGGTTGCTGCGCGAACTCGAGGGGATCGACCATGCCGCCCTGCGGGACGCCGCCGGGCGCATGCATGCCCTGCCGGAGCTGGCCGGGTTGCTGGACCGGGCCCTGGTGGAGAGCCCGCCCCTGGCCATGAAGGATGGCGGCTTGATCCGCGAAGGATACCACGCGGAACTCGACGAGCTGCGCCAGTTGGCGGGAGACGGTCATGCCTGGCTGGCCCGCTTCCAGGCCGAGGAACAGGAACGCACCGGCATCAAAACCCTCAAGGTGCGTCATAACAAGGTTTTCGGCTACTACATCGAGGTCTCGAAGGGCCTGGCGGGACAGGTGCCGGACCACTACGAGCGGCGGCAGACCCTGGTGGGCGCTGAGCGGTTCATCACGCCCGAACTGAAGGAATACGAACAGCGCATTTTCGGGGCGCAGGACCGCGCGCACGCGCTGGAGACCGAGCTTTTCAGGGACCTGCGCGAGCGCGCCGCGAAGGAAACCGCCGCCATCCAGGAGACCGCCGCGGCGATCGCCGAATGCGACGTGCTGGCGTCGCTGGCCGATCGCGCGCTGGCGCTGGACTACCGTCGCCCGGAGATGCACGACGGCGACCTGATCGAGATCGAGCAGGGGCGCCATGCGATCGTCGAGCAACTGCCGGACGCCGAACGTTTTGTGCCCAACGACACGCTGCTGGACTGCAAGCGCCACCAGATCGCCATCATCACCGGCCCCAACATGGCCGGCAAGTCGACCTACATCCGGCAGGTGGCGCTGATCGCCATCATGGCCCACGTGGGTTCGTTCGTGCCGGCGGCCTCGGCGCGCATCTCGCGGCTGGACCGTGTTTTTACCCGGGTTGGGGCTGGGGACGACCTGGCGCGCGGCCGCAGCACGTTTCTGGTGGAGATGCAGGAGACCGCCAACATCCTGAACAACGCCACGGAACGCAGCCTGATCGTGCTCGACGAGATCGGGCGCGGCACCAGCACCTTCGATGGCATCAGCATTGCCTGGTCGGTGGCCGAATACCTGCACAACAACCCGCGGGTCAAGGCCAAGACGCTGTTTGCCACCCATTACCACGAACTGACGGACCTGGCCCTGACGCTGCGCGGGGTCGATAACTACAGCGTGCAGGTGCGCGAGCAGGGGGACGAGATCGTGTTCCTGCGCAACATCGTCCCGGGCGGCGCGGATAAAAGTTACGGCATCCATGTGGCGCGCCTGGCAGGACTGCCGGGGGAGGTCATCGATCGCGCCCGGGAAATTCTCTCCAATCTCGAGGAAGGCGAACTCGAGTCCGGACAGCCCAAGCTGGCGCGTCGCAGTCGCCGGCGCGAGTCCGGCGACCATCCGGGACAATTGACCCTGTTCGACTTGTGAGCCGCTTATGAAAACGCATGCCCACCGCACCGTGATCCTGGCAAACGGCCAGTTTCCGCGTCATGAATGGCCGCTTTCCATCCTGGAGACGGCCGAGAGGGTAATTTGCTGCGATGGCGCCGTGGCGGAGCTGCTGGCCTGGGGAGGGCGCCCGCCGGATGCCATCGTCGGCGATTTGGACAGCCTGCCGCCGGCCCTGCGCGAACGCTTTGCCGACCGCCTGCATCACGACGGCAACCAGGACACCAACGATCTGACCAAAGCCCTGGACTATTGCTTGGCGCAGGGATGGAAGGACATTGCGATCCTGGGGGCCACGGGCTTGCGCGAGGACCATACGCTCGGCAACCTGTCGTTGCTGGTGGATGCCGCGCGTCGCGCGCCGGACGTGATGCTGGTCAGCGACCACGCCCTGTTCCTGCCGCTGCGCCGCGGCGGCACCCTGCCCGGAGGCCCGGGACGCCCGGTTTCGATTTTCAGCTTCGATCCCGCCGTGGCCATTCGTTCCAGCGGGTTGCGCTATCCCCTGCGCGCGCTGCGGTTGAAACGCTGGTGGCAGGCCACGCTCAACGAGTGTGTCGGCGACCGGTTCAGCCTGCGTTTCAAGGGCGGGCCCCTGCTGGTCGCCATCGGGCATGCCCGGGCGCCGCAACTTCCCGCGGGGCCCCTGCCGGTGGCCCTGACGATCGCCGGCAGCGACAGCGGTGGCAATGCCGGCATCCAGGCGGACCTGCGGGCGTTTCACGCGCTCCGGGTGCACGGTTGCACCGCCATTGCCGCTTTGACGGCGCAAAATCCCTCCGAAGTGCGCGCCGTCCAGTTGACGACTCCGGCGCTGCTGGAACAGCAGCTCGCGGCCATTTTCGACAGCTATGACGTGGCCGCGCTCAAGACGGGCATGCTGGCCACCGGGGAGCTGATCGAGGTCGTCGCGACCTGCCTGGAGCGGCAGCCCCGGCCCGCCAGGGTGATCGATCCCGTGATGGTGGCCAGCAGCGGCGCGCGCCTGCTGGCGGACGAGGCCATCGAGGTGTTGCACCGGCGTCTGCTGCCCCAGGCCACCCTGATGACTCCCAACCTGCCCGAGGCGGAGGTGCTGCTGGAACGCACCATCCGGGGCGCGAAGGCCAAGGTGGCCGCGGCGCGCGCGTTGGCGCGTCGCTATGGCTGCGCCGTGCTGCTCAAGGGCGGACACGACCCGCGCCAACCGGCGCGTGACCTGCTGTGCCGGCGCGAGGGACGCCGCCTGCGGCTCTGGGAGCTGGATACGCCCATGTTGGTCGATCCGTTGTCGACGCACGGCACGGGCTGCACCCTGAGCGCCGGCATCGCGGGAGCGCTGGCGCGGGGGCGAAACCTTTTCGATGCCGTGCTCGAAGGCAAGGCCCTGTGTCACGAGGCCATCCGTACCGGGCGTCACCTGGGGCGCCGGGCCACGGTGCTGGGAATGCCGGAACGCCTGCCCCTGGACCAGGTGCGGGTGCGGGAGATCGCGCCGTGAGACCTGCCCCCACCGTCACGGGGGCGGACATCCTGGCCGCCAGGGGATTGCCGGAGGGCTCGCTGCGGGAGGGAGGGCGGGTCGTCGTGCCGCGCGTCTGGCTGGCCCGGGGCGTCTGGAGCCGCATGCGCGGCCTGCTGGGCTGTCCCGACCTGCCCGACGGCTGTGGTTTGCTGCTGGATCCCTGTGGCTCGGTACACACCTTCGGCATGCGCTTCGCGATCGACCTGGCGTTCCTGGACCGTCATGGGCGGGTGTGCCGGGTGGTCCGCGACGTGTCGCCGGGAAGGGGACCGATTTTCGGCGGCTGGACCGCAAGGCGCACCCTGGAGGTGGCCTCGGGGCAACTGGAGGAACTCCGGCCCGGAACAATGTTGAAATGGACCCCTGCCGATGAAATCCCGTGACCGGCGTGGGGTTCGATTGCGTGCCAGGGTTTGTTGTTTCGACGCGTGGCGCAGGAAGGGGCGGCGAGGCTTGGCAGGGTTGAGATAGGGTTGAGGGGTGAGGGGTGAGGTTTGAGGGTTCGCGCAAGGTTTTATTGTTTCGACGCATTGCGTCGAAAGGGTAGGGCGGCGAG
>CAZIUM010000053.1:0-15870 GCA_964542285.1 uncultured Lentisphaerales bacterium
GCCGCGGTCATTTCGGCCGATGCCATTCTGGTCTATCGCGGCATGGACATCGGCACCGCCAGACCGACGGTGGGCGAACGTGGCGCGGTACCCTACCTGGGAATGGACCTGGTGGACCCGGACCGGCCGTTCAGTGCCGGCGACTGGATCGAGGCCCTGCGGCGGTCATTGGACGCGCTCCCTCCGGAACAACCGCTGGTGGTGACTGGAGGCACCGGCTTGTATCTCAAGGCACTGTTGGTTGGACTCGACCGGCCCGCACCGGACCCCGCGGCACGCGAACGCTGGCGGACCCTGTATCGCCACGAAGGCCTGGAGGGGTTACAACGAGTCTTGAACGAAAGAGACGCCCGGAGCCTTCTGGCTCCAAGCGACTGGATGAATCCCCGTCGTTTGCTGCGTTTGCTGGAGACGCTGGATTCAGGGGGAATCCCCGGCGGTTCGTCGGTTCCCGTGAACTTGCCGACGATTGTGGCCTTGCGGTGGCCCCGGGAATCCCTGTGGAAACGTATTGAGCAAAGGGTCGATGCCATGCTGGCGGCGGGATTGCTGGACGAAGCCCGCCGCTTGCGCGAGGAACATGCCGCACTCTCCGCCACGGCGGCACAGGCCATCGGTTACGCTGAAGCCCTGGCCTGTCTGGATGGCACGCTTTCGATCGAGGAAGCTCGCATGCGCATGGTGGTACGCACGCGACGCCTGGCCAAACGCCAGGCCACCTGGTTACGCCATCAATTGGCCGTAGATTGGCTGGACACCCGTGACGACGAACCGGTCGCACTGTTGGCCGGACGCGTCATGCAGTATTGGAGGAAACATGGCGCCTCAGAAATCGAATTGTGATGGCCGCGCGGACGCGGGGAAGACAACCTATCCGGAGACGCAGCCCATCCGGTCGCTGCCGAGTGAAATGCGGCCCCGCGAGGAAGTGATGCGTCGCGGTGTGGGCGGCGTGGCGGACGAAGTACTGCTGGCGGTCCTGCTGCGCAGCGGCACGCGCGGACGCAACGTGATCGAATTGTCCCGCGAGCTCCTGCTTCGCGGGGGAGGACTCGCCGCCCTGGCCGGGTCCAGCTTTTACGAAATCAAGGCGCTGGAACTTCCGGGACTGGGACCGGTCAAGTCCATGGAATTGGCCGCGGCATTTGAGCTCGGTCGCCGCGCCGCGGGACAGGGCCCCAGCGCCGATCCGCCGCGGGTCCGCAGTCCCCAGGATGTCTGGGACCTGCTGGAACCCCTGGCGCGTCATCGCCGACAGGAGGTGTTCTGGGTTCTGTTGCTCGATACCAAGCATCGCCTGATCGGGCAGCCGCATCCGCTGACCGTCGGCTTGCTGGACGTCAGCCCGGTTCATCCCCGCGAGGTGTTTTCACTGGTGCTGCGCTACAGCGCCGCGGCGGTGATCGTGGCGCACAACCATCCCAGCGGCGATCCGACGCCTTCGTCCGACGATCTGCGCGTTACGCGCCAGTTGGTCGAGTCGGCGCGCGTCATGAGCATTCGCCTGCTCGACCACATCATCGTCGGGAAACCGCGTCAGGGGACGGCGGGCTACCTGAGCCTGCGCGAGGAAAGCCTGGTTACGTTTGAGGGGTAGTCGCGGCGTCGTTTGCCAGCGCGTCAAGGATGCCGCGCAGGTAGGCCACGGCGCGCCGGGTGGCTTCGTCGGGCGGGTAGTCGGCGCCTTCGTACTCGACATTGATGTATCCTGGGTAACCTTGTCGGCGCATCGCCGCCAGGCACCCCTGGTGGTCCACGATCCCTTCGCCGATCAAGGCCGGCTGGTACCAGCGCCCGTCGAGTCCCTGGCGCCCTTCGCCGGGAGCGGTGCGGACCCAGTCCTTGAAATGGGCGAAGACCACGTGTTCCGCGCTGCGTTCGAACGACACGGCAGAATCTTCGCCGCCCAGCAGCACGTTCCCGTTGTCAAAGGTGAGTTTCAACCCGGGCACCTCGCGGATGGCTTCAAGAACGTCGGACGAGGTCACAAATCCCCCGGAGGGAAAGTTTTCGATGGTGACCGTAATGCCGGCCGCGCGCGCCAGTCCGGCCGTTTCGCAAAATCCCCGGATGTAACGGCGGCGCGCGATGTCGCGCGGCAGGGTATTGTCGCAGTGCGGAATCACCATGATCTTGTCGCTGCCGATGTCTCCGGCAATATCGAGCATTTCCTTAACGCTGTCCACACCGGCTGCGCGTTCGGACGCGCTTTCCGAGCAAAGAGCCGGCGCGGCGCGCGTGAAGCACGCGGCCCGTATTCCGTGATCGTCGAGAATGCGCCGAATCTCGGCGGGAGGCCGATCGTAGGTCGAAACCATGTCGATGGCGTCGATCCCCAGTTCCCGTGCCAGTTTGCAGGCTCCCGGCAGATCGAAGCCGCCATCGCGTTGCCACAGACCCCGGCGGGCCAGGGTGTAAGACATGATCGATAATTTCACGATTTATTCCTGTTCGAGGATGCGTTCCACATCGAGGACGCCGATCTTGTCGAAAACCTTTTCGAAGGCCTTGGCAACAGCATGGACGGCCGCCTTGCCGTTGGGGGCGCGCAGCGGCATCGTCATGCCGAGATTGCTGTCGCAATGCAACTGCGCCACGGGATAATCGGCCGGGTTGTAGGCGACGGGTTCCGTCAGGGGACAGGACCAGGGACAACCCTGTCCGTAGGCGTTCTGGGCCTGGAAAACGGTCATGGACGGCAGGATGAAACGTTGCCAGACCCCGACGGGTGCCCCTTCGGCTCGTAGGGCTTTTTCCACGGCATTGCGCAGCGGGGCGACCGGTCCCTTCCATCCGGCGCGATCGGAGTCGATGCGCACCGTGTAGTTGTACCAGTTGTGAAAATGGCCGTGGGGTTCTTCCGGCAGGATCAGGCAGTCGATGCCCTTCAGCCGCTCGCGTAGATGGTCGGCATTGGCGCGCTGGATTTCAATGTGCCGGTCCAGACGCTGGAGTTGCGCGCGTCCGAAGGCGGAACTGAGATCGTTGGAGCGGTACATCCAGCCCAGGGCGTAGGCATGGTAATCGCGAGATTCTTCGGGCGAACGCGTTTCTCCGAACGACCAGAGCTGTTGGGCACGTTTGTAGCGTTCCTCGTGGTTGGTCACGAACATGCCGCCTTCGCCGGCGCAGAGGCATTTGTTCTGGTTGAAGCTGAAGGCCGCGCAGTCGCCCTGGGTTCCGACCTTGCGGTTCCTGAATCGGGCGCCATGCGCCTGGCAGGCATCCTCGATGACGGCAAGATGGTGCTTGCGCGCAATCTTGAGCACCTTGTTCATGTCCACGGCCAGTCCGTGCAAATGCACCACCACGATGGCCTTGGTGCGGGGCGTAATGGCTTGCTCGATCTTGTCAGGATCGATGTTCATGGTCTTGAAATCGATGTCCACAAAGACGGGGATGCAGTTGTGGTGCAGGATGCAGGTGGCGCTCGAGGACCAGGAATAGGCCGTAACAAGCACATGATCGCCTACGCCGAGTCCACAGGCGGCCAGGCACATGTGCAGCGCGGCCGTGCCGCTGTTGGTGCTGATGGCGTATTCATTCCCGTTCCAGGCCGCGAATTCGTCGGCGAAGGCGCGACAATTCGGACCATGGGCATGGTTGGTGCCGCGCAACGAAGCCAGAACCATCTTCTCGTCCAGCGCCCGGATGGGAGGCCATGCCTTGATGCGTCCCGCGGGAACCGCCTGGGGTCCCCCGAAAATTGCCAGCTTGTTCATCGTCGTTTCACCTTGTTTCCCGCCTTCACGTATTCACGGCGGCTTGGGGTTCAGCGTCGCAAGATCGCTTTTCGATGTCAACAGGACTGGCTTGCGATTTACTGCAATCGGTTGCGAAATTGTCCCGGAGGCATGCCATGGACGCGTTTGAATGCGCGTGAAAAGTAGTTGCTGTCGCGAAACCCGACGGCATGGGCCACTTCCTTGACGCTCAAGCGACCTTCGCGCAACCGTTGCGCCGCGGCCTGCATGCGCACCGAGGCCAGGTATTCGAACAACGAAAAATCGCTCTCGCGGCTGAAGACATGCGAGAGGTAATAGGGGCTGAGACGCACCTCCCGCGCCATTTTCTCCAGCGTGATTTCGTCCATGTAGTGCGTGTCGATGTAAACGCGCACTTTTTGCAGCAACCGTTCGCGTCGGCGTCGATTCAGGACCCACTCGGCGTCACGATCCGGCGCGGACGGCGGGTGGCGCCGGATTCTGGCGAAGGCCAGCAGGATGGTCAGCAATCGGGAGCGTGCCACCCATTCATCCATGATGCCGGCCGCCACGGAAGTTTGAGCCAGGCGTTCCAGGGCACGGTGCAGCGATGGGTCGGCTTCGATCCGCAGCGGAATATCGGGAGGATCGGGCATCAGGCGCAGGTACACGTCGAGATGTTCCCATTCGAACGAAAGATAGAAAAGACGGTGTCCCTCCGGTCCTCCGATGTCGCGATGCCGCACCCCGCGCGGAATCAGCGCCAGGCTGCCGGGACGGCAGCGGCAGGCCCCGTGGGCGTGCCGGATGGTCATGCTGCCCTGCAGAACCTGGATCAGTTCGCTGGCCGTGGATTGATGCTCCTGGTGTCCCCACCGGTCTTCAAAGGCGCGGGTGGCAAAGGCCCGGATCGCCGGGAGCGTCGTTTCAAGCAGAGTTTGCATCGTTGTCGCGTCCATCGGATGTCCTGACGGGGATTAACGTCCGTCAACGACCAGGTACAGCCAGTGGGCGGCCAGGAGAACCATCAGGATAACCCAGGCCAACGCCTTTTCGAAGCGCGACAGCACCGGATACATTCGCTTCCATCCGCATACCAGGGTGACCAGGGCGTAGAGCCCGATTCCAAGCAGCAGGAAATAACCGCTGGCGAGCAGCGGCTGGCAGCGCCAGGCGGCGGCCGGCATGCCGTTCGAAAGGGCCGAGGCCGCGCGCCAGGCCCCGCAGGTGGGGCAGGGAATCCCGGTCAGGGTCTTGAGACCGCAGACCGGCAGACGCTCCGGCGGCAGCCATGGGAGCAGTGCCAGTGCCAGCGTAACCAGAGGGGCAAAATACAGGCCGAAGATGGCGTAGGGATCGTTCCAACGCGGGGACTGCCATGAAAAACGCATGCTCGAACCCGAATTGGCTAGAACAGGTCGTTGGCGACAGACCATTCCAGGGCGCGCACCAGGCCCTCCAGGGTGGAGTGAGTCGGGCGATAGCCGATGACGCGCTCCGCCTTGCCAATGTCGAAACACATGGGCTGCAGCAGGAATTCGAGCGCATTCTTGAGACGCACCCCGGGATGAATCGTCGGAATTCGTTCCGGCGCGGCATGTTCGATCTCTGACTTGCTGCCGAGAAAATCCATGGCCGTGGCCAGGTAGCGTCCCAAGGGCACGGCTTTCTTGCTGGAAATGATGAAGGTTTCGCCCCGAATGGCTTCGGGATGGTCGATGCCGGCCACGAAGGCCGAGGCCAGGTCCCAGTTGTAGCCGGATTGCACGGGGATGTCTTCGCAAGGAGCGATGGTGATGGGCGCATTTCGACGCAGCAGACGGAAAAAATCGGGGTTGCGCCCTCCCCACAGGTCCAGGGGAACACGGTGTTCCCCGATGATGTTGGTCGGACAGAAAATGGTCGCGGGAAACTGGTGGCGGCTCCACAGGTCCAGGATTTCCATGTCGATGCGCGACTGGTGGTAAAAATTGACGCCGGTGTCGTCACGCCAGGGATGGTCTTCGTCGGCGGGAAGATATTGCAGGGGCACGAACTTGCCGGTGGACCCGCAAAACATGAAGTTTCCGGTTTCGTGGAAATGTTTTCGGTAGCGCGGCGCATCGCCCGCCTGGGGCACGGAATCGATGATGACGTCACAAGAATGGCGCCGGGCGACGTCCGCGAGGAAGGCCTCGTCGCGCTTGTCGCCGCAGATCGGTTCGACCCCCTTCAAATCGACCATCGGCCGGGTGTTGCGTCCGCGACTGACTCCGAGGGTTCGATGGCCGGCGTCGGCGCACAAACGCGCGATGCGTCCGCCGATCTCGCCGGTGGCTCCAAATACCAGGATGGTCTTGCTCATGGGAATCTGTCCTTTCCGCGGTCAGCGTCGATGTCATGGCCGCTGGCGTCGGGTGGGTTTCCGCCCGCGCTTGTTTTGCCGTTCCTCGGCGGCGGCTTTCATCATGGCCCGGACGAATGGCGTGGCGTTGTCCGCCACCACCTGGTCCTGCGCCGCCAGTTCCGGACCGTTGGGCCCCATTCGAATCCGGCTGGAGACAAAGGCGTCCTTGGTGGCCTGGTGAATGACGGTCAACTGTCGGGGACTTTCGATTTCCATTCGAGGCGTCGCGATGCGGACGATGGGACCGAGTTCCAAGGTCAGCCATACGACGTCTTCCGGCTGGTCGGACGTACGCAGGAACAGAAGTTCGCGTCCCTGGCGCGCCCAGTACACGAGCTGAAAATGCCGGGTTCCGGGCCCCTCGTCGCGCGCGGTGGTGCCGCGTGCCAGTTCGATGCCGGGAACGACATCGAAAACACGTTGCCGGGAAGAGTAGAGCCGGTCGTTATGGCGCAGTGCGGCGCTGACTCGGTAGCGGCCCTCGCGCAACAGCGGATACCAGGAGCTGAGATTGATGCGGTTGGAATAGGCTTCGTTATGCATCAGGTTCAGCTCGGGCACGATTTGCCCCTCCCGCGTCTTGGGCAGTCGCACCATGGGATCGTGCCGAAGGTCAAACTCGATCTGGTTGCCGGCAAAAGCGGGGTGCTCGTCGATCACCAGCGGCTGGGCGCCATGGTTCTCGATCAGTAGGTTGACCGTGGCGGGTTCTCCGACGATGTAGTTACCGTAAAGCGGTCGGGCATCGATCGCCACCCATTGCGACCATGCATTGGAAACCGCGACGGCCAGGAGAACCCCTGCGAAGGAAAGCATCGTTCTAAGTGATTTTACCGGCATGATCATGGCTTGGATGGGGTTGGGAATGAATGCATGTTACGATTCGGAATCGTTTGAACCGGATGGGCCAAAGAAACGTTCCACGCCTTCGAGCAGGATGTGAAGCAAAAGTTGATGGGCTTCCTGGATTCGTTCGGTCGCGCGGCCCGGTACAATGATTTCGAGATCGCTCTTGCCCGCCAGTTCGCCGCCGTCGCGTCCCAGGATCGAAAGAATTCGCAGGTCACGGCGGCGTGCTTCTTCCACGGCCCGCATCAGATTGCGGGCGTGGCCGCTGGTGGAAAACAGCACCAGCAGATCGTCGGGGCAACCTAATCCCTCCACCTGGCGGCTGAACACAAAATCGAACCCGTAGTCGTTGCCGATGCAGGTCAGGGTGGTGCCGTCGGCATTCAAGGCTACGCCAGGCAGGCTGCGGCGATCGTCACGGAAACGCCCAATCAATTCCTCCGCCATGTGCATGGCTTCCGCGCCACTGCCGCCATTGCCGGCGGTCAGCACCTTGTTTCCGTGCCGCAAGGTCCGATTGAGCAAATCGATCGCCTGGGCGATGGCGGGCTTGAGGTCCTGGAGCCGCGCCAGGCAGTTCATGCTGTCCTGAATGCATTTGCCAATCCAAGGTTCTTGCGATATAAACGACATTTTCGACGGTTCTCCCCAAAGGCTGGAACGCGTTGATCCTTTGAAATCCGAAACATTAAACATACGTCGTTTGCATGCAATTGTCCAGCCGGGCGAGAAATGGGTTTGATTCGATTGATTCGATGCAGACGCTGAAACAACTTCTGTGTTGCAGTCTGGGCACGGGATCGCTTCCCCCCCGCGGTTCGACCGACTGGCCGCGCCTGCTGTGGCTGGCCCGTCGCCAGGGAGTGGCGGGCTATTTGTATCCCTGGGTCCGGGGCCATGCCGCGGGTCTGGCGCCGGACCCGGCGGTGCTTGCCGAGTGGCACGGGTTGTATCTGCGGGCCGTGGCCAAGCATACCCGCATCATGCAACAGGCTGCCGACGTGGCGCGGGCCTTTCGCGAGGACGGCATACGCTGCCTGCCCTTGAAAGGGCTGTGGCTGGCCGAGACCCTGTATCCTTTTCCCGGGCAGCGCAACATGTCGGACATGGACTGGCTGGTCCGCGACGACGATGTCGAACGTGCCGTGGAGCGGCTGCGGGCGTTGGGATACCGAACCTCTAAACCGATCGTCCGTACAGCCTACACCAGCGATGTGGCCTTTCGTCATCCGGAATGGCGCTGTCCCATCGAACTGCACTGGCACCTGGGCTCGCGTCGGTTCGAATTGGGGCCGTTGCCGGATATCGACGCCACCTGGAATCAAACCGTTCCGGGCCGGATTGCGGGAGAGATCTGCGAGGTGCTGACCGTCGAGGAGCACCTGGCGTTGCTGGTGTATCACCTGGCGCATCATCGCTTCTCCCTGCCGTTGCGGGCCTACCTGGATCTGGCGCTGTTGTTGCGTTTCTTCAAGGAGCATCCTCCGGAGGTCCAGGCCCTGGAGAGCGCCTGCGCTCGCTGGCATGTGACGCGGGCGGCGCCGTTGACCTTGCTGACCACGATGGATTTCTTCGCTCTGGACGCGGGAGAACCCCTGGCGCGATGGCTGCCCTCGGACCCCAACTGGGAAATCGGGCGGCGTCGCGAACTGGCGGCCTTTATGACGGCCCTCGACACGGATCCGGGGGGCATGCCCGCCGAATCGACCTGGGTCGCCCTGCGCCAACGCCCCTTCCGGTCGCGTCCGGCTTTCCTCTTGCGCCGCATTTTCATGCCGGCGGAGTTCGTGCGGAACGAGCGCGGCGGCAAGGGTCACGGGGCAGGGCTGTCCGGTGCCTACGCGCGACGGGCGGTATACCTCGCGCGCCGCCATGCCGGAACCTTGTGGCGTCTTTTGCGCCGGGACCCGGCGCTGCGACGTCAACTCGCGGACAGCGAGAAACGCCTGGACCTGACGCGATGGTCGCTGGGAGAGGGGAATTCGGACTCTTGAATTCCGGGCACGCTGCAGTCATTGCGAAGAGCCTCTTCCCCGGCCGGCCGCGGACCGGCGGCCTGGGACCTATTCCTTCGGATCCAGCCGCGCCAGGAATTCCCGGTAGCCCAGTCGCTCGGCCCAGTCCAGCGGGCGCAACCCCCGGTGTCCCGGCTGTTCGCAATCGGCCCCGGCGGCCAGCAGGTGTTTGGCGACCTCGAGGCGGTTGAACGCGGCCGCCAGGTGCAGGGGGCTGTCGCCGTCGCGCGTGCGGGCCTTGACCTCCGCGCCCTGCTTCAGCAGCAACGCCGCAATGTCCGCGTGCCCATGACGCGTCGCGTAGTGCAGCGGCGTCCACCCGCGTCGGTTGGCCGAGTTCACCGACGCCCCCCGTTCGAGCAGCAAGGCGACCAGTTCCAGGTTGCCGGAGCCGGCGGCGGCATGCAGCGGTGTCATTCCCAACCGGTTGGCCTGTTGCACGGAATCGCCCGCGGCCAGGGCCTCGCGGGCCTTTTCCAGGTGGCCGGCCCGGGCCGCCTGGTACAGCGTGGTCGATCCGCGGGTGTTGGGCAGCGGACGAAGCGCAATCGAGCGCAAGCGATCCACGCGGGTTCCCGCGACCTTGCCGGTGAGCGCATCGTGGAGCGACAGGGCATAGTTGCGCCCCAGTTCCTTGCTTTCCTCGACCGATAACCAGGGGTTGATTTCCGGCTGGTAGGCGTAGGGCGCGTTGAGACCGTCGGGTTGCATCGACCATTCGACGGTGCTTTGGCGCTGCCACCCCGAGGGGGTCATGCTCGGCACCCGGATCGCCAGGGCGCGGATCAGCGCACTTTCCTGCAGTCCCGGCGGCGTGTAGGTGCAACTGCCGTTGGTATGGAAGTCGAACAGGTACTCGGCCCGGCCGCGGGTGTCGAAACGAATCGCGCGGGTGAGCGCGTCGCCAGTCGCGAAGCGTCCGGGGGCCAGCCAGACAGCCAGGTGGTTGCCCCAGCCGATGGCCGCCAGTTCCGGGTTGCCGGTGCGGGTCAATACGTACCGCCCGTCGGGGTTGGCCATGGGGTAGACGTAGAAGGTGGCCAGCCGGCGCAATTCCACCGCTTCGGCGGCGTCGCTCAGCAGGAATGCGACCATGCCTTGAAGTGCCCAACTGCCGGTGAATTCGCTGTGGTTGCCGGAGGTCAGCACGATGTTGACCTTGGCCCCATCCGAGCGCGGGTCGGCAATCTTGAATCCGTAGAGCGGCAGGGGGTCGAACGGCTGGATTTCCACGCTTCGCCCGCCCAGGCGCATCGTCAGGGGCTGGTCCGGCAGGATCACATCGGACGAGGGCCACCCGGCGGAATGACCGACGATGAAGTCCGGATCCGCGCTGGCGGTGGGCGTGACGTAGTCCGCCTGGCGGAGCCCGGCAACCCATTCCTGCAGCATGCGCCAGGTGTAGAGGGTGGCGCGCGGAGTGACCGACGCCATGAGGTCGAACTCGGGTGCGGGTTTTTGCGCCGTGCGCTGCGCTTCGAGCGCCAGATCGGGACCGGTCGGCAGCACCAGCCCGGTTTCCATGGGTTGATGCCAGCGCACGCCGAGTTGCCCGAGCAGGGCACAGGCGGCATGCTGCGACGAAACGGGCAGGGGCCCGCGCAGGTCCACACCGTCTTGCGCCACCACCAGGGCAAAGCCGTTCGAGGCGCCCGTTCGTTCCAGCACCCAGGCGTCGAGCGCGGACGGAGCCGCATCCCCGATCCGCAGCGGAATCCGTCCCCCCAGATCGGGGACCGGCGCGGCGGGATTTTCCTCTTCCACGGGTTGAGCACGCTGGATGCGCACCGGACGGTAGCCGCCCTCCGGCAGGGTCTGCAACACATCGATTTCGACCCCGACCGCCCAATGGACATGCTGCACGATCTCGCTGGCCGCCTGCGCGAAAGCCATGTCCCGGCCGCGGTTGCCGGACGGGGCCGACAGTACGATCACGGCCTGGGCCTCTCCGTCGCGGACCAATGAAACCTCGCCGAAGGCCGTCAAGCAAAGTGCGCAGCCGGCGGCGACCAGGGCACGTGGCAGTCGGTGACGGGGGGGAGGCGTTTAGTTTTCATACCGTCCGTGCCGTTGGATGGCCGCCATCACCAGCCGCATGCCGGTCAGGCGCGAGCCGTTGTTGATGGACCCGGCCGTGGTGAGGCGTAAGCCGCGTTTTTCGTGCGCCATCTCGCAATCGCGAATGGTTTCGGCCACCAGGTTGACTTCTTCGTTGCGGCTGAAGGTGAAGGGGGCGATCTGACCGTGAATTTCGGCGTTGGGTAGATGATCCCGGATTTGCTTCACGCTGAGGGTCGGACCGAAGTTGCACCCGGTCAGTCCCAGCTCCGCCAGGGTGGGCAGGTGCTGCGGCATGTCGGAGTCCGAGTGCTGGTAGCGCCGGTCGCCGGGGTCAGGCGCGTAATGCTCGAACAGGGCCTTGACGATGGGCTTGGCGAAGAAATCGTACAGTTCCTTATTGAGCAGGCAGCAGTTGTCGTCGTTCCAGCCCCAGCCCCGTTGAGCTTCCCGGGGAGAGGCCCAGCCTCTTTCCTCGTCGAGGATGGTCGCCCGGGTCAGGATGGCACGCGTGATCAGGTCGCTGAAGCGGCGTCCCAGCTCCGGGTCGTCCATCAACAGGAAAATCAGGTTTTCGGGACCGTAAATCGAGGTGGCGAAGGTTACCGGTCCCCGCTGGGAACGGTAAATGGGCGAGGGGATGCCGAGTTTTTCCAGCCGGGCTTTTTCGCGGTCCCATTCCGGGGGCAGCAGGAAGGCGCGCATATCGCCGTCGAGCCGTTTTTCGACCCGGTCGAGCAGCGCGCGCAGTTCATCGGGGGTGCCGGCGCTGGATTCCAGCCAGTAGGAGTTGTCGTGGAAGATGTTGCGCGCCTCGAAAATGTCGTGTAATCCCTTGGGGTCGGGCCATTGGTGTTCGGGCGGAGGGGGTGGGCCTTCATTGAGCAATCGGCGCCCAACGATCGTTTCGGCCAGGTCGTTGTAGGGGTTGGCGAGTTCGAAGCGCCAGGAAGGGTCGTGATAATAGCGGTGCCAGTCTTCCTCGATCCCCAGTTCGGCGAAAAGGCATTCATGGGACATTCGGAACCCCAGCGCAACCTGCGGCGCCTGCGGGCTGAAGGGATCGGCATGGGCCAGATCTTCGTCACGCCAGAACTGCTCGATGTCCAGCGGCGCCAGCCCGTGGTTGGCCTCGGCTTCCCGCACCAGTCGGGTGGCCAGTTCCAGGTGATGGGGTTCCAGGTACAGACTCATGATGGTTCCCGTTTCGGCGGCAAGGGGCGCCGCGGATGGTTGTTGCGTGAAAAAACAAACAACATAACCAAAAAAGGCGCTGCGTCAACCCTGTTTTCTCGGGTTGACAATTGGGAACGGCTCTGCAAGAGTTTTCCCCGGTCATGAATTCTGAATTCAATGTCAATGGATAACGATGCGGGGGTCCTTATGCGGTTGAAAAAAGTAGCGGCGTCTCTTCCGGGCGTTTTGTTGTTGGGTCTGTTGGTCGCGGGGTGTCGGCGTGAGGATCGCGTCCGCCTGACCTACAGTATCTTTTTCCCCGCCACGCACATTCAGGCGCAGACTGCCGCCGACTGGGTTGCGGAGGTCGAACGTCGTTGCGCGGGGCGCGTCAAGATCGATGTTTTCGCGGGCGGCACCCTGACCAAGGCCGAGCAATGCTACCAGGGCGTGGTGGACGGGATTTCGGACATCGGCATGAGTTGCCTGGCCTACACGCGCGGACGCTTTCCCCTGCTGGAGGGACTCGATCTTCCCGTGGGCTACCCGGATGGCGAGGCGGCGACGCGCATTGCCAATGAAATGCTGGCGGCCTATCGCCCCGAAGAAGTTGCCGACACCCATATCCTGTACCTTCACGCGCATGGTCCCGGTATCCTGGCGGCCAACCGTTCCGTGAAAACACTGGACGATCTGCAGGGTCTCAAGGTGCGCGCCACCGGGTTGTCGGCCAAGATCGTGTCCGCACTGGGCGGGGTGCCGGTGGGAATGCCGCAACCCGATACCTACGAAGCCCTTCAGAAGGGTGTGGTCGAGGCTACCCTCTGTCCGGTGGAAACGCTCAAGGGCTGGAACCAGGCCGAAGTCATCCAGACGGTCATCGACACCTCGGCCATCGGCTATACCACGACCATGTTCGTGACGATCAACCGCGACAAGTGGAATTCTCTGCCGGAGGATGTCCGCCGGATCATGACGGAAGTCAGCCGGGAATGGATTCCACGTCATGGCGCGGCCTGGAACCGGGCCGACGAGGAAGGGCGTGCCCTGGTCGGGGAACTGGGCCGCGAAACGACCCGGCTGGACATGGAGGAGACCCGGCGCTGGGCGGTGCGGGTGGATTCGGTGCTGCGCGATTACGTCACCCAGGCCGAGGCCGGGAACCTGCCGGGCGAACGGTTTTTGTCCGAGCTGCAGGCCAAGGTGGCGGCGGCGAAACCGTAAGCGATGCCCGACGTTCCCTCACAACCGGTTCGTCCCGCCTGGCGACCGCTGATGCTGACCGTGCGTCTGCTTGCGAGCCTGGCGGGCGCCGGGGTCATGACCATGGTGGGGGTCACCTGCCTGGATGTCGTGCTGCGCCGCTTCGGCCACCCCATTCCGGGCGCCTACGACATTGTTCGACTCGCCGGCGGGATCACGATGGCTTGTGCGTTGCCGATCACCACGGCGCTTAAAGGACATGTCGCCATCGAATTCTTTTTCCACAAGCTGAATCGTCGTTGGCGTCTGGGGGTTGATTTTCTGATGCGCTCCCTCCAGATGCTGGCCTTTGTCGTGGCGGCACATGAATGCTGGCGCTATGGGCTCCGGCTGCTGCGCAGCGGTGAAGTGACCCCGACACTGCAATGGCCCACCTTCTGGCTGGCCTGGGTCATGGCTCTTGGGTGCATTATGACGGCGCTGGTGACCGGGTACCAGTTGGCGCATCCGCGCTCCGGGGAAATCGATCGATGAATCCTGAACTCCTGGGGTTGTGTGGAGTGTTGGTGCTGCTGGCCTTGCTCGCGGGCAGCCTTCCGGTGGCCTTCGCCATGGGCATCGTGGGGGTCGTGGGGTTCGGCCTGGTGGTGAGCCCCGGGGCGGCACTGGCCATGCTGGCCGCCGACCTGTACGACACCCTCTCCAACTACGGGCTGACGGTCATCCCGATGTTTGTTTTCATGGGACAGGTGTGTTTCCATGCCGGTATCAGCCGCCGCCTGTTTCATGCGGCCTATTGCTGGATCGGCTGGTTGCCGGGGGGGATGGCCCTGGCCACCGTCGGCGCCTGTACCGCGTTTGGCGCCATCTGCGGCTCCGGCCCGGCCACGGCGGCAACCATGGCCGCCGTGGCACTCCCGGAAATGCGCCGCTATCATTACGACGACGCCCTGGCCAGCGGGTCGGTGGCGGCCGGGGGCAGCCTCGGCATGCTGATCCCCCCGAGCGTGGTGTTCATCGTCTATGGGGTGCTTACCGAACAGTCCATCGGCAAGTTGTTCATTGCCGGATTGTTGCCGGGTGCATTGATTGCGATCCTGTTCGGCTTCGTCATCGTCGGCCAGTGTTTGCGGCATCCCGCGCGCGGGCCGGTTTGTCCGCGGGTTTCGTGGCGGGTACGTTTGGAGTCGTTGTCCGGCGTGCTGGAAACCCTGGC
The DNA here is from genome assembly GCA_964542285.1 of uncultured Lentisphaerales bacterium. Classification (GTDB taxonomy): domain Bacteria; phylum Verrucomicrobiota; class Kiritimatiellia; order RFP12; family JAAYLN01; genus CAZIUM01. Next base: position 14,608 of record CAZIUM010000053.1, read on the forward strand.
CCTGTTCGCCCTCGTGATGGGCGGCCTGTTTGCCGGCTGGTTCACGCCGACGGAGGGCGCCGCGATCGGCGCCGCCGGCAGCCTGGGGGTGGCCGCGTTGCTGGGACGATGCACCCTCGACGTCATCCGTCGCTCCCTGCGGGAAACCATCCGCACCTCCTGCATGGTGCTCATCATCGTGGCCGGCGCCACCGTCTTCGGACACTTTCTGGCCGTGACCAACCTGACGCACAACCTGGCCTCCTGGCTGACGGGGCTGCCGCTTCCGCCCTGGGGCGTGCTGGCCCTGGTGGTGGCCTTCTATCTCCTGGCGGGGTGCTTTGTGGATGCCCTGGCTCTGGTGATGCTGACCGTGCCGATCTTTCATCCCGTGGTGTTGCAGCTTGGATACGATTCCATCTGGTTCGGGGTGCTGATCGTGGTGGTGACGCAAATGGGCGTGATCACTCCTCCCGTGGGCGTCAATGTCTACGTGGTCAGCGGCATGGAACGGGATTTGTCGCTGCAGACGGTTTTTCGCGGCGCCCTGCCTTTCCTCGGGGCGCTGGTGGCCGCGGTGGCGCTGATCATAATCTTTCCCGGCATTGCCACCTGGCTGCCGAGTCTGGTAAAATAATTGCATTCAGGAGGCAGACATGGCCCTTCAAAGCACCAGTTCGCGCTACGGCAATTACCGGAGAATTCTCTTTTGCAGCGATTTCTCCCGCAACGCGGATTTTGCCTTTGACTTCGCGGTGGACGCGGCCTTGCGGAATGAAGGCTGCACCCTATACCTCTTGCACGTGCTGCCCGAACCGGATGCCCAGTTCTGGAAAAGCTACATCTACGATGCCGACAATGACCCCGACGCCAAGGCCCGGGCGGACATCGACGCGCGCATCGATGCCGTCTACCGTCCGCGCCTGCCGGAGGAAATGGCCTTCGAGACCGTTTTTCGTATCGGCAGCGCAGGCCAGGAAATCCTGGCCTGCGCCGACGAACTGGAGATCGACCTGATTGTGCTGGGACGCCAGGGCCGCGGCGCCATGCGGTCGCTGTTCTTCGGCAACGTGGCCACCAAGGTGGCTCGCAATGCCAAGTGCCCGATCCTGATCGTTCCTCTGGCTTTCATCGAACGCAATCCGGGATACCGGGAAGCGCCCGACCTTCCCCTCGAAGAACATCCAAAACCGTTGCCGAAGCCTTCGGGGGTGGAGATACTGGATAAGTAGAGCCTGTCCCAAAAGTGTAAATTTTAAAAATTGGAACCGGATTTAAAATTCG
>CAZIUM010000054.1:0-1834 GCA_964542285.1 uncultured Lentisphaerales bacterium
GAACAGATGCCCAGCACCTGCCGGTAGATCGGATTCTCGCTGAGGATTCCGTCTTTCAGGATTTTGCCGTAGGGATCAGCCATGAGGCACCTCCGAACGTGCGGTTGCCTGGGTGATGGACGCCGGATCGAGGGAGCGGATCTGCGCCAGTTCCGCATTCAGAAAACGCATCAGCGCCATCGAGGTCTGCGTGGCGCCCGTAATGGCATCGACCCGGTTGGCGGCGGATGGATTGGGAGACGCACCTATGACGATGCGGCGCTCGCGCGGCGCATCCCAGTCCGGTTCGAGGCCTTGAAACTGCTCGGTGAACCAGGGCTCCTCGATGCGCGCGCCCAGCCCCGGGGTTTCGTGCTGATCGAGGAACTGGAGGTTCACCACCTGTCGCAGGTCGGGGGTCATGACCAGCACGGCCTCGATGCGGTCCCAGAATCCCATGCCGCCGACGACAAAGCCGACGGTGTGGTGGCCCGGCGTTACGCGGCGGTAGAGCCGGCGCGGTCCGGCGTCGCTGTCGATGGTTTCGATGCGCAGGTGTTCGGCAACGGTTTTTTCGTAGTCCTCCGCCTTCTGGCCCGGCACGTCCAGCATGAAGGCTCGGCACAGCACGCGGTTGCGGTGCAGCATCGCGTTACGCTCCAGCAACCCCCTGGTGGCCTGATTTACCACCGCCACCGCCAGTCCAAAAACCAGGCAGATCGCCGCCATGAAGGAAAGCACATACCGGGGGGACTTCTTGTTCATGCGCGAGTGCCCTCCCGCCGCGCTTTAAAGCGTTTGATCCACAGGTCCAGCGAAGGCGCCAGCATGTTGCCCAGCAGAATCGCGAATCCCACACCGCCGGCAAAGACCGCCTTAAAGCGGAAAAAGACGATCATGCCCCCGATGAAGAGACCGTACAGCCACATCGAAAGCGGCAGCTTGGGCGCCGAAATGGGATCGGTGACCATGAAAACGGCGGCGTAGAGCAGACCGCCCGACAGCAGGGTCACGCCCAGGGGCGGCACGGCCTCGAGGCCCAGGGCGTGGCGCAGGAACAGATTGACGGCTACGGCGCCGACCAGGGCGCCCGTCATGAGGCGGTACTGGGCCGTCTTGGTCCAGAGTAGATAGACCGCACCCAGCAGGATGGCGAGGGCGCAGGTTTCACCGGCGGACCCCGCCGCCAGCACGCTGCTCTGTCCGGCCTGTTCGAAAATGCCGCGGATGCCGCCGCTGGCCAGATCGAGCAGGCCGGTTTCCACCCCGTGGTCGCGCCGTGCCCACATGGGGGTGGCGGCCGTCACGGCATCGGTCAGCGACAGTCCGGCCTCCGTCAGCCAGGCCGGGGGATGGGATTGAGAGGAGAAATCCCAGCGGGTCAGGCCGCCGGGGAAGCCGCGGAAGGCCGGGACGAACCGCGCGGTCATTTCGGTGGGAAAACAAACAAAGACAAAGGCGCGCCCCACCACGGCGGGATTGAAAATGTTTTTGCCGAAGCCCCCGAAAGCCATCTTGCCGAATATTACGGCCACCACGGCTCCGACGGCCGCGATCCAGAACGGCGTCGTGGGGGGCAGTGACAGCCCGTACAGGGCCCCGGTCACCCAGACCGCCTGGGAAATCTTGCCGGGTTTGGGGGGCAGCATGGCCCACTCGGACAGGGAGGCGCACAGGCACGACAGGGCCACCAGGGCCAGGACCCGCCAGCCGAACCAGTACACCGACACCACGGCCAACGGCAGCAACGCATGAAGCACGCGCTGCATTATGGCCTGCTTGAGAAAGGTAGGTCGTTTCATAAACCGATGGCACAACTGTATCGAATTTATGCCCGGTGGGGCAAGCCCCCGCC
>CAZIUM010000054.1:1934-15694 GCA_964542285.1 uncultured Lentisphaerales bacterium
ATAAACCGATGGCACAACTGTATCGAATTTATGCCCGGTGGGGCAAGCCCCCGCCTCCGACCCCGACAGCGATTGAATAAGGCAACGGTTGCTTTTGGCGCAAAAAGTATCGGTCCCTATCGTTCCCCCGAGTGTCGAACGTCGTGTGTCGAACGTCGGTCCCACTGCACCCCCCCATTCTGGAATCTGGACGTTTGGAACGGACCATGTCATACTGCCGTGGATTGTGCTTCCGGGCGATTGTCGTCCCGGAGAATCGAGCGATTTCGGAACGGGTGCGGTATGCATGCGGTGGAATTGAATAAAGTCTGTTGCGGCTACGGTGCGCGTGAGGTGCTGCACAATGTCACCCTGACGCTGCCCGAGCATGCCCTGGCGGGCATTGTCGGCCCCAACGGCGGCGGCAAGACCACCTTGCTTAAACTGCTGCTGGGCACAGTGGGTCCCACCTACGGAACGGTGCGTGTTTTGGGGCTGCCGCCCGACAAGGCCCGCCGCCGCATCGGCTACGTGCCGCAGCATTTTCATTTTGACGATCGTTATCCCATCCGCGTGCGCGATGTGGTGTTGTCGGGACGTCTGGACCGTCATGTTCTCGGGCCTTATCGGCGCGCGGACCGCGTGGCGGCGGCGGCGGCGTTGGAGCGCGTGGGCTTGCAGGGCTTCGAAAACCGTCCCTTTCCCGACCTTTCTGGAGGAGAGCGGCAGCGGCTGCTGGTGGCCCAGGCCCTGGCGGGCGAACCCGAGCTGCTGCTGCTGGACGAGCCCACCGCCAGCGTTGACGCGGTCGTGGCGCAGGAACTGCACGAGTTGTTCGCGCGACTGGCACGCAGGGTTACCGTGGTGATGGTGTCCCATAATCTCAGCGTCGTCGCGGCCCAGGCCACCCATGTCATCTGTGTCAACCGCACGGCCGAGATGCACGATGCCGCTGCCATGGACAATCATCGCTTCCGCACCGCCGCCGGACTCGAAATGCTGTTGGTGCGGCACGACGCCCATTGCCACGTCATCGACGCCACCGAGGTCCTGAACCGTCCCCATGCCGGTTCGCTCGTGCCGGGGGGCGATTCGGTGGCAAAATAAGCGTCCTGACTTCAACCCCCGCGATTTTGGCTTTAAATGCACTATCTGGCAGAACACCATATTTTCGTTTTCCTGCTGCAGGTGCTGGTCCTGCTGGGCTGTGCGCGGGGGCTGGGCGAGTTCCTTCGCCGCTGGAAGCAGCCGGCCTTGATGGGTGAACTGCTGGTGGGGGTGGTGCTTGGGCCCACGATTCTGGGACGCTTTCTGCCGGGAGCGCACCAGGCGCTCTTTCCGCCCGATGCCATACAGCAGGCCATGCTGGAAACCGCCGCCTGGATCGGCGTGTTGTTCCTGCTGCTGGAAGTGGGGCTCGAAATCGATTTCTCCATTGCCTGGCGTCAACGCGGCAATGCCGTCGTCATTGCCCTGTCGGACATTGTCGTGCCGATGATCGTCGCCTTTCTGGCGGTGGTGTTTCTGCCGGCCCGTTACATGGTCGATCCCGATCAGCGCATCGTGTTTGCGCTTTTCATGGCCACGGTTATGACCATCAGCGCGATGCCGGTGGCGGCCAGGGTGTTGCAGGACTTGAACCTGTTGAAGGCCGAATTGGGGTTTCTGGTGATGTCGGCGCTGACCGTCAACGACATCATTGGCTGGGCGCTTTTCACCATTCTACTGGGCGTTTTCACACAGCAGGCCACCTCCTTCGGCGCCATCGGCTTTGTGATGGCCGTGACGATCGGTTTTACGGCTCTGGCCTTCACCGTCGGACGACGCATGTCGACCCGGTTGTTCGACGCCGTCAAGGCGCGTGACATGCCCGAGCCCGCCACATCCCTGACGATCACCGTCCTGCTGGGACTGGCCTGCGGGGCCTTCACCCAGTGGATTGGAATTCATGCGCTGTTCGGATTTTTCATTGCCGGGGTCGTGGCCGGGGAAGCCCGGGGCCTGTCCGAAAAGACGCGCGGCGTGATCTCGCAGATGGTGCATTCGCTTTTCGTGCCCCTGTTTTTCGCCAACATCGGACTCAAAATCGACTTTTTTCCGATTTCGATCTTTTTCTGGTGTTGCTGATGTGTCTGGTGGGGGTGGCCGGTCGCTATCTGGGCGCCTGGGTGGGCGTGACCTGGTCAAAGGCCCCGAGAATAAACCGCGATCTGATCGCCATTGCCCACACCCCCGGCGGCATGATGGAAATTGTCGTGGCCCTCCTGGCCATGGAGTCCGGCCTGATCACGCCCGTGGTGTTCGTGGCGATTGTCTTCAGCGCGGTTTTTTCTTCGGTGATCATGGGACCGTGGATGTCGCGCTCCGTGGCACGTCGCGCCAAGGTTTCGCCACTCGATTTTCTGCGGCGCGGGAATCTGGTTCCGGCGCTTCACGGAGACAATCGAAACGAAGTCATGCGGAAACTGGCCGAGCGCATCGCCCAAGCCGCGGGCATCGGGTCCGTGGAACAAATTCTGCGTCCCGCGTTGGAGCGTGAAGAGGCTTACGGCACGGCGGTCGGACACCAATTGGCCATCCCGCATGCCCGCATCAAGGGGCTGGACGACCCCGTGATTGCCTTTGGCCGTCTGACGCATGGCATCGACTGGGACGCTCCCGACGGCGAACCGGTCACCAACGTGTTTTTTCTGGCTACGCCCGAAGGCGCCGAGGACGTCCATGTCCAAATCCTTTCCGCCATCTCCCGGGCCATGCAGCCGGAAGCCAACCGGCGCCGGGTGCACGAGGCGAGGGATACCGACGAACTGAGGTCCGTGCTGGGACGGATTCTGCGCCAGGGGGCAGGCTGAACAGGCTTTTGCGTTTCGTTCTCCAAACGTATACTGTCGGGGGAGGGTAAAATGACGCGGATCGTCGAGGACTGCCGAACGCATTCTGCAGAGGCGAAAACGTCTCGCATTTCAAGGTGGATTTCACGAAACGTGACGCTCCGGGGGAGATTCCTGGTCGGAGTGACCCGGATCCTTCCGATCTCGGCGGGCGCCCTTGGCCCCCCCCTCCGACACCCGGCTGTACAGCCGCCGGATTCTTGTCGAAACCAATGCCACGGCAGAGGTCCTTGCACGGGTGGGAGAATTCCAGACACAGCTTCAGGAGATGACGGGCGTAGAAGTAACGATCGAACGCGATCCCGATTCTGTTTGGTCGCGTCGCCCACGCCAAGCGGATCCCAGCAATCGGGGAATCGGTTGACCAATTCAGGCGTTTGTCTTATCTTCCCCATGGTTTTGTCGTGGATCGCGCAACAATTCATGCCACGGGATGGCGATCCACCGTTCGCGAATTTTCCGATGCTTCGTCCGGCGGGCCGGTTGTCCGTCGCACGATTGAGGATGGCGCGCGATCTTGACGGATTCTCATGACACGGAAAGGAACCATGAAACGAGCCGACAACGATTGGACGGCGCTTCGGATTGCGGCCCCCGGCATCCTGGGAGTCGTGATCCTGGCGGGCTGTGCCACGACCGTGCCGGACGCGGATGACATGCTCAGCCGGCGTGCCGAACGCGCCGCCACGCGTGTTGGTGAACTGACGCATCGAACCGAAACTGCCGAATCGGAACATCTAACGGGCGAACTCTCGTTGGATGCGGCCGTCCTTCGGGCTCTGACACGAAATTTATCGTTGCGCCGCGCACGCGAGGAACGGGAAATCGCATCCGGCCGCATCCAGCAATCCTACTCAGAAGCCTTGCCCTCGCTGCTATTAAACGGCAGCTACCTGCGGCGTGACCGGGAACTTGGGGTCTTGCGCGATGAAGGCTATGCCGCCACAAGGCATCGCGACGACTATACGGTCGGCCTGCGCTTGTCCCAGCCGCTCTTCAACGGTCGCATCGGGGCCGCGCTGCGCACCGGCAAACTCTACCGGCAATGGGCCGAGGCCGGCATTCGCGAATCCGAAGAGGACGTGCGCTACGAGGTCATTGCCGCGTATTACCAGGCGATGCTGTCGGAACATCTGCTGGAGGTCAACCTGACGGCGCTGGAAACCGCGCGGCGCCAGTTGGACGACACCCGGGCGCGCCGAGAACAGGGCATGGCCTCGAATTACGATCGGTTGCGGGCCGAGGTCGAGGTGTCCAATTTTCGCGCCCAGGCGCTGCAGGCCCGGAACGACAAGGACGTGGCCTACACCACGCTGTTTCGCCTGATCGGCGCGTCCCCCGGCAGCGAGGTACGGTTAATCGACCCCATTCCGCTGGTGATCGAGTCGATCGATTTCGACCGCGCCCTGCGTATCGCGCTCGAGCAACGTGCCGATCTCATCGAGGCGGAATACGCCCTGCGCATGCAGCGCGAGAGTCTCCGCGTGGCGCGGGGGCGTTACTGGCCGGAAGTCTCGGGCTACTTGTCGCAGGAATGGTCCAACCCCGATCCGCACAATGCGTCGGACGACCGTTGGGGCGACCAGTGGCAGGCCGGGCTCCAGGTCTCGCTGCCCTTGTTCGACGGCATGGACCGTCGTGGCGAACTGATCCAGGAACGCGCCAGGGTGCGCCAGCATGAACTGGCCTTGCGCGACCTCGAGGAACAGGTTATCAACCAGATTCGCCAACTGGTTCTTTCGCTGAAGACCGCCGAGGAATTCGCCAATTCGCAAAACCGCAACCTCGAAACGGCGCGCGAAGCCGTCCGATTGGTCGAGGCCGGCCTCAGGGAAGGCCAGAACACGCCGGTCGAGGTCATGGATGCCCGCCAGGCGTTGACCACCGCTTCCGCCAATTACTACAAGTCGTTGTTCGACCATGCCATGACGCGGGTGGAGCTGCAGAAGGCCATGGGACTGTTGTCCGGCGGTGTCCTGCCGGCACAGCCGGTGCTGCCGGAGGACCAAGCCAAAGATCCCCAACCCAATTCTGGAGACCCTTCGAAATGAACCCTTTGAAATCACTTCGTTCCCTGGTGCCGTTGCCGCTGCTGGCGGCGCTTTTGTGCGGATGCGGCGCCTCGGACAACGCGGAGAAGGCTTCCGGCAAAAAGGGACGCAAGATGTTGCCGGTGGCCGTTCGCACGGCGGTCGCCACGCCCGGCACGATCGCAGAGAAGCTGCATTTCACCGGCGAGTTGACTTCGCCCCTGGAAGTGCTGATTGCCGCCCAGGCGCAGGGGCGGCTGGACAAGCTTGAGCTTCCCGGCGGGCAGGAGACGACCGAGGGCGTGGAAGTGCGCCGGGGCGAGGTCATCGCCGAGGTCGATCATCGCGACCTCGAGGCTCAGTTGGCCCTGGCGCGGGCCCAGGTGCGACAGAGCGAGGCGGCCCTGGCCGACAAAACCCGCGAGCGCCGGAGGTTGGAGGCCCTCTTCGCGGCCGAGGTTGCCACCGAGCAGGCACGTGACGCCGCCGTGGCGGCCCACGAGAGCGCCGAGGCCGCCCTGGAACAGGCGCGGGCCCAGGAGCAATTGGCCCAGGTCCGGCTCGACGAATCCTACATCCGGGCGCCCATGGATGGCGTCGTGGCGGAACGGTTCGTGGATCCCGGCGCCATGGTGGGCCCCACCACGCCCATTCTGCGGCTGGTACGCATGTCGCCGCTGCGGCTGACCATTGCGCTGCCGGCTCGGCTCCTGCCGGTGCTGCGCGAAGGAGAAACTCCCGTGGAAGTGCAAACGGATGTTCATCCCAAGAGAATTTTTCGTTGCAAGGTCCACCGCATCTTTCCCACGGTCGACACCCGCACCCGCACCGCCCAGGTCGAAATCCTGCTGGAAAACGAACGGGACAACGGGCAGTGGCTGCTGCGTCCCGGCATGTACGCAACCGCCGAGATTGGCATGGCATTGCGCGAAGACGCTCTGATGGTGCCGGCATTCAGCGTGATCCGGGTGCTGGACCGCCAGATTGTTTTCGTTGTGGATGGCGACACCGCGCGCGCCAAGGAGGTCACCGTGGGCATCCGTGGCGGCGACCAGGTCGAAATTCTCGCGGGCCTCGATCCCGGCGACGAATACGTGGTGATGGGACAGAACAAGCTGACCGACGGCGTCAAGGTCGAGCGGGTCGAAGATTGATTGCTGTCCGCGGAACGGCCCACCCATTGCGCTTCGGGTCCGTTGCCCCGGGGGACGAAATAGGATTCATACCGTGAAATTATCCGAACTTGGCGTAAGAAGACCCGTCACCACCCTGATGTTTTTCTTGGCGGTCCTGATGATCGGCCTGGTGATGGTGTCGGAACTGGCGGTGGACTACCTGCCGGAGATCGAACGTCCCACGGTGACCGTGGTGACGGAATGGAGCGGCGCCAGCACCGAGGATGTCGAAAACAAGGTCACCAAGCTGATCGAACGCGCCCTGGGATCGGTAAACAACCTCAAGGACATGACCAGCGCCACGGTGGAAGGGCTTTCGTCGGTTACCTGCGAGTTTGTCTGGGGGACCAACCTCGATGAGGCCACCAATGACATGCGCAGCAACATCGACCGCGTGAAGCGCCATCTTCCCGAGGATGCCGAGGAACCGCGCTTCATGAAGTTCAATACTTCGCAGATTCCGATCCAGTTTTACGGCATCACGGCGCGCGAAAGCGTCGAAACGCTCTATGAAATCATTGACCGCGAGGTGGCCGATCCACTCAAACGGTTGCCGGGGGTCGGCACCGTCAATCTTTTCGGCGGCTTGCAGCGCGAAATCCAGGTGCTGCTCGACCCCGGCAAGCTGTCGGCCTACGGGCTGGATCTGGACAAGGTGGCCGCGATTCTGGCCGCCGAGAACATCACGCTGCCGGCCGGCAACCTCAGGGTCGGCCGCATGGACTACACCATCCGCGTGCCGGGCGAGTTCGAAACCCCGGAGGAGTTGGGGGCGGTCGTGCTGCGCTCCGAGGAGGGCGCCTACGTCTATTTGCGCGACGTCGCCAGGGTCCTGGATGGGTTCGAAGAGGAAACGCGAATTACCGAAATTAACGGCAGCCGCGGCATGATGATGATGATTCAGAAACGCTCGGGCGCCAACACCGTGGCAGTGGCCCGGGAGGTGACCGAGGAACTCCAAAAGCTACAACCCGCCCTGCCGCGCGACATCCAATTGCATCTAATCGCGGATACCAGCACCGACATCGTCAATTCGATCAACAACGTGACCAACACGGTGAAATGGGCGTTTGTTTTCGTCGTGTTTGTCGCGTTGTTGTTTCTGCGCAACATCCGATCCGCGCTGATTATTGCCCTGACCATCCCCTTTTCGCTGATTACCGCCTTCATCTTCCTGTGGACGATGGACTGGACCATCAACATCATTTCGATGTCGAGCCTGGCCGTGGCGATCGGCATGGTGGTGGACAATGCCGTGGTGGTGCTGGAGAACATCGCCAAGAAAGTCGAAAACGGCACCGCTCCACGGGAAGCGGCCATGTTCGGCAGCGAGGAGGTTGGAACGGCCGTGGCCGCGTCAACCCTCACCACGATTGTCGTGTTCGTGCCGTTGATCTTCCTCGAAGGCGAGTCGGGGGTGATGTTCACGCAGCTCGGCGGCTTGCTCACCGCCACGCTGGCCGCCAGCATGGTCTGCGCCCTGTGGCTGACGCCCATGCTGGGAAGCCAACTGCTGCAACCGGAGGCGGTAACCCGCCGGAAAGCCAGACGTTCGCGCCTGGCGCGTCTGGGACGGGAAAGCGAAAAGATTTTCGAGTATATCGACGGGGCCTATGCGGGACTGCTGCGACGCGCCTTACGGGTCCGGTGGCTGGTGGTTCTGATTGCCTGCGCGTTTCTGGGTGGCGGGTTGTTGTTGTTCCAACTGGTCGGATCGGAATATGCTCCCGAGGACGATTCGGATCGACTGACTGTTCGCGTGCACCTGGGCATCGGAACCCGGGTCGAGGAGACTGCCGAGGTCTGCCGTCGCATCATCCCGATCGCCATGGCCGCGGCGGGCAAGGAAAACGTGCAATCCTATTCCATGCGTTGCGGCGAAAGCCGCGGCATGGATGCGAATTCCGGCACCCATATCGGCCAGGTGCGCATGCGCCTGGTAGGCTCGACCCAGCGCGCTAAGACGGCGCGCGAAATCGGACGCGTCGTCGCCGACCAGGTGCAACACTGGCCGGAAGTGGTCAAGGTATCCACCTCCGCCGGAGGCATGGGGCCCGGCGGCGGAGTCAAACCCATCCTGGTGGAGGTCACCGGATTCGATTTCGATATCCTGCAACGGGTCGCCGAGGACGTCGCCGAGATTGTGCGCACAACCCCCGGTGCCGTGGAAGTCAACATCGCGCGCGAGCTGGGGCGTCCTGAAATCCATATCGATCTCGATCGCGTCAAGGTCGCCGCCCACGGCTTGAATGTTTCGCAGGTGGCAAACAATTTGCGCACGCTCTTTTACGGCTCGACGGCCACCATGTTCCATGAAGAGGACGACGAATACGATATTCTGCTGCGCCTGGACGAGCCGCATCGCCGGTCGTTCGCCGACCTGGCCGCGGCGGAAATCACCGCCGCGGACGGGCGGCGTATCCGTTTGGACAGCGTGGCCGAGATCAATGAACGTACCGGCCCGCTGAAAATCGACCGCAAGAACCAGGAACGCATGATCCAGGTCGAGGCCGATGTCTTCGAGCGCAGCAGCGGCGAGGTGGTCGAGGAATTGCGGCGGCGCGTCGCCGGCGAACTGCCCCTGCCCTCGGGGGTTGGGGTGCATTTCGGCGGCACGGCCGAGGACCAGGCCGAAACCTTCGCCGATATGCGCCTGATGCTGGCCCTTGGGATTCTCCTCGTTTACATGGTGATGGCTTCGCAGTTCGAGAGCCTGGTGGACCCCTTCCTGATTCTTTTTTCCATTCCGTTTGCCTTTACCGGGGTGGCCATCAGCCTGACCTTGCTGGGCCTGACGATCAACATCATGTCGTTCATCGGCATGATCATGCTGGTGGGGGTGGTCGTTAATAACGCGATCGTATTGATCGATTACATTAACCTGCTGCGCGCGCGCGGCATGCGGATCGCGGAGGCGATCGAACAGGGCGGTCGTTCGCGTCTGCGCCCGGTGATGATCACCACCTTCAGCAGCGTGGCCGGCATGTCGCCCATGGTTTTCAGCCGCGGCGAGGGCGCCGCCATGTGGAAGCCCATGGGAGCCACCATCGCCGGAGGACTGCTGTTTTCCATGCTGATCACCCTGGTGTTCGTGCCGGTCCTGTACAGCCTGGTGCATGCGCGCGCCGAACGCAAGCGGCTGGGAAAAGCGGCCCTGAGGAATGCTTGACGGAACGGAGACCCCGGAATGGAGAATGACATGCAAGCGCTCTGGATCGCTTACGACATCGTGATTGACGACCAAATCGTGGAGCTGCTGGACGACATGGGGGTTGTCGGCTTCACGCGCTGGCCGCGACTCAACGGCCGCGGGCCCGACAGCGGCGCGCGGCTCGACAACCATGTCTGGCCCGGCGCCAATGCCGCCGTGGTTACGGTGCAGCCGGAAGAGACCGTGGCCCGCCTGATGGAGCGTCTGCGCGCGTTGCATGACCAGGTCGGCGAGAAAACCGGGATCTGGGCCTTCACCACCCCGGTGATCGACACCTTGAATTGAACGCGTTCTTACGACTCAGTTTCGTTCCGTGGATAGTTATGGTAAAATTATCGATTCAATGAATACGTTTTTTTTATGGGGTTCCACGGGTTTGGCGGCCTACCTGCTTGGGGCGGTGCCTTTCGGTCTGCTGCTGGCCAGGGCCCGGGGAGTCGACATCCGCGCCGTCGGCAGTCGAAACATCGGCGCCACCAATGTGTTTCGCTGCGTGGGCAAGGGCTGGGGGACGCTGACCTTCGTCTTGGATCTCGGCAAGGGACTGGCCGGGACCCTGCTGTTGCCTTGGCTGGCGACGTGTCTGCTGGGCACGGAACCGGCGGGCGACGGATTGCGCCTGCTGGGCGGAGGCCTGGCCGTGGCGGGGCACAACTGGCCGGTATATCTCGGATTTCGCGGTGGCAAGGGGGTCGCCACCAGCGCCGGAATGCTGCTGGGCCTGGCGCCCGCGGCCTGCGGTTTGGCCCTGGTGGCCTGGCTGCTGACGTTCCTGGCCCTGCGCTACGTTTCTTTGGCTTCGCTTACGGCGGCCCTGACCCTCGCCGTCACCGTCTGGTTGCCGGCCTTGCGGAAGGAGCATGCCGGGCCTTTGATGCCGACGGTGTTGACCCTGCTGGCGTTGCTGGTGATTGTCCGGCATCGGGTCAACATCCGGCGCCTGTTGGCCGGCACCGAATCGCGGTTTGAATTCCGTCGTCGCCGGTCCCGGCATACGAACGATCAGGGAAAGGAATCCGTGCAACCGTGAATATCACTATCCTTGGGGACGGCGGCTGGGGTACGGCCATTGCCATTCTGTTGCGGGGCTACGGGCACCGTATTACCGTGTGGGGTCCCTTCGAGGAACCGCTGGCGCAGGTTCGCGTCTCCAATGAAAACCGGCTTTTCCTGCCGGGCGTGCCGCTGCCGAGGGAAATCCGCTGGGTTTCCGGGATCGAGGAGGCGGTTCGGGAAATCGACCTGGCGGTGATTGCCGTTCCGTCACGGTATTATCGTGACGTCTGCGATCGATTTCGCGGGGTGTTGGACCCCGACACGCCGCTGGTGAGCCTCACCAAGGGATTGTGCGAACACAGCCACCGCCGCATGAGCGAGCTGGCGCGTGAGCGCCTGGGGATCCGCCGGGTGGCCGTCCTGTCCGGGCCGAGTCATGCCGAGGAAGTGGCGCGCGGCCTGCCGACCGCGGTCGTGACCGCTTCGCTCGATGCGAACCTGGCGCAACAGGTGCAGCGCCTGTTCAGCGGTCCGCGCTTCAGGGTGTACACCTGCCCCGATCCCCTGGGCGTGGAGCTGGGAGGCGCCGTCAAGAACGTCATTGCCGTGGCGGTGGGAGTCAGCGATGGCCTGGGGTTCGGCGACAATACCCGCGCGGCCCTGATCACGCGCGGTCTGGCCGAAATGACCCGACTCGGCTGCGCCATGGGCGCGCAACTCGAGACCTTCACGGGGCTGAGCGGGCTGGGAGACCTGGTCGTTACATGCAGCAGCCGCCACAGCCGCAACCACAGCGTGGGCGAACGCATCGGCCGGGGCGAGAAAATCGAAACGATCCTCGGGTCCATGAAAATGGTGGCCGAGGGGGTCTGGAATTCGCATATCGTTCACGACCTGGCCTTGAAGGCGGGGGTGGAAATGCCGATTTCCACCCTGGTGCATCGCTTTTGTGACGAGGGCCTCGACCCGCGCGAGGCGGTGGAAGATTTGATGGGACGGGAACAGAAAGCGGAAAACGTTGTTTCTTCAGGGAGACCGTAACCATGACAATTACCATGCTTAAAGCCAAGTTGCACCAGTTGCGCGTGACCGCCGTGGAACGCGACTACGAAGGCAGCCTGCTGGTGGATACCGACCTGCTGGAGGCTGCCGGTATCCGGAATTTTGAGAAAATTCTGGTGGCCAATGTCGAAAATGGCGAACGACTCGAAACCTATGCCATCGCGGGACCCCGAGGCAGCGGCGAGGTTTGCCTGAACGGCGCCGCCGCCCGCAAGGGACTGGTGGGCGATCGCCTGATTGTCATGTGCTGGTGTCAACTGACCGAAGACGAATCCGTTCATCACCAACCGCGGGTGCTGCGTTTCGACCGCCACAACAAGCCGCTCTGATCGCCATGGACTACCAAATCATTCCGGTTGGGCCCTTCGAGGTGAATTGTGTCGTGCTCTGGGATGACCGCAAGCGGGCGACGGTTGTCGATCCCGGTGCGGATGCCGAGGCGCTTCGGAACGCGTTGAGCGCCCGGGATTTGCGCCTCGAACAGATTGTGTTGACGCATGGGCACATCGACCACATTTCCGCGCTGGATGGGCTTTTGCAAACCGGCGGAACGCCGGTGTACCTGCACGAAGAGGACGCTGCCTGGGCCTTTTCCGATCTTAACCGGATTCCGCCGTACGATCGAGTGCCGGCGCGTCCGTCCGGCCTGGTCGGTCTCGAGGAGGACCGGGTGTTGTCGATCGCCGGCGTGCCGGCCAGGGTCCTGCACACGCCGGGGCATTCCCCCGGCGCGGTCTGCCTGTACCTGGAGTCGGAGGGATTGCTGCTTTGCGGCGACACCTTGTTTGCCGGCAGCGTGGGACGCACCGATCTTCCGGGCGGCAACGGGGCGAAACTGGCACGGTCTCTCAAGCGACTGGCGCAACTGCCGCCCGAAACCCGGGTCATTGCCGGGCATGGTCCTGCCACCAGCATCGCCGCGGAATTACGCCACAATCCCTTCCTGCGCCTGCAGCGTGGAGCGTCCGGGGTCAGGGACGAGAGCGGCACAAGAGCCCCTTGAGATAGAGACCCTCGGGAAAACAGAGTCCATCCGGATGGTCGCGATCGGCGCCCAGGCGTTGGAGCACCTGCAAATCGCGGCCGGCATCCACGGCGGCGTCGGATACGACCTTGTGAAACAGCTCCGGCGACATCAGCCCCGAGCAGGAAAAAGTGGCCAGGATGCCGCCGGGGCGGAGTAACTTCAAGGCCAGCAGATTGATGTCCTTGTAGCCGCGACAGGCGGCCGGCAGGTGCTTGCGGGCCTCCGCGAATTTGGGCGGGTCGAGCACGACCAGGTCAAATTGGCGCCGGGAGTCCCGGAAGCCTCGCAGCACCTCAAAGGCGTTGCCGGCCTGGTATTCGCAGTTTTCGTCGGGGTCGCAAAGATTGAGCTTGGTGTTTTCTCGCGCCAGCTCGAGGGCTTCGGTGGAGAGTTCGACATGCGTCACGGAAGCGGCGCCGGCCCGGGCGGCCGCGATGCCGAACCCGCCGGTGTAGGCAAAGGTGTTGAGCACCTCGGCCCCCGGAGCGAAGGCGGCCACCCGCGCGCGGTTGGCGCGCTGGTCGAGATAAAACCCGGTTTTATGTCCGTTTCGCAGGTCGACCTGGTAACGCAGTCCATGTTCCCGGATGACGAGTTGGTCGGGCGGCTCCTCTCCCGCCAGCAGCCCCGTCGCGGGCTCCAGACCTTCAAATTGGCGCGTGCCCACGTCCGAGCGCTCGAAAATTCCACGGCAAGGGGTCAGCAACCGGAGCTTTTCCACGATCGTCGATTTCCAACGTTCCGCCCCGGCGGTGGTAAATTGCGCCACCAGGAAATCGCCATAGCGATCCACGACCAGTCCGGGAAGGCCGTCGGCCTCGGCATTGACCAGGCGCAGCGCATCGCTGACATCCTCCGCCAGCAACACGCCGCGACCGCTGATGGCGGCTGCCAGGCGGCGCTCGAAAAAGGCGGCGTCCACCGACTCGTCCGGATCGAAGGTCCACATGCGAATGCGCATGTGCGATTGAGGCGACCAGGCTCCCAGCCCCAGCGGATGGCCGTCGGCGGCGCATACCCGGACGGTGTCGCCAGGTTCGAGCTCGGGGCCTTCCAGGCGCTCGACGGCGCCGGCAAAAATCCAGGGATGGCGATGGAGGACCGAACGGTCCCGGCGAGGATGCAAAAACACGGTTGTCATACCAACATCATAGCATGGTTGGCGATCAAAAAAAACTCCCGTCCGGTCTTTTCGCGGCATCCAGCCGTCGAACGGACTCGAAAAATCCCGAAGAGGCTGGAGGGGATGCCATGCGGCTTCCTTTATTTCGGCGCTCTGCGTCGAAAGGGTAGGGCGGCGAGGCCCTTCGCCGCCGCGGGCGGGTTTCCAGCGCGATCTCCCCCGCGCTGGAGTCCGTTCCCATTCTGAATTGTGCGTTCGGGGCTTTG
>CAZIUM010000055.1:0-15490 GCA_964542285.1 uncultured Lentisphaerales bacterium
AAGTTCGGGTATTGAACATCGAAGAGAGGAGAATGGCAATGCAAAACGAAGGGCTTCACCGGATACCTGAGTAGTTCCCCTGCCGCAAAAGTGGTACACTTTGCGAGTGTCGCGGCCATCGTCGGCCCCGGCTTTCAAAAAATCGATCCGGTGAGCCCTGAAAAACAAGGAGAATGCAGCATGTATAGTCGATTTTTCGGCACAAGGAAACCGTCCGTTTTATCGAAACAAACCTCCGACGGGTTTTGGCTTCATGAAAAAGCCGAGGACATGCCCCATCTGCCGGTGGCGCGTTTTACCCGCGGGGCGGGTGAAAACGAGATCTTCGCCTTTGCCTGCCGCTTTCCGGCGGACGACAGCGTCGCCGGGGTGCATGTGAGCCGGGACGGGGGGCGGAGCTGGGAAAATACGGCGCCGTTCGATCCGGAAGGGAAAATGCAACCCAGTGACAGCGGGGCCTTTCTCCGTACCCGGAAGGGAACCCTGATTGCGGCCTTCAGCAATCGGGCCGAACGCGCCAACTGGAACTGGGATGCCAGGACGCACGACTCCCCCGGCGCCAGCATCCCGACCTATGTGGTTCGCAGTATGGACGGGGGCAAGTCCTGGCAGGACTTGCAACGGCTGCACACCCCCTGGACGGGCGCGAACCGCGACATGATTGAAACCCGCGACGGCAGGGTGGTGTTCACCAGCATGCAGATGCGCCACAATCCGGGGCGCCATACCGTCTTGACCTACGCCTCGGATGACGAGGGGGAAAGCTGGCAGGCAAGCAACATCATCGACCTGGGAGGGGTCGGGAATCACGGGGGCGTGACCGAGGCAACCCTGGTGGAATTGAAGGATGGACGCCTTCTCAAGTATATCCGGACCAACTGGGGACAATTCTGGTTGGCGATATCCACGGATGGTGGACGCTATTGGCACCCCTACGGGCCGGCAGGCATCGATGCCTCCAGCGCGCCGGGAGCCTTGCTGCGGCTGGAAAGCGGACGCATCGCCCTGGTCTGGAACCGCTTCTACCCCGAAGGCCAAACCGAAGTGGAGCTGCGGGGAGGCGACGGCAACTGGTCCGCCACCCCCACCAGCAACTATCGCCACGAACTCTCGATCAGTTTCTCCTCCGACGAGTGCGAAAGCTGGTCGGCCCCGGCGGTCATCGCCCGCAATCCGGAGGGGGAAGTTTCCTATCCGTACCTTTTCGAGCCCAGTTCGGGAGAACTCTGGATTACGGCGCACCGTTTCGGTCTGCGGATGCGGATCCGGGAACAGGATGTGTAAAGAAGAATCCCGAAATTTCCGGAAACACGGGATTGATTTCGAGACGTTGTCGAAATGTTTAATCTTCTCCTGTTCACCCAGCTCGATACAGGCGGGGACGATGGGGAGGCCCGATGGATCGCATCGGTTTATAGTACAACATTGTGGAAGGTCAGAACTCCCCTGTCCGAATTCAACCGTCGGACTTCTGTAAACTCGAACCACTAAAGGGAGTTTTATTCAACGAAGCCGATCGGGTGTACCATGCCGTCATGGCCATGAAGAGTAAGGACAGGATGAACGCGGAGAGCAGAAAGCTGACGGCGCCTCCGGGGATGCCGAGATTTCGCACGATAAACGGTGTAAACCCCCGGCCTGCGGCGGCCGCCAGAAGGATGCCGACCAAGCAAGCCATTTGTCTGCGCAGGATGATGAGAATCGACTGAAAAATGTAGTACACGGCAAGCATGGCCCCCCCGGCGATCAGAATACACAAGGTGTTCCGGTGGGGCGTCAAGTCAATCCCGTAGAGGAGGGTCAATGCCGGCGTACCCCACGCGTAGGCCAGAACAATCGTCGGCGCGGTGAACGCCGCGACCCAGGCCAGTTGGATGTAAATCTGCAAGCGAAACCCCCGTCCGTCGCCTTCCTTGCCGCGTCGGCTGAGCTGGGTCAGCGCAGGACGGAGCACAAAACTGGACAGCAGGACGATAAGAAACGACGGCATAAACAACGCGTTGTATTCGGCCATCTTCCGTTCGTCCATGAATTGGTCGATCGCGTAGCGCGAGAGATTGTTGAGATAGATGAACAAAAATGCATTCGTTGCCAGGGGCAGGCAGGAGAGGAGCAGCCGCTTCTGCTTTTGGAGAGCGCTTCGGATGTTCAGTCGTGCGAACGAGCGGATCAGCAGCCCGTCTGTTGCGATCAGCAGGAGCCAGTGGAGAAACGCCATCCAGGCGAGCGAGACGAGCATGTTCCGGGTCAACCATAAGGCGGCGCCGAAAATTCCCATTGGAAGAAGCGTCTTAAAGAAAAGCCCCTTGGAGGCAATGTCCAGCCTGCCGAATTGCTGATACCGTCCCTCAAACACATCTGAAAAGGATTCGGCGGCTCGCAGAGTGAGCAGAAGCAGGATGGCGACGGACTTGTCATGGCCCATGCCGCCCGCGAACATCCAGGCGCCACCCGCGATGACCATCAGGATGACGGTCACGACGCGAGAAGTAAAGTAGTCGCTGAACGTGAAGGCTTCGTCAATGTCCGACACTTGAAAGGGGCGCATCTGAAAGAGGCCGATCGTGATCAACTGTTGCGAAATGGCCAGCGCGATACTGAACACGCCTCCCCAGTAGGGACCGTGTTCGCCGAGGAGCCGGACGATGAGGGCCAGGAGGACGAACGAACTGGCGCAGAAGCACCCTCCGGAGAGTGCCGTCCAGAAATAGGTGTGCCACCGCAAATCGCCGGGATGTTCCAGGTGGAAAAAGCGCCGGATAAGGCGTTCGACCCTGGAACCCGGATGGCGTGGAAGCAATGGATGTAGAGGATGTTCCATCGTCATCCAAAGGGGGTGTTGTTGTACTTGGAAGGATAGAGATACTTTTCCTGAAGTTGCGCGTAGCGCGGATATTCGGGAGAGTACTTGAACCATGGGAAGCGTGGAAACTTGAAGGGTTTCCCCCGGTGGTCGCGGACCACGTAGTCCGGATCGTAGTTTTTGTTCAGAACGCGGATGCAGGCGGTTCTGGCTTCGGTGGCGGCCCCGGCCACCAGATCGAGGGCCAAACGGAAGGTGCGGCCTTGGCCGGATTCGTCGTCCACCAGCAGGACCCTCCGCCCGCGGATCGATTCGGGGCAGGCCCCGAGGACAATCGGTTCGTTGCCGTAGAGCGCGTCCCGAAGGTAGCACCCGCCGATGATGTCATCCGTGTCCAGGTGGCCAATGCGGAGCTGCCGGTGGGTGACCCGGATGGTTTCGAACGGGAGGCCTAGAACCTTGGCGACATGAAAGGCCGGGAACAGGCCGCCGTTTGCGATGCCGACGACAAGATCGGGCTCGTAGCCGGATTCCCTGACCTGTCCGGCAAGCTGGGCAGAGAGGCGTTCAACCTCCGCCAGGCTGAAAAACGAACCGCCCGTCCGGAGGAATATTCTCCGCTGCAGTGAGGTGAAGGCGCGCTCCGGCAGGTTCAGCGCGGAGTATTTTCCCCAGATACTCTTGAGGCGCAGGCCTCCGCGGTAGAAAACCGAATCGCGCTTAACCCGGATGTTACTCAGTGCCCAGGGAAAGTTCCGGGGCGTTGGTGCTTCCGGTAGTTCGAACGTGGTGCGGCCAATCTCCTCGGGGAAGTGGGCGTCGGCGCCAGGAAGGGCGACCTTGCCGTAGAGTGCGCAGTCCAGGGTTGCTCGTCGGTCGTGCCGCGCGGAGAATGTCCGGCTGTTGAAGACCTCCACGGCGTCCGACAGGGAGAAGGCGGTTTCGTAGACCTCGGGCTTGAGCGAGGACGGACGCCAAGTGTCGTACGGGTGGGGCAGGGCGACGATGCCGCCCTGCGCGCGGATTGCGGCCATCGTCTGCTCCAGGCTCTGCTGCGGCGCGATTTGTTCCGAGAGGAAGAGGCCGATGACTTCGCCGGCGGTCGTCATAATTTCTTCGCCGACGACCGTATGAAAGTCCGGGAAGCGCTCCTGGAAGCGCAGCGCCCCTTCGATCGTGTTGTGGTCGGTGATGAAAAGGCACTGGATGCCGGCTGCCTGGGCGCGTCGGGCCAGATCCGGCAGCGTGATCCGGCCATCGCCGGAGTAGATTGTGTGTACGTGAAACAGGCACTTCATCGCGTGGGATCTTCTTTTTTCTTTCGCGGCGTCCGGGTGCGTTTTGGCGCGATACTACTTTAGCCCTCCCCGGGGTTCAAGGAATTTCATAGACGTCCGATCGTCCGGGGAGTTCTTCACAAGGGTTGAAGCGCTTCCTTTTGCATGGCTTCCACCCCAAGCGATGGGGTATAGTGGACATTATGAAAACGTTGAAGTTACTGACCATAGGAAACAGTTTTTCGCACAACGCCCTGACCTTTCTGGAGCCCCTGGCGACGGCGGAAGGTCGAGTAAATCTTGTCGTCGGCACCGCCAGCCTGGGGGGGTGTTCGCTGGAAAAGCATTGGAACCTGGCGGAGTATACGGCGCGGCATCCAGAGTACAAGCCCTATGCGCTGAATGACGCGCACGGAGAGGTGACGCTGCAGGAGGCGCTGGCCGCCGAGCCTTGGGATTTCGTCACGCTCCAGCAGGTCAGCGCCAAAAGCTGGCTCCGGGACAGCTTTGAGCCGTACCTGGGGCAACTGATCGCCCTGGTGCGCGCATTGGCTCCGCGGGCCGAAATCCTCTTGCACCAAACCTGGGCTTATCGCGCCGATTCGCCCTTCCTGCCGGAAAAGGGCTTGACCCCGCGCGGTATGCATGACGGCATCGAAGCCAACTACGGGTTTTTCGCGCGAAAGTACGACCTGCGCGTTCTGCCTTCCGGACGCGCCGTGCAGCAGGCGCGCGAGACGCCGGGTCATGCCTTTCGCTGGCCCGATCCCGACT
Organism: uncultured Lentisphaerales bacterium; assembly: GCA_964542285.1. Classification (GTDB taxonomy): domain Bacteria; phylum Verrucomicrobiota; class Kiritimatiellia; order RFP12; family JAAYLN01; genus CAZIUM01. The sequence continues at coordinate 4,855 of CAZIUM010000055.1, forward strand.
ACGACTACGCCTCCCCCGTGGCCCCGGCCTTGCCGGACCAGCGGCATTCCCTGGCGGTGGGATGGCGCTGGGCGATTAATAGCACGCCGGACGGACGCCCAGTGTTGACCAAGGACCCCAACCACTTAAACTCGGCGGGCTGTTATCTGATCGGATGTCTTTGGTACGAATTACTGAGTGGATATCCGATCGGGAACGCGGCGTTCGTGCCGGAGGGACTGGAAGCGGAGAGTGCGAAATTTCTCCGCGGGGTGGCCCATGAGGTGGCCCGGAACGCCTGAGTGGACGCAGAGGCGGTCTCGCGGGCGTCGGAATCGAAACGGAAAACCAGGAGCGGATACGGGATGGAAACCTTTGATGTGGCGGTCATTGGCGGCGGCACGGCCGGAGTGCCGGCTGCGGTGCAGGCGGGGCGTTGTGGGGCGCGCACGCTGCTGGTCGAGCAGGGGGCGCGTTTTGGCGGAACCCTGACGAATGCCGGGGTGGTTCTGCCGGGGTTGTTTCATGCTTGGGGGCGCCAGGTGATCGCCGGCATCGGATGGGAACTGGTCGCGGCGGCGGTGGAGGAATCCGGGGAGCGGCTGCCGGATTTCACCGACCTGACGCTGCGGCATTGGCGGCATCAACCGCGGGTCAACCCGACGGTTCACGCCGCGTTGTGCGACGAATTTGTGTTGGAGGCCGGTGTGGAACCGCGCTTGTTCACCATGTTGGCGAGGTTGCGACGGTCGGAAGACGACGCCGGCTGGAGGCTCACCCTGTGCGGCAAGGAAGGTCTGGAGGACATCGCGGCGCGGGTCGTGGTCGATTGCAGTGGCGACGCTACGGCCGCGTTCCTGGCCGGAGCCGGAATGCGGCGACCGGACCCCTGCCAGCCCGCGACGCTGAGTTGCCAGGTTTCCGGGTACGATCCCGAGACGGTGGACCTGCCGGCGCTGGATCGAGCCTTTGCCGCCGCGGTCGCGGAGGGGATCTTGCGGGCGGAGGACGCCTGTTGGCACAACGACCGGCCCTCGGTCAGCGGTTGGTTGCGCAAGTTTGGCAACAACGCCGGACATGTGCCGGCGACTCCCGAGGCGCATACCAGTGTCGGGCGCACGCGCCTGGAAATAGAAGCGCGCCGCGGCCTGCGGCGATTGGTTCGCTGGTTACGACAGCAGCCGGGACTGGAAAATCTACGGATCGATTTCTGCTATCCCGAAACCGGCCTGCGCGAAACGGTGACCGTGATCGGATGCGAGACCGTTACGCTGGACGATTATCGCGGCGGACGCGCCTGGCCGGACGCGGTTTGTTATTCTTTTTATCCCATCGACATCCACGGATTGACTTCCGGGGAGTGGCACAAGCAATCTCTGGAGCCGGGAGTGGTGCCTTCGGTTCCGCGCGGGGCCTTGGCCGTCGCGGGGCGGACGGACCTGTTGGTTGCCGGGCGCATCCTTTCCAGTGACCGCGGCGCCAACAGCGCGTTGCGGGTGCAGGCTACCTGCATGGCCACGGGACAGGCTTCCGGCGCCTGGGCCGCCCTGGCCGCGGCGCGGGGATGCTCAACCGCGAACGTGCCCATGGAGGATTTGCGGGCCGTGCTGCGCCGTCATGGCGCCATCGTGCCCGGGGATTGACACGCCTTTCACAGGTGCAGGGTTGTTTTGCGATCGGCCGCGTCGCGCGCCAGTAGGCAGGCGCGGTTCACCGTCAGCATTTCGTTCCGGGAAATGGGCAGGGGGCCCGCGCCCAGCAGGGCATCAAGCAGGGCACCGAACAGGCTCGGCCCTGCTTGCGGCGCGCAGAGGCGCTCGCCCTCGGCCTCGGGGTTGATCAGGCGGCATTGGCCGTGGCGCACTTCAATCACGCCCTGCGTGCCGGCGATACGCAGGCGGTCGTCTCCATGCGTCGGGGCCTGGTCCGGACGCAGGTAATCCAGGGTGGCCGTGGCCAGGATATCCCGTTCCATCTCGAACAGCAGCGCGGCGCTGGCTTCCAGGTCGCCATAGCCCCCGTTGCCGAGGGTCGAATGACGGGCGGTAACGGCCAGGAAATCCACGCCCGCAAACCAGCGCAACAGGTCGATGGCATGACTCCCCACCCATGGAATGGTGCCGGTGCTGGTGGCGCGGTGGCAAAACGAGGCGTCGCGGGTTCCAAGACGGTAGGATTTGCGCGCGTCCAGCAACCGGACGGCGCCGATGGCGCCCTTGCGGACCAGGGCATGCGCCGCGGCAAAGGCCGGGTCGAAGCGCAGCGGCAGCATGGGAACGACGATGCGGCGCGGGTCGGACGCCAGGACCTCTTCCAGGGATTGCAGTTGCTCATGGGTGGCGGCGACCGGCTTCTCGCAGAACACCGCCAGGTTGCGCTGCAGTCCGGCGAGCGTCATGGCGGCATGGTCTTCGTTGCCGTCCGCCACCACCAGCAGGTCCATTGGAGCCTCGGCCACCATCCGCCCTGCGTCGTCGAAAACCTCCGGCCTCAGGCCCAACGTCCCGGCCTGCGTTTGCAGGGTCGTGACGCCGGGGCTTTCACAAAGGGCCGTCAGCTCCCATTGGTCGCGGTCCCGCGTGGCCAGGGTATTGAAGACCAATCCCACATGACCGCGCGAGCCGACGATTCCGATGCGAATTCTGGAGGATGGCATGGTTTGGTTTCCGCAAGACGGAGGCGAGTCGATCACCAGACTTCGTCGGGGGCCGGAGCGCGGGGCTTGGGTTCCGGCGGAGGGGGAGGGGGCGTGGCGACCGGCGCCGGATCCTCCCTGTCTTCGGGTTGAGGCGCTTCTTCCGGTTCAGGCGTTTCTCCGGGGGTGGGTTCGGCTTTGGCCGGGACCACTGCGGGAGGGGCGGGTTCGGGGGCGCCCCAAAGGATGGACATGGCATGTTCATGGACTTCGTCGGGGGAACCGAGATCATGGAGCCGGTGCGCATAGGATGGCGACAAGAGGGTGTCGTTCAGGTTGCGCTGCAACACGGTCGCGATGACATGCACCGCTTCGGGCACCCGGAAAGCCCCGGCAGAGGGGGCGACCCGTTCGGCCACCGCCATCAGCAGCACGGCCGGAGCGCCGTCGGGACGTTGTATGCCTTTTAATGCCCGGGTGCCCAGTCGACCGGCGATGTCGCCCAGAACGGGTTCCGCGCCGGAGACATCGGACACTTGTCCGTTTTCGACCAGGTCCGTCAGCCAGGGACCGGCGGTGTCCAAGAACTGTTGTCCTGTCTGGTTGGCCTCGGCATGGGCGATGACGATTCCACCGCGTTGGATGAAGTCTCGCAGCCGCGATTGCAATTCCGCCCTGGGCGGCTGGTTCCCGTCGCCATGCAGAAACAGGACCGGCGCCAGGTCGAGCTGGGTCAGGGAGAAGGGATTGTCGGGATCGATTTCCACGTAATGCCAGTCGACCTCGGTGCGATTTGAAAATTCTCGCAAGGTTTGTTCGGGAATAAACGAAGGGGGACTCTCCGGCGTCAGGGAAAGGGTGGCCAACGGCGGGTGCGCGCCGGCGGAAAGATGGATCAGGGCCAGGCTGGTGGCCAGCACATCGAAGTTGCCCTGGTAGGCATTGCGGAAATGGCTCCCGTGTGTCCAGTTGTAGCGGGCATGGGCTCCCGCGCGGTTCATGATGCGTTTGCGGTCGGAGGGGTCCCGCTTGGGCAGGGCTTCCATGCGGGCTTCCATGCTGGTGGGCAGGATCATGCCGGTGGAGCGTTTGCCGACGCGCCAGTAGCCGTTGGTGTGCTGTCGGTTGCTCATCCACAGGGCCATCCGCATCCAGTCCTGTTGCTGTTCGCGCTGCAGGGTCCCGGGGTTGACGAAGGTGGGCAGGGAATAAAAGGCGGAATCGTAAGGATCGGTTCGGCCACCGTGTTCCGCTTTGGGATCGTAATCCGGCAACTTGGCGACAAAGTGACGGGCCGCCGCCAGCCCGCGCGCGAAGTTGGCGCGGAAACGCCCCAGGGCCTTCTGGAAGCCGACGGTGCTCCCAATAGAATAGTAGGAGGCATAGCCCTGCAGGATGGTCAGGGGCGATGCGGGGGAGGGAAGCGGCACAAACGTTTTGGGATCGACCGGGATCCCCGGTAGCATTTCTCCAAGATAATCGAAGTCGTTGATCGGCAGATGTAGGTTGCAGGCGTGCCAGCCACCGGCGCGGTTTTGAAGCCTTGCAAGGGCATGTGCCGTACGTGCGAGCACGGCATCCGCGCGTTCGACGGGCGGAGGGCGCAGTCTTGTGTTGCCATACAATCGTGGGCGCCAGGTTTCTTCCGGCAGGCGCCCCGCGGCGGCGGCTTCGTTGAGGGCAAAAAGCGCCAGGGCGGTGCATTCGAGGTCGGCCGAGGTCTGGTTGAAAATGTAATGCGCATGTCCGGTGGTTTCGATCTGGATCAGGTCGGGATCCCCCACCCGGACAATGGGGTGGTCACTGTGGTCAAAAGCCAGCGCAAGATTGGAGATGCGGCGCATGGAACGTTGGAAAGCCAGCAGTGCATTCCCGGCGTCGATGGCGGTCGCCTGGCGGGCGTTGTTGTCGGGCTTTTCCTTGGCGGCGAGGTCGGCCTTGGTTTTGAGGGTCGCCAGTTCCTGTTCGTAGTTGTAGGCGAAGGCCAGCAAGGGCACGTTGACGCAGACCGGGCCCCAGAGACCGCGGGCATCCCCCTCCAGAACCTGCCCATCGAGCAATTTGGTGGCGCAGGTCTGCGTGAGTTCTTCGGCCACTTTCCCGGGCATGCGGGCAAAGGCCGCCGTCATCCAGGCCAGGTCCCAGGTATGGTCGGGGGGGCCGAAGTCGTCGACCAACAGGCCGAGCCCCTGATCCAGAGAGCTTACCTGCAAGTCGTCCGCCGGCATTCCCGCGCGACGGAGCGCATAGAGCGCCATGGCATTCTGACCCATGGCGCCGTGCGGCCAGCGGTCGGGGCCGGTCTGGTCATACACCCGTACCCGGGTCTCGCGCACGATCGAACCGTTGCGGTCGGGAACCAGACGCTTGGGGCCGCCCTCGGGGTCGATTACCCGTTTGACGCGTCGCCTTCGGACGGGTTTCAGGGTGCGTGCCGCCTGGGAGTCGGCGCCGGGTCGGCGTTCGTACACGGTATAGTATTCATACTCGTACAGCGGGGTGGGCTTTTCCGAGTAGCGCCGGACAACATTGGTGTAGCCGACATGACGCCGGGTGCGCAGGGGCGGCACGATCCAGGCGTTGGAATCGGTCGCGGCACGATTGGTCAGGTAGGCCACGCCGCGCGCGACCGTGGCGCGAACAGCCCAGTTCAGGGCCAGCGGGTCGATCCGATCGGCCGGCGGAATGGGTTCCGCCGAATGCCCCCACGGCGTCAGCCACAGAAAAACGGCACAGCCCACGGTAAGAATGAACGGAACGTTTAGCATGGGGTCATCTCCTGTTTATTAACGGCTTGCAGTGCCATGTCGATGGCCCGTTGCGCGGTTTGCTCCCGCACATCCCGGCGATCGCCTTCGAAAAAATGGCGCTCCACCATGCCGTTGACGGGCGAAGGTCCCTGGACGGCAACGAAAACCAGGCCCACGGGTTTGGCGAAGGTGCCGCCGCCGGGACCGGCAATGCCGGTGACGGCCAGGCCCCAGTCGCAGTTCATCAGGCGGCGCACTCCCGCCGCCATGGCCTGGGCGCAGTCCGCGCTGACGGCGCCTTCCCGCGACAATGTATCCGGCGACACCCGCAGCAGGTTCTGCTTGACCTGGTTGGCGTAGGCCACGACGGCGCCGGGGAAGACGTCCGAGGCGCCGGGCACGGAAGTGATTTGTGCCGCGATCAACCCGCCGGTACAGGACTCGGCACAGGCCAGGGTCCAGCCGTTCCGGCGCAGGCAGTCGACGAGCTGGGAGACGCGGCACATGGCGGATTAGTCCGTGGAGATCGATGCCAGAGGTTGGCCTTTGTTTACATGGCTTCCATGTTCGACAAGAAACGTGACGATCTTGCAGGGTTTGTGGGCCTTGATCTGGTTGAACAGTTTCATAGCCTCCACCACGCAGATGGTGTCGCCGGTCTTCAGGTGGGCGCCTTCCTCGGCAAAGTTGGCCTTGCCGGGGCCGGGCGTGCGATAAAATGTGCCGTTCAGGGGGGCGTTGATGGTTTCCTCTTCCGGAGTGGCCTTGGGGGGAGGCGGGGCGGGTTCCGGCGGGTCGACCGGGCGGGTAGGCTCCACGGGCGTGTCCGTGTCCGCCGGCAGGTCGCCGGCGTCCGGCAGCGTGGCGCCCATCTGGCGGAAGAGCTGGACCAGGGTGCGACCGATGGCGGCATGGCGGGCCACGTCGGCGCCGGGCGTCGCCGTCTGTGGCGCGGGGGCCGCGGTCGCGGCCGGCTTGTCGTTCTTAACCTGGCGCTGGCTGTCTTCCTGGTCGGCCGGTGAGGGGGGGCGCCGATCCTCGGGCAGGGCGCGCCACTTGAAATAGCCCAAAGCCACCTCCGGGAAGATGCAATAGGACAGCAGGTCTTCTTCGGCCTGGACCAGTTTCGGGTCGAGTTCCCTGGCGGCCGCGGGAAGTCCAGGCTCCAGCAGGTCGGCGGGTCGCCCCTTGATGGCTTTTTCGTTTTCCAGGATTTTACGCGTCAGCTTGGAGTCGATCGGGGCAGGGGATCTTCCATACAGTCCCTTGACGTAGTTGCGCGTTTCCTGTGGCACCATGCTGTAGCGTTCGCCGCCCAGGACATTCAAAACCGCCTGGACCCCGATGATCTGGCTGGTGGGGGTCACCAGGGGCGGGTAGCCCATGTCGGCGCGCACCCGCGGCAATTCCGCCAGCACTTCGCCGAGGCGGTCCAAGGCGCCCTGTTGTTGCAGTTGCGAACGCAGGTTGGAGATCATGCCGCCGGGGATGTGGTGTTCCAGCACGTTGACATCCACAAAATCCAGGGCGCCATGGTCCGGTTCGCGGATGGGTTTGATCTTGCGAAAATGCTCGTTGACGGCGTGAATGGCATCCAGATCGAGTCCCGTGTCGTATCCCGCGTCCCTGAGGCAGGCGTGCATCGTTTCGACCGGTGGCTGCGAAGCGCATCCCGACATGGTGGCCACGGCGCAATCCAGCGCTCCGGCTCCGGCGCGCACTCCCTCCAGGTAGGTGGCCACCGCCATGCCGCTGGTCATGTGGGCATGCAGTTGGATCGGGATGGAGACTCCGGAGGTCAGGGCGGATACCAGTTGAGTCGCCGCGGCGGGCGTCAAAATGCCCGCCATGTCCTTGATACAGATCGAGTCGGCGCCCAGTTGCTCCATCTCGCGGGCCAGCGTGACGTAAGCTTCGACGGTATGCACGGGACTGAAGGTGTAGCTGATGGTGCCCTGGGCATGAGCCCCGACCGCCTTGACGCAGCGAATGGCCTGTTCCAGGTTGCGGGTGTCGTTGAGGGCGTCGAAAATTCTGAAGATGTCGATACCGTTGGACGCCGCAAGCTCGATGAAACGCTTGAGGACATCGTCGGGGTAATTGCGGTAGCCGAGAATGTTTTGGCCACGCAGCAGCATTTGAAGCGGGGTCTTGCAACGTTTTCGGATGAGACGCAGGCGTTCCCAGGGATCCTCGCGCAGGAACCTCAGACAGACGTCGAACGTGGCGCCACCCCAGCATTCCAGCGAGTAGTAGCCGGCCTTGTCGATGGTGTCCAAGATCGGAAGAATATCCTCCCTGCGCATGCGCGTGGCCCACAACGACTGGTGGGCGTCACGCAGCGTGGTGTCGGTGATGCGCAAACGGGGGCGTGCCTTGGAGGCGCTGGTTCCGGTTTTCTTTGCCATAGGTTTGTTCGTAGGTTTGCTTCGGTTATCGACGACTTCGCCGCGTTCGCCACGATGGGATTCGCGACGCCCAATGGGTGTCAACTCGATAAACAGGGTAGTTGCTGGACCTTGTTTGTGTCAAGTTGACCCGGAGGGTTTGAAGGTCGTTCACCGGTTGCCGGTGGCGATCAGATAAATCGTGTACAGTAGGTAACACAGCACCAGCAATCCCCCCTCGATGCGGTTAACCCGTCCGGGACGGTTTTTAAAGCCACGTCCGATGACGAAAAGCATCAGGGTCAGGCCCCCCATTACGGGGATGTCCCGGGTGAAGACTCTGGCCTCCACCTGTATCGGGCGGATGGCTCCGGCAAGGCCCACCACCGCCAGGTTGTTGAACAGGCACGACCCCAGAATATTGCCCAGGGCGATGTCATGCTCGCCCTTGCGTGTGGCAACAATCGCGGAAGCCAGTTCCGGCAAAGAGGTGCCGATGGCGACAATCGTCAACCCGACGATCAGATCGCTGATTCCGAACGCCTGGGCGATGAACACCGCCCCCTGGACCAACATCCGGGAACTGACGATCAGGAGCGCCAGGCCCACGACCAGGCGCGTCAGTGCGCGGCGAAGGTCGGTACCCCCGGATTGAAGTTGCTGGTCGATTTCCTGCCCGAGACGGTCGTCCTGGCTGCGAAACCCCTGGACGATGGACCAGATCACCAGAACCCCGAACAGTCCGAGCAGCACCAGGGCTTCGGTGTGCGTGACCCGGGCATCCCGCAGTTGCCAGGCCGCCAACCCGGTGGATAGGGCCAGCACCGGCAATTCCTTGCGCAACACGCCCGAATGTACCGTGAGCGGATGCATCAGGGCGGTCAGTCCCAAAATCAAGGACATGGCGGCAATGTTGGACCCATAGGCATTGCCGAGGGCGATGCCGGACGTGTCTCGCAGGGCCGCCTGGGCCGAAACCAGCATTTCCGGCAAAGAGGTGCCGAAGCCCACCACGAGCATTCCGATCAGCAGGGAGGGCATCCCCAGGTAGCGCGCCGTGGCGGCGGCACCCTTGACAAACCGGTCCGCCGAACAGATCAGCAATGCGATCCCCAACAAAAGCTCTCCGACCGCCCAGATCATCGGTGTGCGGCCCGGTTTGTTTTTTCTGCCGGACTCGTCCCGGAGGCCCCGTGGTCACACCACGATCGGAGGGGGCACCCTTCGCAGCGGGGATTTCGCGGCAGGCAGCGGGTCTGCCCGAAGGCCACCAGGTAACTGTTCCAGGTGCGCCAATAGCGTCGCGGCAGGATGTCGCGCAGTCCCATTTCGGTTTCCAGCGGGGTTCGGGTCTTGAGCAGTCCCAGGCGGTTGACGATGCGGTGTACGTGCACGTCGACGCAGATGGCCGGCTTCTTGAAGGCCAGGGCCAACACCAAGTTGGCGGTTTTGCGGCCGACCCCCGGGAGCCGGCAGAGCTCCTCGATGGCTTGCGGAATGCCGCCATCGAACTTTTCGTTCAGAGCCCGCGGCAGGGCACTCAGGTTGCGTGCCTTGGTGCGGTAAAATCCAACCGGATAGATCAGTTTCGCGATGGTTTCCTCCGGCAGCTTCGCCAGGGCCTCGGGGGTGTCGGCGCGGGCGAAGAGACGCTGACAGGCCCCGGCCGTGCAGGCGTCCTTGGTGCGGGCGCTTAGAATCGTTCCGACTAAAATGCGGAAGGGGTCGCCAGTCTGGGCGGCCTCCAGATCCATAATCGGGGCGTGACCGGCACGATAGGCGGCTTTCAGACGACGGTTGACGGCAGGGATGTCGTCTGGAGTCACGAGTTCATCTCCGCCAGAATGGCGCGCGCAGCGGCGTCGGGGTCCGGGGCGGAGAGGATGGGACGTCCCACCACCAGGTGGGTGGCGCCGTCATGAACGGCCGCGGCAGGGGTGGCTACGCGCTTCTGGTCGCCGGGGACGGCTCCCGCGGGGCGCACGCCCGGGGTGACCAGCAATGTGCCCTTGGGAAGCGTTTGCCGCAACGCGGCCACTTCCCGGGGCGAACAGACGATTCCGTCGGCGCCGGCTCCCACCGCCATGGTCGCCAGGGCGGTCACCTGCTCCGCCATGGGGCGCGAGATCCCCAGGTCGCGCAGATCGCCGGGCCCGAGGCTGGTCAGCATGGTCACCGCCAGAATACGCGGACGACGCGCCCCGGCGGACCGGGCGGCCTCGGATGCGGCGGCGATCATGGCCCTTCCGCCGGCGGCATGCACCGTCATCAGATCCACGCCCATGCCGGCGCCGGCAAGCACCGCGCGTTCCACCGTTCGTGGGATGTCGTGCAGCTTGAGGTCCAGGAACACGCGCTTGTTCCGTGCGGTCATGTCGCGGACCGCCCGCGGCCCGTGGGCGCTGAACAGCTCAAGGCCGATCTTCCAGAAATCGACCGTGGCGTCCAGGCGGCGAACCCAGGTGTCGACCGCTTCGGCATCGGGCAGGTCCAGGGCGACAATCAATTCAGCCATGCGTTTGCGTCTCCGGTTTCTACTTCTCGCCGGTGAAGGCTTCGGCGATGTTCAGGGCGTGATCCTTGAGTTTGCGGTAACTTTGAATGATATCGGCAAAAATCATGCCGGGTATGGCCTGGCAGGTGCCGGCCACCAGGCGATTCGTGTTCTCCTGGCGCAGGTCGCGGAACAGGTGGGTGATGGCCTCGTCCTCCGTGCGCACCTTGACCATGATGTCGGCGTTGCCCTCGCGCACCGCCTGGGTGATCATGGCGGTGAACTCCGCTACATGGTCGTGCAGTTGCAGCAATTGCCGGATGGCATGTTCGGAAAATGCAAATCCGCCGTGATGGCGCCGCAGGCAGAGTTTCAGGACGGTGGCAAGGTA
>CAZIUM010000056.1:0-15366 GCA_964542285.1 uncultured Lentisphaerales bacterium
ATAACACATCTTTTTCGGGCAAGGGAGCCTTTTTGGCTCCCTTTGCCCGAAAATTATCATCCATAACCCCTTCTAGATCAGTATCTTAGCAGGTTTGGGACAGGCTCTAAGATAGGGCCGCATCAAGGGAGAAAAAAGACATTATGCCGACGTATGAGTACGAGTGTCAGAATTGCGGGCACAGTTTCGAACGCTTTCAACAGATTTCCGCCCAACCGGTCAAACGCTGTCCGGAATGCGGCAAGTACCGTGTCAAGCGACTGCTCGGCGCGGGTGCGGGACTGATTTTCAAGGGCAGCGGATTCTACCAGACGGATTACCGCAGCTCGGCCTACCGGCAAGCCGCCAAGAGCGACAGCGATCATGCCAAATCCACGCCCAAGCAGGACAGCAAGCCAAAGACCGCGGCCAAACCCAAGAAAAACACCGCTTGAGACGTGCGGCGCGGACGTTTCCGCCTTGCCACGTTCCGAATCGATGCTTGCCGTTTGGAAACGGTTCGTACCGTTGACTCTTCTGTCGGTTGCCGTCGCGGCAGGCCCTGAAGAGCTCGCCGTGCCCTCGCCGCCGGTTCATGTCCGTCGCGAAGCCGGGCTGACGGTCAAATGCACGCATGCCCACCTGACGGATCGCGAACCAATTTTGCAACAGGTGCGGGACTGGCGGAAGGCCATGACCGACGACCTTGGATTCCCGCAGGATGCGGAGCATACGTCGATCGAACTGGAACTGGGTTTTGCAACCCGCGACGGGACCCTGGCCCATTGGTTGCTGGCGGATCGTCGGGGGGTGCTGGGCGTGGTCCGCGTTCCATCGCCCTCGCGGGTACGCCGCGGCGAATTGTTTCACGCCCTGACCACCCTGCGTTTCGGCATGGCGCTGCATCTGCGTCGGCGGGACGAAGCCGAGATCACCACCCCACCCCGCTGGTTTGTCCGTGGGCTCGCGCGGCATGCCGACCGCCACCGGCGGGGCGATGACTTCGAGGCGACCCACGCCCTATGGTCGCGTGCCAGGCTGGATGCCTTCACGGCCCTGTGGTCCGAGGACCACCGGACGGAGGATATCCCCCCCTGCGTGGCGGCGCTAATGGCGGCCTGGTGTGCCCAACAGGACGACGACTTCTGGGATGCCTTGTGCCGTCACCTGGCCACGGGAGGCGCCTGGAACGCGGAAACCATCGCCCGCCTGACCGGCTTCGGCCAATTGTCCGCGTTCGAAAGCGAATGGGATCGCTGGTTGGTGGCGCGCAGTCGTCGCATCTTCGAACCGGGCGCCACCCCGCCCGGGGTGCTGCGACGCTTCAGGGCACAGTTATTGCTTTATCCGTGGGAATTTGCTATTCCTGATTCACGCATGGGATTGAACGGTCTGCCACTTGAAACGGCCCTGACCCTCCGCGACGTTCCGGGCATGCGCCTGGCGCTGGCGGCCAAGGCCGCGAGCCTGCGGGTGGCGGGGGCCGGACGCGATGCCTCTTTCGAACGCATGTGCCGGCAATATGCCGATGCGCTCGATCTGGCGGCGGCCGGCGCCCCACTGTCGAGGATTGGCCAAGCCTGGCAACAGGCCCGCCATCTGCGGGGGACACTCGAGTCCCGCGTGGCGGCCGGAGAAACCCTGCGCGACCGGGAACGACCCGATTAAACGACAACCCTTTAGACGAGTATGGGGAACGACATGTTCCCGGGACAGGCAAGCACAATGCGCAAGCAAAACGAATCGCGGGAACGCCAGACGCTGGTGGGAGTCATTCATCCCGATGTACTTTCCTTTACCGTCGGCCTCGATCCGCGGCTGGACCTGCAACTGGTGGAACATGACTGTCTCGGCAGCGCCGCGCATGTCACGATGCTGAGCCGAATCCCTGTCAAGCCTGTCCTGTTCGACACCCAGGAACGCCGTGCGGTGATTGACGGCCTGGTGGAGATCATGCGCGCGGCGCGCCGGGGGAATTTCTCCATCGCCAACGACGACCAGGATGTGCACCTGGCCGTGGAACGCCGCCTGACCGAGCGTCTGGGCGACCTGGGGCGCCGCATTCACACCGGTCGCAGCCGCAACGACCAAGTGGCGGTGGACCTGCGTCTGCACGCCCGGGAACACTTGCTGGCGCTTCAAGAGGAGGCCGCCGAACTGGTATTGTCGATGCTTGCCTTCGCGCGCCGCCACCGCCACCTTCCGATGGTCGGGCGAACCCACCTGCAACCCGCCATGCCAAGCTCGGTGGGGCTGTGGGCTTCGGGCCATGCCGAAGGCTTCCTGGACGACCTGCCCCTGCTCTCGGCAGCCTACGAGTACGCCGACCGCTGTCCGCTCGGGTCGGCGGCCGGGTACGGCGTGCCGCTGCCGCTCGACCGCGACCTGACCTCCCGCCTGCTGGGCTTCGCGGTTCCCCACCACAATGTCTTCCATGCCAGCAACACGCGCGGCAAGCTCGAGAGCGTCATTCTGGGGGCGCTCGCCCAGGTCATGCTGACGGCGTCGCGCCTGGCCGAAGACCTGATCCTCTTCACGATGCCCGAATTCGGCTATTTCTCCCTGCCGCATGAACTTTGCACCGGCAGCAGCATCATGCCCCAGAAACGCAATCCCGACGTACTGGAATTGATCCGCGCCAAAACCGCGCGACTGCTGGGACACCAGACCGCCGCCGGCGCAATCGTCAAGGCACTGCCGGGCGGCTACAATCGCGACTTGCAGGAAACCAAGGAAATCTACATGGACGGCATGGCCGTCACGCGCGCCACGCTGCGTATTCTGAAACTCATGACGAACGGTCTCGAAGCGCACCCCGACCGGTTGCGTTCGGCTTTCACGCCGGATGTTTTCGCGACCGATCGCGCCCTGGACCTGGTGGCCGGCGGCATGCCCTTTCGTGCCGCCTACCAACAGGTGCGCGAGAATCTCGCGGCGCTTTCGAATGCCGACCCGCAGGCGGCCCTGGCGGCCAAAACTCATCTTGGCGGCACGGCCGGCCTCGATTTCAAAGCCCTGGCCCAACGCGCCCGTGCAGCCTCCGGCGACGCGCGGCGGCGGACGAAAACTTTGCACAAGACCTTCGCCCGACTGCTGGGGGTGAACTATCCGGAATTGACGCCGCCAACCGCGGCAGGAACACAAGGAGCAACAAAGCAATGAACAGCATAAGAATCCGGCGGGCAATCTGCGGTCTGGCCCTGCTTGCCGCGGCGGTCCAACTGCCCGCGCAAACCCTCGACAGCCCCGCCAGTGCTCGCCCGGCCGCGGGCTTGACGGAACAGGATGCCGGCAATGCCCCGGCCATGGATGCCATGGATGGCGATCCCTTTCGGCAACGCTACGGCATGTCCTGGCGCGAGGCCTGGCATCATGGGGGGGTCGTCATGTGGATCCTTCTGGGCGTGTCGGTCTTCGGGGGCGCGCTTGTCGTCTATTTTCTAGCGCTGCTTCGTCAGACCCAAGTGGCGCCGCGCGCCCTGCTGAGCGAATTGCTAGACCGCTTGCAGGCCGGGGACACCAATGCCGCGCGCCGCGCTTGCGAGAACCGCTCCTGCCCCCTGGCGTCCATCACCCTGACGGCCCTGGACTACATCCGGGGAGTCTCGCACATGGACGTGGGGCTGTTGCGCGACATGGTCGAATCCGAAGGCGCGCGCCAGGCCGAGGAAATGCAGTCGCAAACCCAGCTTTTGCTGGACGTCGCCGTAATCGCTCCGATGCTGGGACTCCTGGGCACGGTGTTCGGCATGCTCAAGGCCTTCGGTTCCGTGGCCCATGACGTAGCGGCGGCCAAGCCGGTGATCCTGGCGGAAGGCGTGTCCCAGGCCATCGTCACCACCATTTTCGGCTTGATCGTAGCCATTCCCTCGATGGCCTTTTATGCCTATTTTCGCCGCCGCGCCTCCCGACTGGTCGCGCTGCTTGAAACCGCTTCCACCGAAATCCTGACGGCCCTGATCCATCGGCAAGAGCCATGAACTTCCGTAAACACAAAAGTCCCGAACTGCCGCAGTTTCAGATCACGCCCATGATGGACGTGGTCTTCCTGCTGCTGTGTTTTTTCATCACCACTTCCGTCTTCTCGCAGTGGGAATACGAGGTGGACGTGGTGCTGCCGACGGCGGAATCCGGCAAGATGCCCGATCGCCTGCCCGGCGAGATCATCATCAACCTGGCCCGCGACGGCCGGATTGTCATCAACCAGCAGCCCTTGACCCGGGAGGAACTACGCGCGCGCCTGCAGCGACTGGCGCGCTTTTTCCCCGGGCAACCGATCGTGCTGCGTGCCGACCGGGCCACCGCCTACGATCACGTCATCGGCGTGATCGACCTCTGCCGACAGGTCGACATCTGGAACATTTCGTTCGCCACCAGCGCTGAAGAAACGGCGCCGGATATGGAAGGTCAACCCCGCTAATGCCGCTCAGCGGACAATCTCGATGCCACAGCATCCCGGCAGGCCTGCCGCGGGCGTTCCTGCTGGGCTTCCTGCTGGCCCTGCGGACGACGCCGGCCGCCGATGTCATCGAACAGGGAGACCGCAAACTGTTTGCCGACGGCCTCTACAGCCGGGGCCTCCACAACCTGGCCCTGCCCGAATACGAATCCCTGTCCCAGCGGACTCCCCCCCCCCCGGAACTCGATCGCATCCTCTTCCGCCTGGGGGAATGTCAACGCCTTGTGGGGCGTGCCGCGGACGCCGAAGCCTCCTTCCGCCGCCTGACAATGGAAACTCCCGACAGTCCCCTGCGACACCAAGCCACCCTGAAGCGCGCCCTGATCATCCTGGAGATGGGCATGGGGGAAGCGGCCGCGGGACTTCTTGCCGAACTGGCCAAAGCCAACCCGGCACCCGACATCCATGCGGCGGCGCTGTACCATGCCGGCGAGGCCCATACCCTGCTTGAGAAACCGCAAACGGCCATCGAACATTATGAAGCCTTGCGACGCAAATTTCCCAAGTCGGACCTGGCCCCGTATTCCATGCTGCGCCAGGCCGCCCTGCATGGCGCCGACGCAAGCGATGCCGGGAAAAAACAGGCCATGAACTTGTACCGTACCCTGATCGACAACCCGCCCGATGCCCGCCTGGGAGCCGAAGCGCTTTTCCAGGCCGCCACCCTGGCGTTCAATCGTGACGAGCATGCCGAAGCAGCCGCCCTGTTCCAGCGCCTGCTGCAAACCTACCCCCAGGACCAACGCGCGCCCGAAGCGCTTCTTCCGGCCGCCTGGGCCGCCTTTCACGCAGGTCGCTTCGCCGATGCCCTGTCCCTGGCGGACCGGCAGACCACGCCGGGATCCCGCGCGGGGCCGGAGGATGAATGGCTCTATCTGCGCGCCAACAGCCATCGCCAACTGGGGCAACTGGACGAAGCCGTGACCGCCTATGAGCGCTTGGCGGCCACGCAGCCCAAATCAACCTACCTGGCCGCGGCAAGGTATGAACGGCTGCTGACCCTTTTTCGCGCCGGCCGACATGCCCAGGTGCTGGAGGATGCCGCCGCGGTCGCGCCGCCAGAGCAACTTCGCGACGACCTGTTATGGCTGCAGGCCGAAGCGGCCGAGGTCTTGGAGGACACGGCGCGCGCCACCCAGTTTTACCGCCTGCTGACGGCCAACCATCCCGACAGCCCCCTCGCTCCGGATGCCGCCTACCGCCTTGGCTACCAGTTGCAACGCCAGGAACACTGGGCCGAAGCTTCCCGAGTGTACCTGGACCTGGCCGATCGCTTTCCAAAGCACGCGCTGGCGCCCCAGGCGCTTTTCGCTTCGGGACTCTGCCTGGCGCGCGCGGGTCGCGACGAAGAAGCGTTGCGCGACTGGCACAGGCTTCTGATCGGTTTCCCCGCACACGAGAGCATCGCCGAGACCCTGTTTCAGAAAGCCATGGTGGAAACCCGCCGCGAAGCCGACCGCGATGCCGCCGCCACGTTGGACGAGCTCCTGCGGCGCTTCCCAACGTATGAACGGCTGGCGGAGGCGCGCTTCTGGCGCGCGCAGCATTATTACGGCCGCGGAGAAATGGCCGAAGCCGAGCGCATGCTGCGGGCCGCCCTGGAAGTCCATCCTCCCAAAGAAATCGAACGCGAGACCCATTTCCTGCTGGGTCTGATCCTACAGGCCGACGGTCGCGAAGAGGAAGCGGCCGCCATCTTCCAACCCCTGCTGGCAGCCCCGATCCGTGAAAAATTCAGTCCGGATCGCCTGCGGTGGCTGGCCGAATTTCAATTTTCCCGCGGCGAATGGAAGGCCTCCGAAGAAGCCGCGCGCTCCCTGCTGCGGCTGGCCCCGTCCGACGATTGGAAACAGGCGGCCTGGATGCTCCTGGCGCGTGGCCTGCGCGCGCGCAACCAGCGCGCCGAAGCCATCGAAGCCCTCGAAAAAACCCTGGCCTGTCCGGCCCGTACGCGCTACGGCGCCGAGGCGGCGCTGCGCCTGGGAGAGATGCGGCTGGAGGACGGCGATGCGGCCGCCGCGGAGGAACCGCTGCGCGAAGCCGCCACCCGCGCCGCCACGCCGGAACTCCAGAATATTCGCGCCACGGCCTATGCCGCGCTGGCGCGCGCGGCGGAACAGCGCGGCGACAAGGAGGCCGCCCTGCGCTACTACATGAGCGTAGCGATCCTCTTTGACGATGCGACGCTCGTGCCGCCGGCGCTCGACCGTGCCGCAACCCTGCTGACCGAGCTGGAACGGTTGGAGGAAAGCCAGGCCGCGGAAAAGGAATTGCAGCAACGCTATCCCGACAGCCAGGAAGCCATCCGCCGAAGATCGACGATTCCCGACCCCGACAATCCTGGGGAGACCGCGCCATGATGGATCGTACCCTGCACGGCCCGTTCGAAAATCGTCGCGAACCCCATCTGATGGCGGCGGCGCTGGCCGTGCTGCTTTCCTTTGTCACGCACCTGGCGGTCATGTGGACCGTGGCGGACTGGCATCTGGGCGCGCCGGCCACCGCAACGGAATCCAGCCCCAACGCCGTTCCCCCGGAAACGCCCCCGACCCGCATCGAAATGTTCGAGTCGGACCCCCAGATCCGCGCATCCGATCCTGAAATCGGTGAACCCCGCGAAGGTGCCGGAGTGCCCCGCGAACGCGTCGGCGAACTGGCCCGCCTGCCGGACCCGGCCTTGCTGACCCCACCGTCCCTTTCCCGCGAAGCCCTGGCCGGGACCTTGGTCAATCTACAGGCTCCCGCACGACCGCCCGAAACCTCGGACTGGCAGCCGCGCCAGCAGATCATGGCCGTGCTCGACAAACAAATCAAGGACGAGCTGGCCACGCTTCCGCGACGCCCGATCCCCAACATCGAACGCGTGGCGCGCGCCCCGGATTACGTTCCGTCCGTAGATGTTTCGCGGGAACGCTTCGGACGCGTGGGCGCCCCCGCCCCGCGGGTGGAGCAGGCTCCCGCCGCCGAAGAGGTCGCCGGACGTCAGCGCGCTCGCATCGAGGAAGGCCTTGCCCCCGAGTTGCCGGAAGAAGCGGAAATCGGCGGGTCCATCAACCGGTTCAGCGAACCCCCGGAGGAAATCACGAGCTATGCCGCGGTGGACGACCGCCTGGCCGCGTCCCTGGTCGTTCACCAGGACCCCGTCCGCGACCGCAACTACTTTCGTTTGCGCATCGCGCGCCGCAGTGCCGCCACCCTCCCGGTGACCCCCAAGGACATCGTCTTTGTGCAGGACAGCTCGCGCAGCCTGGCGGAGGAACGTCTGTACTTCTGCCGCAAGGCCTTGCGCGAGGCTTTGCGCAAATTGCCCGCAATCGACCGCTTCAATGTTGTCAGCTTCAGCGACGCGGCAACTTTCTGTTTCCAGGATTGGGCGCCCGTCAACAACGATACCCTGCGGCAGGCCGACGCCTTTGTCGCCGGACTGCGATCCGGAGGCGACACCGACATCTATGCCTCGATGCGCGCACTGCTGGAAGTCCCTCGCGATCCGACCCGCCCCATGATCGCCGTGGTGATCACCGACGGACGCTCGACCACCGGCCTGATGGCCAGCACCGACATCATCGGAGAATTCACGAGACACAATACGGGCGCATTTTCGGTTTTTGCCTTGGGAACCCACGGGCGCGCCAACCACTATCTACTCGACCTGTTGACTTATTGCAACCGCGGCGCGTCCACCGTGGTAACTTCCGGGCGCTGGGACATCCCGCAAAATATCGGGCATTTGATCGATGGCGTCGCGCGTCCGGTGCTGGGGAATGTGGAGGTAGATGTCAACCTGGCATCCGGAGCCGACCTGCACCCCCTGCCCTCGGCAAACCTGTACGCCGATCGTGCCCTGGAATATTATGGTTCCTGCCCCGCGAACGTTACGAACCTGGCGATGCAGGTCCGCGGCGAAGCCGGCCCGGCCAAATGCGACGTCGTATTTTCACTGGATCTGGCCACGGCCCCGCGCGGAAACGATCAACTGCGTCAGGAATGGGCCCGCCGGCGTGTGCACAGCCTGATCGGTGCCTATGCGCGCCGGCCAGACGACCAGATTCTCGAGGCCCTGCAACGCGTCAGCCGTGACCATGACGTCCCCATTCCCTATCGTCGAGACGTTTTACGGCGGCGGTAACCGATTCTTCTCATGAACATCATCTGCTTTGGCGACAGCTTGACCTCCTGTGGCGGAGAAAACGGACGTTTCAGCGACATCCTGCAGGACCGGTTTCCCACGCATCGCTTCATCAACCGCGGCCAGGGCGGCGATACCCTTGTCGATGCCCTGGAACGCTTCGACCGCGACGTGCTGAATGCGCGCCCCGACATTGTCCTGGTGGCCCTGGGAGCCAACGACTGGTGGCGCGCCACCCGCCCCCCCGCACAATGGGTGCAGGATCTCGAAAACATTTTGCGCCGCCTGCGTGCCGCCGGCATCCAGCCGGTTGTCCTGGGGGTGTTCGGCCCCTATCGCGACGAACAGGGGCGAATGCGCGTCAAAACCTACGGATTCGACCAGCGCGCCGAGGTTTTCAGCCGCATGGAAGCGGGCCTGGCCGCCCGGTATAACGCTCCCCATGTCGCCAACATGCAAGCCGAAATCATCGGACGCCGCTGCGGCTGGAGCGACCGCAATCATCCCAACGAATACGGCAACCGCCATGTGGCCGACGCCATCGAGCCCCTGCTGGAAACACTCCTCCGAACCCCGGCACGCCCCCTGCGCAAGCCCCGCCTGCGAACCTTGCGGGACCTCTGGCGCGAAGCCGTTACCCTGCGTCCGGAGCGGCTCGCCGCCGTCGATGGCACGCGGCGCCTTACCTACGCCGCCGCCGACGAGCAGATTCGCCGCCTGGCCGCCGGCCTGGTCCGCCATACCGGTGTGGCCCGCCCCAAGGTCGCCGTCCACCTACCCAATTGCCTCGAATATTTCCTGCTGTACTGGGCCGTCGCGCGTCTGGGCGGGGTGATCGTCCCGCTCAACACCATGCTGAAGGCCGACAACCTGGCCGGCATTTTCGCGCGCACCCAACCGGATTTGCTCGTCATGCGCAGCCCGTCCGACCCGGCCATTCTCCGGGCACTCGAAAGCGCACCCGTGCCGGTCACGGTCCATCTCGACCGGTCGGACGAAACGTCGTCGCGGCCATGGGCGTCGCTCTTCGCGGACGCCTCCGAACCACCCGAACGCGGAAACTTCGACGACGCAGCCATCGTCATGCACACTTCCGGCACCACGTCGCACCCCAAGGGAGCGGTCATGCGGCATGGCGACCTGCTTTTCAACGTGATGAACGCGATCAACGCGCACCAGTTCAATCCCAGCGACGTTCATCTGCTGGTCAACCCCATGTTCCACTGTACCGCGTTGTACAGCACGCTGCCCACCGCGGCCTATACCAAGACCCCGGTGGTCATCACCGCCGCGAACGACGCCGAAAGCCTGCTGGAACTGATTGCACGGGAACGGATCACCACGTTTCTCAGTGTCCCCGCGATTTTCCAGCGCCTGCTGGCCCATCCGGCCCCGCAACGGTACGACGTCTCGTCGCTGCGCCTGATGGCCTATGCCGGCAGCATGATGCCGCTCCATGCCATCCAGGGGCTGCAACGCCAGTTCCCCGGGGTCGAGCTGCACAACTTCTTTGGACTGACCGAAACCATCTGTATGACCCATGTGCTGTCCGGAGCGGAGGCGGAAGAGCGCCCGGACTCCATTGGGCGCCTGCTGCCCTTCGTCACGGCATGCATTGTCGATCCCGACACGCTGGAAGAGCGCGCGCCCGGCGAGGTGGGCGAGCTGCTCTTTGCGCGCGAGGTGGTCATCTCCACCTACTATAAGCAACCCGGCAAACTGGAAACGGCGCTCGTGAAGCTCGACGGCCGGACCTGGTTTCGCACCGGCGACCTGGCCATGGTGGACGAGGAAGGTTATTTCTTCCTGCGCGGTCGCCGCAAGGATATGATTATCGTCGGTGGCGAAAACGTCTACGCCGCCGAAGTCGAGGGGGTCCTGACTTCACACCCCGGCGTCGTCGAGGCCGCGGTCAAGGGCGTCCCCGCCAGGGGCGCGCGCCAATCCCTGGGCGAATCGGTCGAGGCATGGGTGGTCGCCAACGATCGTCAACCGACCGAACGCGAACTGCGGCGCTATTGCTTCGAGCGGCTGGCCAGCTACAAGGTGCCGGTTCGCATTCATTTCCTGCCGCAACTGCCGCGCAACCCGGCAGGCAAGGTTCTGAAAAACGATCTCGTCTGACCCCTGGCAAAAGATGTTGGGAATTCGTATCCATGGAAAACCGCATTTGTGATTGTCCCGACGCTTCGGATCTGTGCAAGTGTTCAGGGGGGGCACTCCCGAGTTTATTCGATTGCACCTGGCGAAGGCGCCGCGTCTGAGGAGTCCCTCCCTGGACCGGCTGCCGTCGGGCGGCAAAACTCCTTGTCTCCGGGACGTTCTTATGGCAGAATGATTGGAATGCGGGTGATTGCATCGGCATTCCCCTGTTCCAACGCAATGCATCGATTGCGGGGTTCCCTGATCTCATGACCAGCAGCAGAGTAATTTGACCCATGGCCGGACTGACAAGGATGACGTTTCGCCTTGTGCGCATCGTCGTGGCATGCACCGTCCTGTTGCTGGTGGGTCTCGTTGCCATGTCGGGACGTGACTGGCCCCCCCTCCTCGTACGGCAGATGGAGCAATTCCTGTCCCGCGGTCCGATATCGGTGCATGCCGAACGCGCCGCCTTCAATCTGCGACGCGGACTGCAACTGCATGGACTGCGCATCTTCATAAAACGCCGCATGGGTCCCCCGGCCCTGACGGCCGATGAAGTGTTTATCAACGGCCGCCTGATGTTCAACCGACCGCCCGTGGAGTGGATCGATCAGATTCACGCGCGCGAAGTCACCCTGCGGGACGGATTGCTTGCCCCCGGCAGCAATACGCTTGCGGGCCTGAACGGAGCGTATTCCGGAGTGCCCCAGGCCACCATGGCCCGCCGTGCCTGGTGGAACATCCGACCGATTCGACTGCGTATCGAAGGGCTGAATCTTTGGCAAACCCGGATTGACGAACTGACCGGCATGCTCAGCCGTTCCCATCATCAGCTTCTTCTCGCGGATATCGTGGCCATACCGCCCGGTACCGAATTCAACGAACGCGTCGCCGGCTGGGCACGCTATGACCTGGTGGCCGGTCGCTGGGTGCTGCATGCCTCGGGGCATCTGCTCCCGTCCACCATCAACCCGCTGCTGGAGCGTTTTGAGGACCGGGAATCCATTACCGGCATCACGCGTCGCTTCGATGCGTTTTCATCCCCCCCGCACGTGGAACTAGACTTTGAACACATGAATGCCGACGGTCTGGGCCGACCTCTTCACCAGGACCTGCGCCTGGCAATCCACGGCACGCATCTGGCGTACCGGGACATCCCGATCACAAGCATCGACCTCGCATTGCAATGGCTGCGCGAGAATGGAAACAATCGTCTGATCGTCTCGCCGCTCAGGGTGAAGCATGCCGACGGTTCCCTGGAAGGCGTCCTGTCGAGACAACCCAAAGCCCGTGCCACGGAACTGTCGCTGCGCGCCACGCTCCCGTCCGAAGACCTGGCCAAGGTGCTGGAACTGCCGGTTGCGTCCCACAGCAACCTCGTCTTCTCCACCCCGCCGACCCTGACGCTCTCCGGCATCCATGCCGATACCAACAGCACGTTTGTCACCGATCTGCGCGGACGCCTCGAATGCGCCTCGATCGAACTGCATGACCTCCCGCTGGAAGATTGCGCGATGACCTTCTCACTGACGGGAAACGATCGCCTGGCAATTCACGACTTCCAGGCAATCTGCCACCAGGGCGGTCTTCAGGGAACCCTGGAAATTCTGCGTCCCGACACCAACGCGCCCGCGCGGTTTGCCCTTTCGACCGTCTGGTCCAATGTCAACATGACGGCGCTTGGCGCCCACCGCGGATGGAAGGAACCCATCAGCGGGGTTCTTGACGGCCGACTGGCGCTCAAGGGTCAGGCGGGAACACGCATGGCGGAAAGCCTTCGTGGCGAGGGGCGCATCGCGGTGAAAGACGGTGCGATTCTGCGGATTCCACTGTTTGCCGGACTCACCCGCTATCTGGCCAGTACCATTCCGGGCATCGAAGGACTGGTCATGCAATCCGATGCGCGCATTCCCTTTTCCGTCAGCAACGGTTTGTTGCGCGTGGAACAGGCGGTCATCGAAGGCAACGTCTTCAGCATGCGGGGACGGGGCCAATGCCGCCTCGACCACGCGAAAATGCCTCTGGACGGCGTGATGCAAATGCGTTTCTTCAAGCAGAAAACGCTGGCCGCCCTGATGGCGCGAGTGGTCACCCTGCCCTTCAGCAAAATGATGGAATTCAAGGTCGAGGGCCCGATCTCCCAACCGCATTGGACCTATATCGGACTGATCGATCGCCTGCGCGACGCCACCTGGGGCGCCGACGACGACGATTCGCACCCGGAGCCGTCCGGCCAATCCTTTCCTCCGCCCCCCCCCATGGACCCCGACGAATCCGACCAATGACCTTTTACCTGCACACCTATGGATGCCAAATGAACGTGCGCGACAGCGAAGCGGTTGCCGCGCGACTGGAGGACGCGGGGCATGCGCTCGCCCGGAAGGAAACCGAGGCCGACGTCATCCTTGTCAACAGTTGCAGCGTGCGCGGCAAAGCCGAGGACAAGGCCATTGGAAAACTGCGTGAACTCGCAGCCGGCAAACGCGACCACCCTGGACGCATCGTGGGCGTCATGGGCTGCATGGCGCAACGCCTGCAAATGGATCTCTTCACAAAGGTCAAGGGACTCGACTTGGCCGTCGGGACCCGCGCGGCGCATCACCTCCCGCGACTGCTGAGGCTCGTGGCGAAAAGCGGGGAACCACAGGCCGTTTTCGACAACGAGGATGCCGACCTCGTCCCGCATGACCACCGGCAGGGGGGACTGTCGGCCTTTGTCACCGTGCTGCTGGGCTGCAACCGCCGCTGCACCTACTGCATCGTTCCGGATGTGCGCGGGCCCGAATTCAGCCGTCCTCCGCGCGAAATTCTCGACGAGATCCGCGCCCTCACCGCCGGAGGAGTGCGGGAAATCACCCTGCTGGGACAAAGCGTGCTCAACTATGGACGCACCCAAAATGTCTGGGAGGACGAACCTCCCGGACCGGGCGGATACCGCGAGCCCTTTCCGCGGTTGCTGGAAGCGGCGGCGGGCATCCCGGGACTCGAACGGCTGCGTTTCACGTCCAACCATCCCTCCGGATGCACGCAGGAACTGGCCCGGGCGATGCGCGAGCTGGCGCCGGTCTGCGACCACCTCCACCTGCCTCTTCAGTCGGGTTCGGACGCCGTTCTGAAACGCATGCGCCGCGGATACGGGGTTGCGTCCTACCTCGAGGCGGTCGAGCGCCTGCGCCGGACGCTGCCGGACTGCGCCCTGACGTCCGACATCATTGTGGGGTTCCCCGGCGAAACCGAAGCCGACTTCGAAGCCACCCGGGATCTCATGCGCCGGGTCGCTTTTGACAACACCTACATTTTTAAATATTCTCCTCGCCCCGGAACCCCGGCATCCCTTTTCCAGGACGACGTGCCGCAGGAGGTCAAGGCGGAACGCAACCGAATCTTGCTTGAAGAACAGGACCGCATCGGACAGCAGCGCAACAAGGCCTGGATCGGTCGTGAAGTCGAAGTCCTGGTGGAAGGGCCCAGCGCACGCAATCCCGCGCGGTGGGCCGGGCGCAACCGACAGAACAAAATTGTGATTTTTTCGCCGCGGGAAGGCCTGCAACCGGGGCACTGTGTCAGGGTGGCGATCGAGAGCGCCAGACCGCAAACCTTGTATGGCCGCGTCATGCCATCGCGGCGGGAGTAACGAAGATGCTTGATTTTGAATTGTCCCAGTACAGCGCCGCCCTGGCCGTCGCGGCCCTGCTGCCCGCACTTTTTCTGCTGGCGCGCCCGCAAGAAACCGCCAGGGCCTTGCGGGCTCTACCCCGTTCGGCCTGGGCCGGACGCGTTCTCAGCGCCGCCGCATTACTTTGGGCCGGCGCGCTGGTGCATTCCGAGCCGCTGGAATTCCTGCTGCCGTACCGCCGCTGGATTCT
Source organism: uncultured Lentisphaerales bacterium (assembly GCA_964542285.1). Lineage (GTDB taxonomy): Bacteria > Verrucomicrobiota > Kiritimatiellia > RFP12 > JAAYLN01 > CAZIUM01. The sequence goes on from CAZIUM010000056.1 coordinate 14,579, forward strand.
GCCGCTGATGGTGCTGGCCGTTCCCCTGACCTGGCTGGCGACTCCGGAACTGCTGGCCTGCCGAGCGACGGGGGCATTGATGGCGCTGCTGCCGGCTCCCGTGCTGATGGTGGCGCGCACGCATCCTTCGCCCTGGCGCCTGGCGATGGTCATCCTGATGTATCTGATGGCCGTGGGCGGCATGTGGCTGATGATGAGCCCCTACCGGCTTCGCGACCTGATACTGCGCACCCTGCGTTCCGAAGGTGCCGCGCGCGCAACCGGCGGAATGCTGCTGGCCTTCGCCATCTTCCTGGGACTGCTGGCCTGGCACTATTGATTCCATACGAACCTCTACCCACCATATTTTGTGGTTGCCAAGCGGGAAGCCACAATCTATAGTGGCTTCTCGTTGGACCTCTTGGGTCCATAAGGAGTTTCCCAGAGTCTTTTGCCATCAGGAGTTTTGCCATGTCGAGCCCCCACGCATCCACCCCCCCCGGACTTTCCAGCACCACGATTCTAAAGCGCGACGGACGGTCGGAACCTTTTAACGCCATCAAAATTACCCGGGCGATTCAACGGGCCGGCGAAGCCACGGACGAATTCGGACGCGACGAGGCGCAGCGACTGACGGTGCGCGTACTGAGCATGCTGGAAGCCCTGCGCGACTCGCGGGACTCGACGGTGGAATTCGTGCAGGACATCGTCGAGGAGGTGCTGTTGAACTCGCCTTACCGGCGCACGGCCAAGTCCTACATCATTTACCGCGAGCAGCACGCGCGCATTCGCGAAATGGTAAGCAAGGC
>CAZIUM010000057.1:0-15324 GCA_964542285.1 uncultured Lentisphaerales bacterium
GCCGACGCTGGCGTTAAGTCCGATCGTGCGTTGCGCATCGACACCCACCCCGTTCAAACAAAGAAACCGTAATCGCTAGTTCCATCCGGTCCGCGGTTTCTGCTTCAGGCGGCCATCAGTCTCGAGCACGCTCGGCAAGCCCACCGCTCTGCCCTGCCCGTTCAGGACGGCGGCTTCGATGCGGTTGCGGCCGGAGTGCAGGCGCCAGGAGAACGGCGAGTCGTTCCGTGTTGACGCCGCCATTCCATCCACGTGTACGCGATAGTCGCGGAAACCCGGCGTGCGCGTGGTGAGATACACGCGCACCGTACCGTTCCGTCGTGGCGCGCCAAGATCGATGTGCACACGGTGAAGATCCCAGTAAAAATCTTCCGGGCGACGGCTGAAGGTGCCGGTAAGACGCAGATTCGATTCCGCACGACAGCCCGCGCTCAGGCCTTTCGGAGTATTCGAATCGAACCAACGCAACCGCCGTCGTGCCACCGCGACAACAGGTTGGCTGGGATCGGCCTGGAAGAACGCATTGCCCATGAACAGGAAAAACCGATGGTAGTAATCGACCAGGTGCGCGGGTTCCGCCCGGATTTGTCGCCCCTGCTCCGAACGATCCCCGGCCTCGCCGAGGCATAGACGCACCTTGCTCCCCCAGGAGCGGTGAAGCTCGAGCGCGTTCAGGGGCATTCCGTCGCATTCGTAATGACAGTCGTAGTCGGGGTCCATCACGACCCATTTGCCCAGCGAGTCAGCCCAGACCTCGGCGACATTGTGACCGCCGAAATCGCGCCTGAAGATCCCCAGCATCCGGGCCTGCCATCCCAGGGCCAGGCAGCACTGCACGTAGGTCAGGGCGTAGTGGTGGCAGTAGAAACGCTTCCCCTTTTCCGCCTGCCCGAGCAGGTCCAGCGCATTCATGCGATCATGACCGGAGACATCCGGCGCCGCGTGGACCCAGCGACGCTTCACCCACCCTCGCAGCAATACCAGCTTCTCCAGTTCCGAACGCCCGGGTGCCACGATGTGTTCCAGGCGATATCTCTTGCGCAAAACCGCCAGACCCGGCGCATCTGGATCTTCGTAGAGAAACGGGTAGCGCGGCCAGACCGGATTGGGATTCTCGTACACCGAGACATGCCACCGGCCATGTTTGGCCAGACGACGTTTCAAATCTGAACGATCCGTCAACCCGCGAAGGCCGGGGTGTTTCCGACATCCGAGGGGGACGGCGTGGTCAAGTGGAGCGGGGTTGTTCATACATTCTCGATACACTTTATCGCTTGCGCACGCCCCCTACCCGCCCTTCGCACGGGACGCGAGCGTGGAGGCGACTTCCGCGTTGCCGTAAATTTGAGCCGAATAGGTTTTCCCGGCCCCGGGACCGCTGGCAATGTCCGACATCATGTCCTTGATCTGGGCCTCCCAGGCCCGCCGCAGAATGCGCCAGTGTTCCGGGTCGTTTCCAAAGCGGCACGCCCCCGCCAGGGCCGACAGGATCACTCCGCTGCGGGCGGGGCCGGCCGAGGCGGGACAAGAGGTGTACCTCCAACCTGCGTCCCGCTCCATCCAGGTATCCCGGTTGAGGTGTGTAACGGCCTGGCAGACCGCCGGAGGAATCCGGCGATCCCCCGTGAGTCGATGGTAACGAATCAGTCCGTTCAGTCGTACGCAGGTGATGAACCCCGCTTCGCCGACATGCTTTCGGGTGGTACAGAAACAGTGTCCCCAGGGCAGCTCGTAAAGCCAGCCGCCGCAGTGCGGATCGCGTGCCGCAAGGGTGAGATCCGCCAGGCGCCGCATGGCCCGTCGGATTCGCGGAGTCCGCTTCAATTCGTAGACCGCCGCCAGGGCTGTCATGGTCCAGCCGTTGACGCGTCCGCTGTGGCTGCCGCCCTCGAAGTGGGGGTACTGTCCATCGAGCACCAGCGCGGCCAGGTTTTCTCCCATGCACTCGGCCGTGCGTCGCAGCCAGGGGTCGCCGGTCAGGAAGTAGTGCCGCACCAGCCCCTCGCAGAAAACGTGTCCCAGGTTATAGGGCTCCAGGCAGAGATACGGAGTCTTGCTCTTTCCCGTTCCGAACGAAACAAACAGGCGCCGAATGCGTTCCTTCGAATGGAATCCACCCACATGCCCCACGGCATGCTCGTGCATCATCCCCGGGCGGGCCGGATACGTCCGGTAGATCTCGGGTGACGTCGTGCTTTGGAACCATTTCTTTAAATCCGGATTCACATGGTGCACCACGTCCACCTCGCTGGAATGCCGGGCCGCGGCGTCGGCCGCGTAGAATGCATCCAGATCCCCGGTGCGCGCGAACCGGATCAGCAACTGGTTGACCGTATCGTACTCGTGATTGCCCCAATTGCAGTGGCGTTCCCCGAACCAGTCCCCCCAGTTCATGGCGCCGTAGTCGCGTTCCTCGCGGATGGCCTCGAGATATTGGCGGAACATCCGTTGCTCGACGGCATCGAACTCTTCCAGTCCCCGTGCGCCCCCGGGGAGCACGCCGCCCCAGACCCCGGATGACACGGCCAGCGCCGGTTCGGCAACCGGCACGGCCGGTTCTTGCGCAATGGCCGCCAGAGACGCCCCGTCGCCGCCGAGGTCGAACCAGGCATCCCACCGGCGTGCCTGTCCGGTACGAAGCCGATAGCAGGCGCCCTGGAACAGGTAGTCGTGCTTGTACCACGGGCTCATGTGCCCGAATTCGCCGGGCGAAAACCGCGGCAAGAGACCGATGGACCCATGGTCCGGTCCGACTTCGAGCGCTTTCGGCCACTGCTGCCAGAAATCCCGCAGGTAGATCGCCACGGTTCCTTGCGCATCGGTCAATTCCGCCCAGCCCGGCGCTTGCGACCCCGTTGTATCCTCGCCATCGAGACGCCAGTTTTGGTCGTCCACCTGGAATAGCCGTTCCGGCTCCAGGGCCTTCGTTCGATGCCGATCCGGCACACCCCCGATGCGCCATCCCGTCACCGGAGAAAGCGGCACGACCTCCAGTCGGAGTTCGCGTAGGCGCTGCACGACTCCCTGACCGGCCGTCACGATTATTTGCGGCTCCAGCCGCACCAGGGAAAGCCCGGCATACACCGAGACACGCAACCCGAACCCGAACCAGCGCCGGCCACGCGGCAGAATAAACGACCCTTCGATCCGCAGGGTCGCTCGCATGGTCCCCGTCGTTTCGACGACCGCGCGTTCCAACCGCGTACGGCAGCGGGCGCCCGAGGCGGCCGTCAGGACCAAATCCACACGAAACCGATTGGAAATTTCCAGCAGGCCCTCCTCCGACAGCGCGACCTCGACGGAACCCGATCGGATGCGCGGGGACGGCCCGCGCCGGGTTTTCACTGGCTCTGGTGGCCCGGGAAAGTTTGTTGCCTTTGCGCCGGCGCGCGAAAGGACAAAATTCCCGGTTCCCCCCGCGGGCGGTTGCGCCAGGAAATCCAGCAGCAGCCAGCGCGCGCTGCCGTCGGGCCATGTCGCCAGGACACGCGCCTGCAACGGCACCGCTTTACCGGCAGCCCCGTGCAGGACAAATCGCGATCCGCGCGGCGCCGCCCCCTGGGGCAGTGGAACCCCGCCGGTCACGGGCCGGCGCAGTCCGTTGCCCCGGCGATCCTGGACGCTGATTTTTAAAATAGAAGTCACGTTCTTTTCCCCTTCAGGGGTCTGTCGTTCTTTTCGATTCCTTTTTGTTTGGAACCGAAAGCATCAGGCCCCCAGTCGCGCCGGTAACACGCAATGCACACAATCGACATTGGCGTTCAGGCAAAAATCGGCATGAATCTGCAGCAGCCCCTGTTGCAAGAGTCCGCTGCCGGAATACAAGGCGGGATTGTGATCGCGTCCAAACAGATGCGTAGCCGTAGAACGCATCGGCGCGCTGATGCTTTCGGGGGGGAGGGCGTCAAAGAACTCTTCCGGTGCGTGCATCCGGTTCGCAATGTGGGGCGCGATCGTGTTGTTTACGATGGCGCCGGCGCGCGCCGCGCCCAGGAGGGCGCCGCCGCGGTCCCCTTCCGGACCGAGAAGCGTCCGACGTCGCCGCCAGCAGTCCATCGTCGCACCCTGCATCAGTCGACGACACAATCGACGCCAATCGCTCGCGGTCCCCTGGCGGAAGGGTTCCCCCCATAGGCTTTCAATGGGGGTCTCGCCGCCAAACCAGGCCGCGGCGGCCGCGAGCCTGCGTGCGGGATGATTGTATGGCCTCAAGGTACCCAGATGCCAGGACAAGGGCGGTTCGGGCTCGGGCGCCGGATGGCGCCACCAAAGGTCCCACAACGAACGCAACAGCCGTTCCGTGATGGCATCCTCGGCCAGGTCGGGCGAAGGCAGAAGACCGGCCGAGCCCAACAGGCGCGCATAATGAACTTCCGGAGCCATCCCCCCGGGCCAGTCCCGCAAGGGCAGGCAGCGCGCCAATCGCCGCATTGCAACCGCATTGTGCTTATACCCCAGCCCCGCCATAAAGAATTCGTAGAGGGTTTGCCGGGCATCTCCCTGCCGTTCGATCCGCTCCGCAAGCGCCTGGCGTTTGCGCGTCATCCGATACCTTCCCGCCGCGGTCAACAAGGCCGCACGACGATCGGGATCGTTTCCAAGGGCCAGGGCACAGGGACGTGGCGTCGAAGGAATATAGGCATGGGGATAGGCCGCCAGGTCGATGTCGGCGAAAGAGAAGCCCGGACGCCCCAGGAGCGCGTCGCGCAAGACGATGCTCACCGTCCCCGCCGGCAGGGAAAGATCGGACGATTTGCCGGGATAATAGGTCACGTGGGCGATGACATGGGCATAGCGCGGGTCACGTCCATGCGCGTGCCGTTTCCAATCCACGGGACGGACATGCACTTCGACGTCTCCCATCAACCGCCGTTGTTCGCGCCCGATGCAAAGCCTGGCATCCAGAAAGTCGGGGCCCGCCTCCAGGTTCCAATGTCCCGGAAACTCCACCCGTACGGACTCTCCCTCGTCCGTGAGCAGCGCGGGAGGCCGCAGTGACGCATCGAACCAGACACATTGCAGGTGTCGCTCGTTCCAATGTTCGCCGGGTGGATAAATCAACCGGGTTTCGCGTACGCCTCCCATTTCGGTAAGGCGAGCGGCGTAGTCAAACGCACTCCGTTTGTCTGCTCCCCATGACATGCTTTACATCCGGAAGATCGTCCCCCCATGGCGCCCCTCGCCACAAAGATTCGTCAAGATTCGATCCCATGCCAGATATTGAACAACGAACCTTGGAATTAATCAACCCCGAACCCAGCGTCCACATCTCTCTTCTGACGGGATGTCGAGAATGCCTTTGCGATGCATTGTTCATGCGGAAAGATGACGTTGAAACCAACAGTTGCATTGTTGCGCAACAATGCGCTAAGATACCGCGCCATGAACTCCGAGGAACTGAAAGCGCGCGCCGAGATCATGAAGGCGCTGGCCAGTCCGGCGCGCCTGAAAATCGTTGACGAACTGGGACGCGGCGAACGTTGCATTTGCGAGTTGCAACCGCTGTTCGACATGAACAAGTCGACCCTTTCGCGGCATGTCGCGACTTTGCGACACGTCGGAATCGTAGGCGAGCGTCGCGAAGGCGTGCGCCTCTATTTGCGACTGTTGACGCCTTGCGTGCTCACCATGTTCGACTGCACCATGAAAGTCCTGCGCGCCGAAGCCCAACGACAGGCAGGAATTGCCGGTGGAAACCAAGGGACCCTGTCATGATCGAAGAACAGCGCAGAGAAGTGAAGATTTTCGGAGGACTGGCGGGACTTTTTTTGCTGCTCTACTACCTGCCGGTCGAGGCAGCGCGTTTCCAGGGCGCCCTGATCGAAGCTTTCAAGCTGGCGAAGTGGTACGCCCGTGAACACGTGCTGCTGTGCCTGGTGCCGGCCTTCTTCATTGCCGGGGCCATCGGCGTCTTCGTGAGCCAGAACGCGGTCATGAAGTATTTCGGCCCGAAGGCAAAAAAGTGGCTGTCGTACTCCGTGGCTTCGGTTTCCGGAACGATCCTGGCGGTTTGTTCCTGCACCGTGCTGCCCTTGTTTGGCGGCATTTACATGCGTGGAGCGGGACTCGGCCCGGCGGTGGCGTTCCTCTATTCCGGGCCGGCCATCAATGTGCTGGCGATCGTGCTGACCGCCCGGGTGCTGGGCTGGCAACTGGGGCTGGCGCGGGCCATCGGCGCCGTCCTTTTCAGTGTCGCGATCGGCCTGCTGATGCACCTGATCTTCCGGAAGGAGGAGCGCGAAAAAACCGCCAAGGTGAAAGAAGTGTTTTTGGGCGATGACGAACAAAAAGAACGCCCCCTCTGGCAGGTCGTGCTGTATTTCCTGTCGATGGTCGGCATCCTGGTGTTTGCCAACTGGGGCGCCCCGCAGGAGAGAACCGGCATCTGGTTTGCCATCTTCCGCGCCAAGTGGATTCTGGCGGCGCTGTTTGCCGTCCTGTTCGCCTTCTGCCTTTGGCGATACTTCAAGGTACGGCTGGTGTGGCTCGCGCTGGCGGCGCTGCCGCCGGCGATTCTGGCGTTTACCCTGCCGTCCCACCCGGTGGCGGCTTTCTCGGCGGGGGCCGTCGGACTGGCGGTCCTGACTTCGACTGGCGGCGCGGAACTCAAGGATTGGCGCGACCAGACCTGGGGCTTTTCCAAGCAGATTCTGCCGCTGCTGTTCATGGGCGTGCTGGCGGCCGGCTTCTTTCTGGGCAGTCCCGGAAGCGAGGATGCCGGCATCGTTCCCAACCTCTGGATCCAGGCGCTGGTCGGCGATTCGCCCGCGACCGTCGTTTCGCTGGTCCGGGGCGAAGCGGCGGGCATTCCCGGCTGGATGGCCGTTCTCTGGCCGCTCTGGACCAATTTCTTCGCTTCGATCACGGGGGCGCTGATGTACTTTGCCACGCTTACCGAGGTGCCGATCCTGCGCGGTCTGCTCGATAGCGGCATGGGCCAGGGACCCGCCCTGGCGCTCCTCCTGGCGGGTCCGGCACTGTCCCTCCCGAACATGCTGGTCATCCACTCCATCCTCGGGGCAAAGAAAACCCTGACCTTCGTGGGACTGGTGGTCATCATGTCGACCGTTTCGGGTCTCGTTTTCGGCGCCATCTCCGCCTGACGGGTTATCGCAAACAAAGGAACACAACACCATGAAAATCCAAATCCTGGGCACGGGCTGCCCGAAATGCAAACAACTGACGGCGAACGCCACCACCGCGCTGCAACAACTCGGCATCGAAGCCACCGTGGAAAAAGTGGAAAAGATCGCCGACATCATGAAATTCGGCGTCATGTTGACCCCGGCACTCGCAATCGACGGCCAGGTCAAGAGTGTCGGCAAGGTGCTTTCCGTCGAACAGGTCGCGGATTTTCTGCGCTAGACGCGCCGGAAGAACAGGTGGCGACAACGAGATGAACGACAAAGTCGAAGCGAAGAAAACCGGCGTCTTGCGCGGAGGAAACGATCGCAACCGTAACGGGAAACGAAGCCTGTGGATCGTGCTTGCCCTGGCGGCGGCCGTGGTGGGCGTGCTGATCGCCCGAAACGCGGGGCGTCCCACGGAAGCCGGTTCGTCCGTGTCAAGTGCTCCCCCGGCGTCCGTAGCAACCAACAACGTTTCGAAGGCCGTGGCCAACCCTGACAGGCAGGGACAGGCACTCCCCCGACTGCTCGATCTGGGCGCCAAATCCTGCGTTCCCTGTAAGATGATGGCCCCCATCCTGGCGGAGTTGAAAAGCGATTACGCTCAATGGTTCAGGACGGAGTTCATTGACGTGTGGCAAAATCCGGATGCGGCCGGCGAGTACGGCATCCGGGTGATTCCCACCCAGATTTTTTACGACGCATCCGGACAGGAACTGCATCGTCACGAAGGCTTCCTGGGCAAAAACGACATTCTTGCCAAGTGGAAAGAACACGGCGTTGCCCTTCCCCAGACCGTCGAGTGAGGATGCCCCCATGGAACAACTTTTCACGACGCTTTCGCGCGCCATCGAGGGTTCGTTCGGACTGGCGTCAAGCGCCGCCTTCGCGTGGGGCGTTCTGAGCATCCTCCTGAGTCCCTGTCATCTGGCCGGCATCCCGCTGATCGTGGGGTTCATCAACCAACGGGGGCGGATGACAACGCAGCGCGCGTTTACAATTTCTTTGCTGTTTTCGGTGGGCATCCTGGTCACCATCGGTGTGATCGGCGGACTCACGGCAGCGCTCGGCCGGATGCTTGGCGATATCGGTCGTTGGGGAAACTACGGTGCGGCCATCCTGTTCTTTGCCATCGGGCTACATCTGCTGGATGCGGTCCGGCTGCCGCTGCCGGGCGCCGCGCAGCCGGGCATCCAGCGCAAGGGGTTACGGTCCGCGTTTTTCCTGGGCCTGGTGTTCGGTGTGGCCCTGGGGCCCTGTACCTTCGCCTTCATGGCCCCGATGCTGGCCGTGTCCTTCCGCCTGGCCGCGTCAAACCTTCCCTACGGCATGCTGCTGCTGCTGTTGTATGGCGCGGGTCACTGCGGAGTGATCGTGCTGGCGGGCACGTTCACCGAAGTCATTCAACGCTATCTGACCTGGAACGAGAAATCCAGCAGCGCCCTGATTTTAAAAAGAGCCTGCGGCCTGCTGGTCCTGCTGGGCGGGCTCTACCTGGTCTACACCGCGCCCTAACCCTGTAACGGAGGCGGAAGGAGTCAGCGCCATTTCGGCACAATGCGTCGAAACAATAAATCCCGCTCGGCCCCCTCCAGCCTCCAGCCCCTGCGCAAATTGGCGCAAATTGAGCGTTTTTTCGCCTTGCGTCCTCCACGAAGAAGATATATAGTTTGTCCCCACGTTTACGGGAGGCCTCGGCCGCCGTGTACGGAAGCGAGGCGGCTCGACACAATGTCGGTCGTCAAGCGGATTAACCCGGAACGGGTTGAGATGGCAGCGTTCACACGAGCCTTCCGCGTCGGCGCAATGCGACGGAATCGTGATGTTCGCCGGTGTTGCGTCGGATGACTTGTGTCGGCCGGTTGAGCCGCACAATCCCGACGGCCGTGGCACTCCAACCCCTCCTGTTCAAAAAAACACTGAAGGAACGTATGATGGAGAACGCCAAGAGCCTTACCGGCCTGACCTTGAAGGACCTGCTGGATGCCGGCCTGCATTTCGGTCACCAGACCCGCCGTTGGAACCCGAAGATGAAACCCTACATCTTCGACAAACGTAACGGAATTCATATCGTCGACCTGACCCAGACCCTCGTCTTGATTGAAGAAGCAGCCGCATTTTTGCGCGAAACCGTTTTGAGCGGGAAAAAGGTGTTGTTTGTCGCCACCAAGCGCCAGGCCCAGGACATTGTGCGCGAAGCCGCCGAAAGCTGCGGTCAGTTCCACATGACATCGCGCTGGCTGGGCGGCACCCTGACCAACAACCAGACCATCCGACGCAGCGTGCGTCGCATGCGCCAGATCGAAGCCATTGCACGCAACAACAACGGCCAGCTTTCGCCCTTCAAGAAGGAAGCCGCCAGCCTGCGGCGCGAACTCGACAAATTGCAACAGAGCCTGGGCGGTATCGCCGACATGGACAAGATGCCCGGCGCCATGGTGGTGTTCGACATCTGCCGTGAAGCCATTGCCATCGCCGAGGGCAACCGCATGGGCATTCCGATCGTAGCGGCAGTCGACACCAATGCCGACCCCGATCCCATCGATTACGTGATCCCGGGCAACGACGATGCCATCCGCGCGATCAAACTGGTGGCCGACGCCCTTTCCAAGGTCATCAAGGACGCCCATGACGAATGGACCCGTCTGGCCGCCGAACGCAACCGGCTGGCCGAAGCGGAACGGGCCAAGGAAGCCGCCGCCCGCGCCGCGCGTCGCGCCGAGGCCGAGAAAGCCGCTGCCGGCGAAGCCGAGGCCGGCAACCGCAACCGCCTGACCCGCCAGCAGCGCGATTCGGCTGCCAGGGCCGCGCAGGACGCCGTAGCCGCCGCCGCGATGGCGGCACAAAAGACCGCCGCCGCACACAGCGCCGCCCTAACCCCCGCCGCGGCGCCCAAAGCGGCCCCCGCCACCACACCTCCAGCCGCCCCCGCCGCCCCGGCCGTGGAGACGGCGCCGGCCCCCCAGACCGCGTCCGAGACGGCGCCGGCCGAGCACCCCGAAGCGCCGGACGCCACTCCGGAAGCCTCCAAGGCCGAATAACCACAACCCTCGTCAATTCAACAGGAGATTTACAAAATGGCGACAATCACAACCGCCGCAATCATGGATTTGCGTGCCCGCACCAATGCCGGCATGATGGACTGCAAACGCGCCCTGACGGAAACCGACGGCGACATGGACGAGGCCATCAAGAAATTGCGACTCAAGGGCCTCGCCATCCAGGTCAAACGCGCCGAAAAGGAAGCCAACCAGGGCATCGTCCAATCCTCCGTCAGCGAGGACGGCCGCGTCACCGCCCTTGTGGAAGTGAACAGTGAAACCGATTTCGTAGCCAAGACCGACAATTTCAAGGCCTTTGTCGACTGCGTGGCCGCCAAGGTGCTGGCCGGGGACGAAAACGTGGCCGAAAGCATGAAGGACGACCTGGTGGCCATTGTTTCCTCGACCGGAGAAAACGTCAGGATTCGCCGCGTGGCGCGCTTCGTGCTGCAGGAGAACGGCCGGGTGGAGTCCTATATCCACATGGGCGGCAAGGTGGGCGTTATGGTCGAAATCGGGTGCGGCAAGCAGGAGACGGTCTCGGCCCCCTCCTTCGCGGAACTGGCGCACGACATCGCCCTGCACATCGCCGCCGCCGCGCCACGCTGGTTAAAGGACTCGGAAGTCCCCGCGGACGTGCTCGAAAGCGAGAAGGCCATCTACCGCCAGGACCCCAAGCTGGCCGGCAAGCCCGACAACATCGTCGAAAACGCGCTTAAGGGCAAGGTCCGCAAATTTTATGGCGAAACCTGCCTGGTGAACCAGGTTTTCGTCAAGGACGACAAGGTCACGATCGAAAAACTCCTGGCCGCCACCGCCAAGGAGCTGGACGACGCGCTTGAGATCCGGCGCTTCGTTCGTTACCAACTGGGCGCCTGAGGTCCAAGTCACGCGGGAAGTCATCATGGACACATCGAACCGGGACCGGCTTCAAAATCGATACCCCCGCATGGTGCACAATGACCATGTCGCCCGACTACGGGCAATCATGAGCGAACGCCAGGCCCGGCTGGCGGCGCTCAAAACCCGCGCGGACGCCGAGGCCTATCTACGACATGTTCGCCGCGCCCTGCGCAAGGCCTTCGGCCCCCTGCCGCGCCGCACACCGCTGAAAGCCCGCATCGTCGGATCCCAGGAGTATGCCGGGTATCGCCTGGAGAAGGTGCTTTTCGAAAGCCGTCCCGGATTTCTCGTTACCGGCAACCTCTACCTTCCCGACGGGGTCGCCGCGACGGGATCGGCGCCCGGCGTGCTGGGCCTATGCGGGCACAGCGCGGACGGCAAAATGGCGGCGGTCTACCAGAGTTTCTGCCTGGGGTTGGTGCTGAAGGGGTTCGTGGTGTTCGTCATCGACCCCATCGCGCAGGGCGAACGCGACCAGTACGCGCCAGTCAAGGGGTCCCGTCTGGCAGGGTGCCCCGCCCACAACATGCTGGGCAACCAAATGGCGCTGGTGGACGATTTCTTCGGAGCGTGGCGCGCCTGGGACGGCATCCGGGCGCTGGATTATCTGCTGTCGCGGCCCGAGGTGGACAAGCGCCGTGTAGGGGTCACCGGCAATTCCGGGGGCGGCACCCTCTCGTCGTACGTCACGGCCCTGGACCCGCGGCTGTCCTGGGCGGCGCCCAGTTGCTACATCTGCTCCTGGCTCGCCAATCTCGAGAACGAGCTGCCGTCCGATTCCGAGCAGAATCCTCCAGGATTGCTTGCGGAGGGACTGGACGAGGTGGACCTGCTGATCGCCCATGCGCCACGACCGACGCTGATCCTCGGTCAGGCGCGCGACTTTTTCGATCCGCGCTATACCCGTCAGGCCTGGACGGAATTGCGCCATCTGCATCGCCTGCTCGGTTCGCGGGACAGCGCAAAGCTGTTTATCGGACCTCGCGACCACGGCTACGGAATCGAAAACCGCGAAGCCATGTACGCCTTCGCCTTACGCCAGGCGGGCCTGGACGGCCCCGCGACCGAACCCGCGGTTCAACCGCGACCGGCCGCCGAACTGCAGGTCACCCCCAAGGCTTCCGTCCGGCTGGCCGGCAGCCGGCCCCTGTATGATTTCACCGCCGAACGCGCGCGGGACCTGGCCGCCAAACGCGGACAGCCCACGGGCGCAAAGGTGCGGTCCGCGGCGCGGCGCCTGCTGGCCCTGCCGCGGACCTCCCCCCGCGAGGCGCCCCATTATCGCGCGTTACGCACCGCCGGACATGCTCCCGAGGAGGGCATTCGCGCCCAGTTCGCCGTGGAGACCGCGCCGGGCATCGAAGCGATTGTGACCTCCTATGGCGAGCCCTTTGCCGCCATGCTGCCGCCCACGGGAAAGGTCGAACTGTTCGTCGGCCACATCGATTCGGAAGACGATGTGCGCCGCCTGCCTGCCGCGCGACGCCGTCCGAAGAATGGATTTTCGCTGGCCTCGATCGATCCCCGCGGCATCGGCCAGTCCATGGCGCGCACCTGCGGTTCGGATCGGTTTTTCGAGCCCTACGGCCAGGATTTCATGTATGCCGCCCTCGGCGACATGCTGAACGAATGTTACCTGGGACGCCGGGTCTGGGACGTCATGCGCGGCATCGATTTTCTGCGGGCACACGGTGCCGACGAAGTGCGTCTTACGGGCCGCGGTCTGGGCTCCGTGACGGCCGCCTTTGCCGCCTTGCTGCATCCTTCGGAGCCGCCGGTGGAATTGTTCGACTACCTGCCGAGCTACGACATGCTGGCGCAGGCGCCGCGTTATTCCTGGCCCTTCTCGGCGTTCCCGAGGGGCTGCCTCAAGGAGTTCGATCTGCCGGACGTCTACCGCGCACTCGGCAAACGGCTGACGTTGCGCCACCCCTGGGATGTCAACATGCGTCCCCTGCGCGCACCCGCCGCACGGGCAGGCCGACGTCCGCCAGCGCGCGCTTGAGCGCCTCGATGGTGGTGGCGCCGCTGTGCAGGATGCCCGCCACGATCGCGGCATCGGCCCGCGCCTCGACAAACACCCGCCGCAGGTGCTCCGCGTTGCCGGCGCCTCCTGAGGCCACCACCGGCGCCGAAACCGCATCGGCGATCCGGCGCGTAATCTCCAGGTCGAACCCGGCGCGCGTACCGTCGGCATCCACGGAGTTCACCACGATTTCGCCTGCGCCCAGATCCACCGCGCGCCGCGCCCATTCCACCGCGTCCATGCCGGTGCGGTCACGAAACCCGCGGGTGGTGATCTCGTATCCCGAAGGAAATGCGCTCGAATCCGGGTGCGCCACCGGGTCCATGCCCAGAACGATGCACTGCGAACCGAAGGCGCGCGCACCTTCGGAAATGATCTCCGGACGCGCGACCGCCAGGGAATTCACCGAGATTTTTTCGGCCCCCGCCAACAGGACGCGCGCCATGTCCTCCAGCGAAGAAATCCCCCCCCCCACGGCGAAAGGCACCCGGATGGCCCGTGCCACCGCCTCCACGATGCCCAGGTCGATGGGACGCCCCTCCGCCGAGGCCGTGATGTCGTAAAGCACCAGTTCGTCGCAGCCCCCCTCGTAATAGCGCGCCGCCATTTCGACCGGATCGCCAAGATCGACATTGCGTTGAAACTTGACCCCCTTGGTTACACGGCGGCGATGAATGTCCAGACAAGGTATGATGCGACGCGTCAGCATGGATTGATGATGGTTCGTTTCCGTTGTAGTTCGTGACGGAAAATACTACCAAAGCTTGCCGGGATACGGGTATCTTTTCTCGAACGCGTATGACACGGGTATGATACGCGAATAGGTTGCCACATACGGGTTGAAACGCTATCTTGAACCTGAGGAAAACAAGATGACGACCAAAGTACACTTAGCCTTTTGCCTCCTTATAACCGCCCATGCGGGTGCGATCGCCACCCGAGCCGCGGAAACCGTAATCGCTGATTTCGAGCTCGCGGGCCATACCTACTACCGTCTGGAGTTCACGGCCCAGGCCCCCACAGGCAACGCGGAAACGCATCGCTGGGAAATCCGGATGTCACGACCGGACGGTAGAATTCCTTTCGACGGCTGCCTGGCATACGACTGGCAAAGGCTGCACCCGGGACAGTCCCGTTACATCCACGATTTTCTGTCCGACCCCACGGTCGCCAAACTGCAACTGGTCACGCATTTCGACAGCGAAAAGCCGGTTGTAGAAAATGTCTCCCTGACGCCGATCTCGCCGCCGGATCAATTGGTTCTGAACGGCAGCTTCCGCCTGGGCACGAACAACTTCAGCGGCTGGTCGCGGCACTACAAGACCACGCTGCGGGAGGACGACGAGCAGAACACGATGGTGGTGGACCAGAATGGCTATGCCCTCAGCGACTACATTCCGGTTGTCGCTGGGGGAGGCTATGATTTCGTCACGGGCGCCAAGACCTGGCCGGGCGTAGCCGTGTTGGCCTATGACGCCCACAAACGGCTGATCGACCGGGTGCCGCGCGACCGTCGGGCCAAGCCCACCATGCGGATGCCGTCCGGCGCCGCCTACGCGCGGCTTTTGTTCAACACCAGCCACGACCATATTCCCTCACATCGCGTCAACACCCTTCCACCCACAGGTCTTGTGCCGGCGGGCGATCCGCCGGACGTTGAAGAGCCGCCCCCGCCCCTGCCGGAAGCCCGCGACGAGATCGTGCTGCATCCACGCTGCGACCCGCGCGAGGAACGCGCCGCCCGCGAACTTCAGCATTGGCATGCGGCCATCACCGGTCGCCGCTTGCCGCTGCTGGCGCGTCCCTCCGGAAAAGACAACCTGAAGATTCATGTCGGCGCGGCCTGGGCGCGGGAGTTTGAAGACGACCTGGACTATCTGGAGGATTCGGACGGTTATGCCGTGCGCGCCGCCAACGGCAACCTGTACGTCTTCGGCGCCCATCCGCGCGGCACACTCTACGGGGTGTACGCCTTGCTGGAACGCCACTCCGACATCCTCTGGCCACGTCCCAACCCCGAGTTCGAAGCCCTGTTCACACCGGATCCCGCCATGGAGTTCAGGCAGGAGTCCTTCCGCTCCCGCCCGGTGTTTGCCTACCGGCATATCAGTCGCGGTCGCTACAGCGCGGAGGGCATCGCGCATTACTACCAGGACTGGAATGCCCGCAATGGACTCAACACGGGCTATGCGCTCCATAGAGGATTGAACTACCTGGTCTATCAGCG
>CAZIUM010000058.1:0-15227 GCA_964542285.1 uncultured Lentisphaerales bacterium
AGCCCACGGACACGCCATGGGGTTCCAGTACAACGGCAAGTTGCGTTCGGCGGAATTCCTGCGACGACCGGACGGCGCCATCCTGCCGATTCGACGCGCGGAAACCATCGAGGATTATTTCGCCACCCTGGATTTCAAGGCGCTCGAAGCCTTCGTTCCATAGACCCACCCTGTTTGCCACGTCCGAACAGGGGACGAAAATCTTTGGGCCCGGACTTTCGCTATTGTATCTCCTCCACGTTTTTTGTTAACGTTGAGGTAAATGCCACTGGCAGAATTGCGTTCCCGGCAGCCAACCGTGGGTGACCTGGAGCGATAAAATTTGCGGGATGACTCCTTGAACACATCAATAAACAACGACCGCCGCCTAAACCGGGGCATATTCCGGGCTGGATTGCTCTTAATGACCTGTGCCATCGTTCTCATCCTCGCCGGGTGCGGCACGCTGGGCGGGGGTGGCCGCGATCGGTCTCCCGGCACCCTGGAAGAAGCTCTGGCGACCCTGGTTCCCATGCCTTTTGAAGACGACGATGCCGTCAGTGACCAGGATCGGGCCGATGCGGCGGCGGCGGCCGCCGCCGCGGGAGAAGCCGGCAGAGCGCTTTTTGCCGGAAGTGGCGATCCCCTCCTGCGCCCTGGACTGATTCTCAAGGCCTCGGTCATGGTGGGTGACAAGCAGGAGGTACCCGAAACCCGGGTGCAGATTTCCGACGCGGGGGATGTTACGCTTCCGATGATCGGCAAAGTTGCCGGCAGCGGACTCACGCTGCCGGAATTCAAAACCAAACTTTCCGAACTCTATGGACATTACTACCGGGACCCGGATGTTTCGGTCAGTTTTTTCTACGACGAACGCAGCGACTCCCCCTGGGGCAAGATCCTGGTGCAGGGGCGGGTGCGCAACGAAGGCTGGGTCAATATCCCGCCTACGCGCAACATGACGGTCACCCGTGCCATTCAGTTAGCCGGTGGATTTGACACCAGCGCCAAGAAAAACGCCGTTCTGGTCACCCGTCGCCGGCCGGACGGGACTCTGGAACAAATCCGTGTGGATCTGTTGGCCATTGGCCGCCGCGGGGAAATCGAGCGCGACATCGCCCTTGAACCCGGAGATGTCGTTTTCGTGCCTGAATCACGTTACTGACATTGACTAAATATCGCTTGCGCAGCGAAGTGCTTTTATGCTACAAAAAGACTGGATCATTTTCTGGCGTGGTGTTTTAATTACGCCGTGAACTTTTCAAGGGGAAAAAATCATGAAAATTCGTGCTGTCTGGGCAGTTACCGCAAGCATGGTTCTTGGTCTTCTGACGGTGGTCAGCGGTGCCGAGCAGGTGGGGCAAGCGGCGGTAGACCCGGGATTGATCGAGTCGATGGTGGCACCGATGAACGATGCCGAAGCGATGGATTTTGCCGCAAAGGTGATGGATGCCGTCGCGGGCATGCCGATTTCCCCGAGAAGGCGGGTACTGCAAATGAACGCGGTGGCTGAGGCCTTCCTGGCCGCATCCCCTGAAGGACGTCAAGCCGGCATGCTCGCCACCCTGATCGGAAGCGTTCCGCCGCAAATGCTGCCGGCCTGGTTTGAAGCCTTCAAACCCACGGCGGGGGCTCTGACCGCGGATCTGGACACGGCCGCCCATGCGGCTTTCACCTCCAAGGTCTTGCAAGCCGTCGACACATTGGACCTGAACGCCGAAGAAAAGACGATTTACACTACCTTTGCCATCGCCTTGCTGGCCAGGGACGGCAACCAGGAAGAACTCGACACTTACCTGGCCGCGGTCCTGGTCGCCGTTCCGTCCGCCTATCGCGATGAGGTTGCCGCCGCCGCTCCCGCGGCCTTGGCCGGAGACTATGTTCCGTTGCTGGGTCCGGATGCGGCCAAGTTCAACCTGGTCACTCCCGACCCCAAACGTCCGCCCACCGTCTCGTACGTGGGCGAGCTGGCCACGGGCAACAACGCCTACTACGGCAAAGACGAATCGATTTTCATCGGCGTCGGATTGGAACGCCCGCCGATCTTTCCGATGCCGCCCACGGAAGCGGCGCCGGTTGCCACGCCCCCACCGGTACGCCCCCCGGTGATCCCGCCACCCTACCAGGGCCAGTTTTAACGAAATCAAATCGACTTTTCGCCTCAACAAAAAGGGTACGCAATGAAACATCGTCCTTCCCTCATTCGAATGGTTAAATCCGGTCCAATACTTTGCGCTGTCCTGTGCCTGGGGTTGCGGTCGGCCAGGGCCCAGACCGCCGACGGCGGTATTTGGCTGGGACCGGTGAACATCTCACCCTTTTTGAACGCCTCGGTGTTGTACGATTCCAATGTCGACTTTGTGCGCGAGGGCGAGGAAGACGCACTGCGTGAGCTTGGCCGCGACAAGGAAGCCAGCGGCTATGCGCTGCAGCCCGGGTTCAACCTGCTGTTGCCGGGAAATCACTGGCAATTGGATGGTACCGCTTTTTACAAACTGGAGGAATATAGCGCCGACAGCCAGGATTCGCGCGAAAACTGGTCGGAAAGTCTGACCTGGCACGGAGAAACCGACCAGGGGCTCGGTCTGCGTTTGAGCCAGACGATCCAGCAGGTTGCCCAGGACACGTCCAGTCTGGAGAACCGTTGGGACGATCGGCTTGAGATGCGTTTCGGCGCGGATATCAACAAGCGCCTGACGGACAAGACCAAAGTTGGCGTGTCCGGGTTTTACGACGAGTTGGACTATGACCACCCGGACTTGTTCGACTGGGACCGCAAGGGCGGCAGACTGACCCTGAGTTCCAAGCTGACCGACAAGACGGATGGCTTGCTGGTGGGGGGCTTCACAACCCATTCCTCGGACGGGCACAGTGGCAATGCCGATTCGTTCACCGCCAACATCGGCATGGCCTCGCGCCCCACGGCAAAGACGACCTACCGCACCACCTTCGGTGTGGAACATTACACCGGGTTTGACGGAGAAGACAGTGAAATCGGACTTTCCTACAACATCGGGATGCAATGGCAGGCGGCGGAACGGGTCTCGTTCAACGTCAGCGGCCGCAGCATGTACGAACCGGCGGAAGACATCGGACAGAATTCCATGCTGGTTTCAACCCTTGGCGTTTCCATGAACTACCGTCCCCTAGCCCGCTGGGACTTGCTGGTCGGCGGCGCCTACCGTCGCGAAGATTACACCCGCAAGGTGGCATCCCAGGACACGCAAATGGTATCGACGGACACCGGAGGACGCAGCCGCACCGACGATCAATTGAACGGACATGCCCGTGTCACCTACGGTCTCAACCGTTACGCCAGCCTTTTCGCGGGAGGCAACTACACCTATACCACGTCGTCGATCGACGACTATGACTATACGCGCTGGCGTGTGAACGCGGGTGTCGCCTTGCGTTATTAATCAGGCACATGCCGTTTGTTCTCCCAAAGTTTGCAGTCTTGCTGCATCTCCTGCTTGTGGTGGTGTACGTGGCTTGCGCCAGGGCTGGGGCGGACTTGCCCGGCCATTATTTACCCTTGTTGTTGCTCATTCCCGCGTTGCTGGAAGTGACCCTGTTATTCCCCCCCCAGCGGCGCGACGAAACGCCCCTTGAAGCTCGGGGACGCGTGTCGCGCGAGGTAATGCGCGACCCCCTTTTTGGCCTAGGACTGGCCTTGATGTGCTACGTGGCCATCCAGGCCATCAATGGACCTCGCGCGTTGATCTTCGATGTTGACGTCAACCGCTGGCTGGTATCCGCTCCGCCGGCGGACGGACTTCCTTCGAGCATGAACCGAACGGAGGCCGCACGGGCGCTTTACTGGGTCGGCACGATCTGGGCATCCCTTCTGGCAATTCGTCACGGACTGAGTCGCAAAGCCGGACTCCGGTTTCTTGACGCTCTGGCCACCATTTCGGGCCTTCTGGCCTTGCTGGGGCTGGCGCAATATGCCACCGGAACGAGCAAGGCATTCTGGCATCTCGACATGGGACGCGCGTTTTTTGCTACGTTCAATCACGCCGCGCAGGCAGGCGTTTTTTTTGCGATGATGGCGCTGGCATCCGGGGGACTGCTCATTTCTTCCGCCGCCACGAAGTCCACCCGTACCCGCAAATGGCGGGTGGGCATCGTCATGCTGCTGAATGCCCTGGGCGCCAGTTTCACCTTGATTCCGGGAGCCATTCTGCTCGCGTGGATTGGTCTGCTGGTTGTGCTTGGATATGGACTCGCCTATCTCCTGCCCAAGCTGGAGAGCGCGGGACGCGTCCGGCTTTTCAGTTCGGTGGTGATTGCCATCGGAATCCTGGCCTTTTTGAACTGGGTTGCGTACCCGGAAAATCGAGTTCGGCAACAACTGGTCTCCATGCTGGATGGAGAACGCGCGGAACCATCCATGAAAACAGAGCGCCGGATTCTGCGTCGCGCGGCCCTTGCGGTCTGGCGTGAACACCCCTTTTACGGGGTTGGGTTTGGCGGGCTGCGCCACCAGATCGGGCGCCATCTGCGCGATGACGACTGGGAACACCTCCACAGCGAGTCCCCCAAGACCAGCCACCACGACGGATTGGAATTTTTGTGTGAATTCGGTCTGGTTGGGTGCAGTCTGCTGATGGGGGGGATCGTGCTGCTCTTGTGGCCGTTATATCAACGCGTGAGAACGGCACTGCGTCGCCTTCAACATCCCGACAACACCAGGATATCCGTTCTCCATCGCCTGCCGCCGACCTTCGTGGCCACCTCCGCCGGTTTGCTTGGCGCCGTTTTTCTAGGGGCCTTTTATCTGCCGTTTCACAACCTCCTCGTTCTGCTGACCTGGTGCCTGCTGCTTGCCATCCTGCCCACATTTTTCACGGTATCGCGTGACACCGGAAGTTCGCGAAGGTCGGCTGACGGCAACCACGCAAGAAGGTCTCGAAAGTTATCGGCATGAATGGAGAGACAGCCCCGAGCGAAACGAACGCCCCGGACAGCCGACCGCCCCCCCGGACGGGCACCCCTCTGCATCCGGAATCGCCGTTATACGCGGATCGTCGATCGCCGGCCTATTACTACGGCACAGCGCCAACCTACGGTGGAAGTGGAAGATATTACGATGGCGGGGGATATGGCGCGCCCTATTACGGGGACACCGAGGCGCCCGGCAGCTCGCTTATCGGCCCATTGACCCTGGGGCGCGTTCTGCGCGTAAGCGCCCAGAAATGGCCGACCCTTATGGTGGCCATCCTGCTGGGAACTCTGGGCGGCTTCGCCTATTTCAAGACCGCCCCGGTATCCTACAAGGCCACGAGCACTATTCTCATGAACGTCAGGGCGCCCCGCTATACCAGCGCGCAAAGCATCATCGACAATCCCAATACCCAGGGCGCATCCGACGAAATCTTCAATACTCGACTTTACAATTTGGGAACCCCGCCGGTCATTCGCATGGTCGGCGAACGTTTGCGGGCCGATTTTCCCGAGCTAAAAGCGCTGAACGAAGAGGAAATGTATCTGCTGCTGTTCAACAATATCGAATTCAAGCAACGCCGTCGCTCACGAATTGTCGAAATTGCCGCCCGCAACCAAAATCCCAAAATTGCGCAGGCCATCGCCAATGCCTATGCCTTGACGGCGGAAACCTATTCCAAGGAGGAGAACAGTCAACAATCCGAAGCGGCGGTGGCTCTGCTCAAATCGTCCGAGGCGGAAATCCGCCGCAAACTTCAATTGGCGGAAACCGAGGTGCTGTCATTTCGCAAGGAGGCCAACATTCACGGGCTGGAGAGCCAACTGACGGCCCAGAGCCAGATGCTCCAGGCACTCAACGAGCAACTGGCTCAGGCACGTGTGAAGGAAATCGGCGCGATTGAATTGTTACGCGTGCTGGACACCATCCGCGGCGACCCCACCCAGATCCGCCTATTGCCTGAAAGCGTGCCGCGCGCGGCGCTGATTTTCTCCGCTCAGGAGGCGTTGCAAAAAGCGATTACGGAGCGGGACACCCTGTTGATGCGGTACACGGAGAACCACCCCGAGGTGCAACAGAGCCAAAATGTGGTCGGAATTTGCCAGAAACACTACCTGGAAGCCGTGATGCAGGCCCGCGAAACCGCCGATGCCAACCTGCAATATATTCGCAACGTGCTCGAAGCCCTGACCCAACAAACGAGGGCCAGCGAAGAACGCACCCTGGCGTTGGCCCAGCAAATCGAAGAAGCCAAAAGTCGTCTCAAGTCGCTCGAGCTCAATGTCGAGGTCGTCAACGAAAGCTACAGCGGCATTCGCCGTCGCATGGAGGAGGCGCTTCAAGCCAGCGATGAAATCTCCGCCACGATTACCGTTAACCAGTTGGCCATGGAACCCCGTCGCCCGATCAGTCCCGATCCGCGCCTGGCGTTTACGGTCGGGCCCGGGTTCGGCCTGTTGCTCGGCTTTTTATTTGTTCTGTTGCTGGACCGGCTGGAGGACCGCATCACCAGCACGGCGGACATCGAACAACACATGGCGACGAAGGTGCTGGCCTTGATCCCAAGAGTGCCGCGTGTCCGGCGCGACCAGTTGGTGGTCTTCAGCGCCACCCGCAAGTTCAGCCGCCTGGCGGAAAGTTTTGCCGGTCTCCGAGGACTGTTGGATTCACCTCGTTACCGTGAAATCACGCGGGTCATCCTGGTGGTCAGCACACAACCCGAAGAAGGCAAAACCATTACCTCCGGCAATTTGTCGATCAGTTATGCCATGTCGGGGCAGAAAACGCTGCTGGTCGATTTCGATCTGCGCCGTCCGCGCATCGGACGCGTCTTCGGTGTGGACGAAGACCGGTGCCCCAGCCTGATGGAAACCCTTGCGTCGGGAGACCCCGAGGCACTCTCCAGTCTGCCCGTCCCTTCCGGACTGGACAACCTGGACCTGGTGGTTTCGACGCCCAGTCCGCACCACAGCCCGGCCAACATCATGGGAGCCGACATCATTCCCAAGTTTTTTCAATGGGCGCGGCAACATTACGACCGCGTGATCATCGATTCCCCACCCTACGGGTTGGTGAGCGACGCCGTAGTGCTCGGAACCCTCAGCGATTCGGTCATGATCGTCTGCCGTCCGGACCGCAGTCGCTACCGGGCCGTCAAGCACGCCATCCGGCAATTCGTGGAATCCGGCGCACGCTTGCTTGGCGTGGTGGTCAACGATGTCGATTTCCAGGGACGCAACGCCTTCAGCGATCATGACCGCTCCAATCGCGGATATGGTTCGCGTTACGGCCGTTATGGCTATGGACAGTATACCAAGCGAAACCTTCGCAATGTTCGAGGGGGGGAACCGGCGGAGGGTGAGTCGTCCAATGGTAGCGATCCCATGGAAGAATCGGAACTGGATGAACTGGACGACGACGAATAGTTCCTTTTGGTTTGCGCCGGACGGCATATTAAGCTTGAATAAGGGCATTCATGAACACACGGGAAAAAGTCGGCCAGCCACCTGAATCGCATGCCCCTACGAAACAGGAGGATGCAAAATCCGATCCGCGATCCTCGCCGAAGGGCGGTGGAGTCGAACGGATGCCCTATTATTACGGCAGTCCCCCCGCGGCGTATGGTGGAGACGGCAGGGCCTACGGTGCGGCCGGATACGGAATGCCATACTACGGAGGAGGCGGGGGGGACAACAACGAAAGCGGAGATTCGCTGCTGGGTTCCCTGACGTTTGCGCGCATGTTGCGCGTAGTGACCCAGAAATGGCCCACTCTGGTGGTGGCCGTGCTGCTTGGTCTTGGCGGGGGCTTCGCCTACTACAAAACCGCCCCGGTCTCCTACCGCGCGGTCAGCACGATTGAAATGCATGTGCGCCCCGGGAAGTTGATGAACACCGAGGTTGTGCTCAACAATCCCAACACCCAGGGGCCAACCGACGAAATCTTCAATACCCGGCTGGCCAAGCTCCGCAGCCGGGAAGTCATTCAAATGGTTGCGGAGCGTGTGCGCGCGGATCACCCCAACTTGAAGGAATTGTCCGACGAGGAAATGTACCGCATGTTGTACAATGGGGTAGAATTCAACCTTCAACGGCGCTCCAGGCTGGTCCAGGTCATTGCGCGTCACGAAAACCCGGTCATTGCCCAGGGAATCGCCAATGCTTATGCCACCACCGCGGAAACGTTTTCCATGGAGGAAAACAAGGAGCAGGCGGAATCGGGCGTGGCCTGGCTTATGAGCACGGCCGAATCCCAAAAGCGCATGATCGAAAAAGCCGACGACGCCATGTTGGATTTTCGTGTCGCCAACAAGATCGACGTCATGGAAAACGAAAAGCGAGCCGTCGACCAGGTTCTGCAGCAACTGTATTCGGAGCTGGCACGCTCGGAAAGCGAACAAACCAGGGCGTTGGAGTTGCTGGCGGTTCTCAACATGATCCAAAACAATCCCGAACGAGTGGCATCGCTCCCCGAAATCGTGCCGCGGGCCGCGGAGATTGCCGCTGCGCAACAGGCCATGCAGGACATCCTGGCCGAACGCGATGCCAAACTGATGCGCTATACCGAGAATCATCCTGAAGTCCAGCAGCTCAACAATGCCTTGGAGGTCAGTCGCAAACAGTACTTGGACGCGGTCTGGCGAGCGCGCGAAACCGCCGCCGCCAACCTGGACTTGATCAACAAACAGACGGAGTCCCTGCGCGAAAAGACCACCCAGAACGAGGAATTGAGCTCGTCGCTCGAACAGAAAATCGTGGCCGCTCGCCTGCGAATGGAGCAGCTCGACCGCGAACGCGAAGTCAGCGACATGAATTATCGAGCCATCCTGCGGCGCATGGAAGAAGCACGGCTGGCGTACGACGAAAACGCAGCCACCATTAAAATTATCGAGGAAGCCGCGGAGCCTCGTCGTCCCATCAGTCCCGATCCGCGCGTGGCCTTCACGACCGGACCCGTTCTGGGCCTGGTCTTCGGGTTCCTTTTCATTCTCCTGCTCGATCGCCTGGAAGACCGCATTACGGGGACCTCCGACATCGAGCGACACATGTCCACCAAGGTTCTGGCCTTGATTCCCCACGTCCCCCGTGTGAAACGCAACGACTTGATCACCATGAGCGCCGACAAAAAATTCAGCCGTATCGCCGAAGCCTTTGCCGGGCTGCGCGGTTTGCTGGAGTCGCCCCGCTACCGTCAGCTCACCCAGGCAGTGTTGGTGGTCAGCACGCAACCCGAGGAGGGCAAGACCGTCACCTCCTGCAATCTTGCGGCCACCTACGCCTTGTCGGGACAGAAAACGCTGCTGGTCGATTTCGATCTGCGCCGTCCACGCATCGGGCGCATGTTCCAGGCCAACCAGGGCCGTGAAACCAGCCTGATGGATGTGCTGGCCACGGGCAAGCCCGAGCTTTTCGACAAGCTACCGCAACCCTCCGGGTATGACCACCTGGACCTGATCGTGTCGCGTCCCAGCGCTCATCACAGTCCCGCCAATGTCATGGGAGCCGACATTGTCCCCAGGTTTTTCGCCTGGGCGCGCGAACGATACGACCGGATCATTGTCGATTCCCCCCCCTTCGGACTGGTCAGCGATGCCGTGGTACTCGGTACGCTCAGCGATTCGGTGATGCTGGTCTGCCGTCCCGACCGCAGCCGTTACCGCGCCATGCGCCACGCCATTCGCCAGTTTATCGAGTCTGGGGCCAAACTTCTTGGCGTGGTGGTTAACGATGTGGATTTCGGACGCAGCGCCGCGTTCAGCAATTACGATTACCACCAGTACGGATACGGCTACCGCAATCGATACGGCCGTTATGGCCGCTATGGCTATGGTTATGGCTACGGCCAGGGGGGATACTACAAACGCGACCTTGGCGCCATGGCGGACGAAGACGACACCACCGCGGAGGGGGACGACGCCACCGCCCCCGCCTTCAGTGTCCTGGACGTTGACGACGACGAATGATCTTATCCCGGCTTGTTGTTGCCGGGCCGACAGAATGCACGCTTGACCGCTCAATCTACACCTTCACAAAACGGAGCTACCGAATGACCGATTTCAACCATGGCCTTTTTCCCTACCAACCATCGCTTCACGTACCTTTCCGGGACCTGGACGTCATCGAGCGGGCCCGCGCCATCGGACCGGAAGAATTCCGAAACTACCGGCATCCCATGGTGTCGCTCAAGGTCATGCCGGATTTCGACATCACCTTCGCGCTGGTCACCGACATGTTTTTCCGGATCAAGGAAGCCGGGGAAGCCGGACGCCAACTGGTGTTGATCCTGCCCCAACCCTGGCCCTTTTATGCCAAATTGGCTGCCATGATCAACCGGGCCGGCATCGATTGCCGCAAGCTGCACACCTTCAACATGGACGAATACGCCGACGAACACGGGCGCATCGCGCCCGCCGATTGGCCCTACGGCTTCACCCATGCCCTGAAGAAGTATTTTTACAGCGAGCTGGACCCCAAGCTGCGTCCCCCTGAAAACCAGATGATCGGTCTTTCGAACGAAACCTTCGCGGATTACGGACGGCGCATCAGTGACCTGGGAGGGGCCGACGTGGTCTACATGGGGCCCGGCTGGACCGGTCATGTCGCCTTTGTGGAGCCGGATGCTCCAGAAACGCCCCAGGACCTGGAGGAATTCAAGCAAATGGGTCCCCGCATCGTCACCCTCAGCCCCTTCACGCTGGCCCAGAATTCATTGCACGGCAGTTTTGGCGCCGCCGGTGACCTTGCCGCCATCCCGCCAAAAGCCGCCACGATCGGCCCGGCGCAGGTGCTGGAGGCCAAGCATCGCTTCGGGATGTACAGCATCAGCGTCAATGGCACCGCCACTTCCTGGCAGAAACTGACCGCCCGCCTGGCCCTGTTCGGTCCGGTCACGCCCAAAGTGCCCGATTCGATCATTCAACTCAAGCCTTCCGAGGCCTATGTCAGCGAGAACATCGCCACCCCCATTGCCGTCGATTGGAACAAAGGCTACTAAACAGGAGATCGCATCATGAAAACTTGCCGGACCCTCCACTGGAACCCTCGAAAAACCCCCGCGCTACTGCGCAAGGCGCTCGTGGCGCTGGCGGACGAATATCCCCTCAAAACGGACGGCGCCGCCGCCGTGTCGATGGAATTCGTTCAAGACAAGGCCCGCGAGGGTCACGCCATC
Organism: uncultured Lentisphaerales bacterium; assembly: GCA_964542285.1. Lineage (GTDB taxonomy): Bacteria > Verrucomicrobiota > Kiritimatiellia > RFP12 > JAAYLN01 > CAZIUM01. The sequence goes on from CAZIUM010000058.1 coordinate 11,096, forward strand.
CAATGGCGGGACAACATCGCCACGATTACCTACTCCCAGACCAAGGATGCCTTGCGCGCCGTCGGAACCCTGCTTGCGAACGCTCCGGCGTCCGGCGTGGCGCAGACCGAATCCGGGGGATTCGAAACCATGGGCATCATGCTGGATTGCTCGCGCAATGCCGTCATGCGCGTGGATCATTTCGAGCGCTGGTTGCGACGCCTGGCATTGATGGGGTACAACCAGGCCATGTTGTACACCGAGGAAACCTATGCCTTGCCCGGCGAGGATTACTTCGGGTTTGTTCGCGGCCGCTATACCCCGGCGGAACTGCGCCGCATCGATACCTATGCCGCCAAGTTGGGCATCGAAATGGTAGGGTGCATTCAAACCCTGGGACACCTGGCCAATCTCCTGCGCTGGCCGGCCTATTCGAATGTACGCGACACCGCCAGCGTGATGATGGTCGGCGAGAAAGCCACCTACGATCTCATCGAAAAGATGATCGCCAACTTTGCCAAGGTCTACCGCTCGCGCCGGATTCACATCGGCATGGACGAAACCCACGACCTCGGCCGCGGCAGATACATGGATCGACACGGCTATCGCCGCGGGTACGACCTGTTCAACGAGCACTTGACCGCCGTGGTCGATATTTGCAAACGGCACGGACTGCAGCCCATGATCTGGTCCGACATGTATTTCCGCATGGGCAGCCGGACCATGAACTACTACGACATGGAGAGTAAAATTCCCGTGGATGTCAAAAAGGCCATTCCCTCCGAAGCCCAGCTTGTTTATTGGGACTATTACCACGACGACGAGGCCTTTTATTCCGAATGGATCAAGCGGCATCGTAACCTGGGCCATGAACCCGTTGTGGGCTCCGGAGTCTGGACCTGGGGCATGCCCTGGTATGGACGCAAGCAGACGGAGAATACCGTCATTCCCTGCGTCAACGCCTGTCGCAAAATGGGTGTCAAGGAAATCTTCTACACGCTGTGGGGCGATGATGGCGCCTATTGCGATTTTGACTCCTCCCTGGCCGGTCTTTTATTTGCCGCGGAGTTGTCCTGCACCGGGGAAACCCCGGCCAAGGTTCTCGATGCCAAGATGCGGGCGATCTGCCAGGCCGATTATGGCGAACAGGTTCGGCCAAATGCGCTGGGTATTCCGGCACGCACCAGCCGGCTTCTTTGGGACGACCCCCTGCTGGGAGTATACTATCACCAACTGCGGGCCGAATCGCCGGGGGCCTGGCAACGCTATGCCCGGGAATACGCCCAACTGGCGCGCGACATCCGGCCCGGTGGCGCCACGCTTCCCGGGGGTGGCGATCTGCGCCATGCCAAGTGCCTGGCGGAATTTCTGGCGGCCAAGCTGACACTGATCCACACTCTGCGCCGCGCCTATGCCGCGGGAAAACGCAAGAACCTGGAAGCATTGCGCCCTGAGGTTCGACGTCTGGCGCGCTTGAGTCGCGGCCTGGAAAAATCGTTCCGGCAAAATTGGTTTGCGCGCAACAAGCCCTTCGGATGGGAGGCTTTGCAGGTCCGTCTGGCCGGCCAGGAAGCCCGTTTCAAGGAACTGGACACGCGGTTGGCGGCCTACCTCTCGAAACGCGAAGACCGGTTGCTCGAGTTCGAGGAAAAGACGCCGCGACAAACCGTGAAGGCATGAATAAGTGACGGGGAGGACTGGCGAAATCACCCCAGAACACGGATCAGATCTTTGGCGGCGCGCTTCGGGTCGTCCGACGCCATGATCGCCGAAACCACTGCAATTCCATCCGCCCCTGCCTGAACCACGGCTGACGAATTGCCGGTGTCGAGCCCTCCGATGGCCACCAATGGCAGCGCGGTCACGGCTCGAATTCGGGCAAGCCCCTCGAGCCCGGCCGCGGCGGGGGTGTCCCGCTTGGTCTGGGTATCGAAGACCGGGCTCACGCCCAGGTAATCGGCGCCTGCGGTCATGGCCTGGCGCGCCTCCCGCGGCGTACTGACACTGATCCCGACCAGAAATCCGGTCGGCGCCAGGCTCCTGGCATGGTGGCAGGGTAAATCGTTCTGGCCGAGATGCACCCCATCGGCGCCGGACGCCAGGGCCACATCCAGACGGTCGTTGACGATCAGAGGAATGCCGGCGGGACGCAGCAGACGCGACAGTTCCACGGCCTGCCGGACCAGATCGCGTGCCGAAGCCTGCTTGTCGCGCAACTGGACCATGGTCACCCCCCCGGCCACGGCCGCAAGAACAACATCGCAAAGCGAACGCGAACCGGCCATCATGCGATCGGTAACCAGATACAGTTTGTAATCAATCTTCAACATGGAGTGCAAAGCGGGCGTGCCGTCGCAGGTGCTGGGCGTCGATCAAGTCCAGGGCATCCAGCAACGCGTTCTGAAAGCTTCCCGGACGAACGGCTTCCTGTGCCGCCAGTTCGCCGGCAATACCAAAAATTACCAGGGCCGCCAGGCTCGCCACGAATGAATCCGTCTCCACGGCGCGGCAAGCGCCGGTCAAAGCCGAAAGCGCGCAACCGCTACCGGTGATACGTTCCATCAGCTTGTGTCCGTTCCCGACGCGTCCCGCACGTTGTCCGTCGGTAACATAGTCCTCCGGCCCCGTCACAACCACGGTCAACCGATGCTCGCGAGCCAGCGCCAGCGCCGCTTCCCTTGCCTGGGCCACGCTGTGTTGGGAATCCACCCCCCGCGCATGGAAATCGCCCCCTGCCAAGGCCAGAATTTCCGACGCGTTGCCACGCACGATGGCGGGTGGAAGATCCTCCAGCAAACGCCGGGCGGTGTCGGTACGAAACCGCGTGGCGCCGGCCCCCACCGGGTCCAGCACCACCGGAACGCCCACGGCCACCGCCGTCCTGCCCGCAAGAAACATCCCCTCGACCCAGGCACTGGAAAGTGTTCCGATATTCAGCACCAGGGCGCCGGCCACGCCGGCCAGTTCCTTGACTTCCTCGACGGCGTGCGCCATCACCGGCGCGGCCCCCACGGCCAACAGGGCGTTGGCACTGTACTGCATCACCACGTAATTGGTGATGTTGTGAACCAGCGGGCGCCGATTGCGCACCCGGTCCAAGACCTGCGCCATCCGATCGATCATTTGATTGCCTGTACTCATGGGGTTATCCTACCATAAATTTTCAGGTTCGGGATGTCCGATTGAGCCCCGGCAGTTTCAACAAATCCTCCGGTTGCTCGACGACATGATCGGGCCGCTGCGCCAGGAGGCGTTCGCGTGAGTGCCAGCCCCAGGTGACCGCCACGGTTTGCGCTCCGGCCTGCCGTCCTTCCAACATGTCGCCGGCCGTATCCCCGGCGTAAAACACCACATCATGCGGATGACGCGCAATCATTTCCGCAATCCGCCGCACCTTGCCTTGCCCTTGCCGGGCTCCGGATATCTCGGCAAAAAAGTCCGCCATGCCCTCGCGAACCAGAATAGCCTGTACCACCTCCGCAAGGTTGGACGTGACCACGCAGATCACGGCTTTCGCGGACAACGCGACCATGACCTTACGCAGGCCGGGAAAGCACCGCACGGTCGCCGCAACTTCCGGCAGATGACGTCCCATCAAATCCATCATTTCAGCGCCACGGGTGGCCGGCATGCCGGCCGAAAGCAACCCCTCGTAAAAATTGCCTTCAAAAAGCCGCAGGAATTTTTCGCGATCCGCCGCGATCCCCGGATACCCCAGGGCGGCACAGGCGCGCCGAACCCCGGCCTCGAACTGGTCCAGCGAATCGGCCAGGACGCCATCAAAGTCGAAAATGAAGAGATTTTTCGCCTGTTGTTTCATGAGACCCGTAGATTACCATCTCTTGAACAATTCGCAATTCAAGACCGGGGTTCATCGGAGTCTCGCTTCAGGAAATAAATCATTAAGGACCGCCCCTTGGAGCCCACGGTGGCGCGGAGGCGCAAGTGCGGAGGTTGAGAGTGTGGGAGTCGAGTCCAAGGTTCGCGCGGGAAACCCGCGCGTAGCGCTGAAGGGCCTCAGTGCCATTTCGGTGCCACGCGCTGGAACAATGCCCCCCTCAAACCTCAAACCTCAATCCTCAATCCTCAATCCTCAATCCTACCGTAGCCCCCTACTGTTGACGGAGCGACATAGGGTGGGGATCGAAGAGCC
>CAZIUM010000059.1:0-14707 GCA_964542285.1 uncultured Lentisphaerales bacterium
CGGTCGATCAAAAAAGGCCCGTACGTCGAGGCCAAACTCATGAAAAAGGTCGAGCAGATGCGGCAAAGCAACCGCCCACAACCGATCAAGACCTGGTCGCGGCGTTCCATGATTTTGCCCGAATTCGTCGGCCTGACCTTTGCCATCCATAATGGCAAGCAGCATGTGCCGATTTTTGTGAACGAAAACATGGTGGGGCACCGCCTGGGCGAATTTGCGCCGACGCGCACATTCCGCCAGCACGGCACCACTACCAACAAGGCCGTGGGACGCTGACGCGGAGATTGATGGGTCATGGAGATTTGTGCAATAACTCGGAATGTGCGGTTGTCGGCCCAGAAAGGCCGTCCATTGACGCGCGAAGTGCAGGGGTTGCCGGTTGAGAAGGCGCTGAACATTATGAAGTTCAGCCCACTCAAGGCGGCATTTCACCTGCGTAAAACGTTGAAGTCCGCCATGGCGAACGCCAACCACAACCAGGGAATGGATGTGGACGCGCTTAAGATAAAACTGGCGGTGTTTGACGAGGCGTCGCATCTGCGACGCCATTGGCCCAGGGCTCGTGGCAGCGCCAGTCCGATCAGTCGTCGCATGTGTCATATTAAGGTAGTCCTGACGGACGAGGCGTAAGCGAGTCTATCGGGAAGGAGCAAAAGTGGGACAGAAAGTAAATCCTATCGGCTTCCGCATCGCTGTGGACAAACAGTGGCGCTCGCGCTGGTTCAGCGACAAGAAGCATTTCGGTGGACTCTTGGCGGAAGACATGATGATCCGAGAGACCATCCACAAGCGGCTCGCCAATGCCGCGGTTGCCAAGGTGACCGTCGAACGGTACGCCAACCGGGTTCGCGTGAATATCTTCACGGCCCGGCCCGGAATCGTGATCGGCCGCAAAGGGGAAGATATCGACAAGGTGCGCGTGGACTTGTCCAAGGCCACGGGCAAGGAAATTTATCTCGAGATTCACGAGGTTCGCGATCCCGACGCCAACGCCCAGTTGGTGGCGGAGAGCATCTCGCAGCAGATTGAACGCCGCGTGGCCTTGCGCCGTGCGCTGAAACGAGCCCAGAAGATCGCCATGGACATGGGGGTTGACGGGATCAAGGTCCGTTGCTGCGGACGCATCAACAACGCGGAACTTTCGCGCGTGGAGTGGAACAAGGAGGGCAAGGTGCCCCTGCACACCATGCGTGCCAACATTGATTATGGATTTGCGGAAGCCCACACAACGGCCGGATTGATCGGCGTCAAGGTGTGGATCTGCAAGAAGGACGACTACCAGCCGGTTCGCACCGGCGGTGCCCGGAGGAAGAGCCATGCCGCTAATGCCTAAGCGGGTCAAGTACCGCAAGCAATCCAAGGGTAGCCGAAGCGGTTACGCGACCTCCGGCGCGGAACTGGCGTACGGGGAATTTGGCCTTAAGGCCCTCGATCGGGGCTGGTTGAAGAACACGCAGATCGAGGCCTGTCGTGTGGCCATGAACCGCTACATGAAACGCAAGGGCAAGCTTTGGATTCGCCTGTTTCCCGACAAACCCGTCACCAAAAAACCGATCGAGGTTCGTATGGGCAGCGGCAAGGGCAATCCCGAGTTCTGGGTGGCGGTCGTGCGTCCCGGGAAGATTCTCTTCGAGATTGGCGGCGTTCCGGAACCCGTGGCACGGGAGTGTCTGCGACTGGCCGATACCAAACTGGGAATTCGAACACGGTTGGTGTCGCGCGTGCGTTGAACGGCGTCGGACCGGCTATACAGGTGAATTTGATGAAGGCTAGAGATATCAGAGAAATGAGCGCGGAGGAACTTGACCAGAAGGTTCGGACCCTCACGCGTGAGGCGCGGGACCTGCGGGTGAAAAACCGCAGTGGGGATACCGCCGAGAAACCGGTGCGCATCCGCATGCTGCGCCGCGACATTGCCCGGTTGTTGACCGTGTCCAAGGAGCGGGAGGTGCAGTCATGAGCGGCGAGACCATGGTAAGAGGAGTGCGTAAGACACGCAGAGGTGTCGTAGTGAGCCGCAGCGGCGACAAGAGCATCGCCGTCCAGATCGAGAGGCGCTTGCCGCATCCCCTGTACGGCAAGGTGATACGCTCGCTCAAGAAGTATCACGCCCATGACGAACGCAACGAAGCCAAGGTGGGCGATACCGTTACGATTGCCGAGTGCCGCCCCGTCAGCCGCACCAAGCGCTGGCGCCTGGTTTCGATTGTCGCCAGCCACGAGGGAGACAAGCAGTCATGATCCGCGAGGAAAGCAATTTAGTCGTAGCCGACAATACCGGGGCCAAGGTGGCCTGCTGTTTTCGCGTTCTCGGACAGCGGAAGGAATATGCCCACGTCGGCGACATCATCAGGGTTTCCATCAAGGAAGGGACGCCCAGTGGCGCGGTCAAAAAGGGACAGGTATGCCTGGCCCTGATTGTGAGAACGGCGCATCCGATTCGACGCAGCGACGGGTCGAGCGTGCGGTTCGACCAGAATGCCTGCGTAATCGTGGACGCCAAGTACAACCCCCTGGGGTCGCGTATTTTCGGGCCTGTGGCGCGCGAACTGCGCGACCGCAACTACATGAAGATCATCTCGCTGGCGCCGGAAGTCGTCTGATTCGCGAAAGGCAGACATGAGCATCGCACGCATAAAGAAAAACGATACGGTGATTGCCGTGACCGGCGAATACGCCGGGCAGACGGGAGAAGTCCTCGAAATCGACCGGACGACCGGACGGGCGATTGTCAAGGGGCTGAACCTGGTGACCAAGGCCAAGCGAAGCACGGGCCAGGGCGCGGTGTCGGGACACAACACCGTGGAGGCCCCGATTCAAATGTCGAATCTCATGCCTTATGACGCCGAGGCCAAGCGTGGCGTACGGATTCGTCGCGAGCGCGAGGGCGAACGCTCCGTGCGCAAGGCCAGGAAAACGGGACGTTCGCTAGATTGAGGAAAGTATAGATATGGCCAGGTTGAAGGAAAAATATCGCACCGAAATGGTGCCTAAACTGCGCGAGGAGCTCGGCGCCCGGAACGCGATGCTCGTGCCACATTTGACCAAGGTGGTCGTCAATATGGGCTTTGGCATCGTGGACAAGGATGTGCAGAAGAAGCTCATCGATGAACTGGCGATGCTAACCGGGCAGAAACCGGTGCTTTGCCGGGCGCGAAAAAGCGTTTCGAATTTCAAGCTGCGCGAAGGCATGACGATCGGGGCCAAGGTTACCCTGCGCGGCGACCGCATGTACGAATTCCTGGAGCGGCTGGTTAACGCCGCGTTACCGCGCATTCGCGACTTTAGAGGATTGTCGCGGCGGGGCTTTGACGGGCGTGGAAATTACACGTTCGGGCTCAAGGAACAAACGATTTTTCCCGAGATCGACGCCTCCCACGTGCCGGCCGAACAGGGGATGGACATCACCCTCTGCACTTCGTCCGCCGACGACAATGGCGCGCGGGCATTGCTCAAAGAACTTGGCGTACCGTTCGCCGGCGCCAACCCCAAGTAAGGAGTTTATCGTGGCCAAGACCTGTTTAGTCGAAAAAGCCAAGCGTACGCCGAGGTTCGGTGTGCGCGCCTATTCCCGCTGTTCCCGCTGTGGGCGGACGCGGGCCCATATTCGCAAGTTTCAGCTCTGCCGTATTTGTTTCAGAGAGCTGGCCCTGTCCGGGCAGATTCCCGGCGTGACCAAGGCAAGTTGGTAGGTTTGTAAATGAGTTGGTCAGATCCCATCGCTGATATGCTGACGCGCATTCGCAATGCCCAGAAGGCGCGATTGCCAGAAGTCGCCATGCCGGCTTCCCGCATGAAATCCGAAATCGCACGCGTTCTGCGCGAAGAGGGCTTTGTCGCCGCCGTAACGCATGGAGATGCCGACAGCCGCGAGATTCGTATCAAGCTCAAGTATGATGCCGAAGGCACCCCCGTCATTCGCGGCTTGCGCCGCGTCAGTCGGCCGGGCCTGCGCCGCTATTGCGGACATGCCGAGATTCCCCAGGTTCTGGGCGGCATGGGCATTGCCGTCGTGAGTACTTCGAGTGGCATTATGACCGGCAAGGACGCCCGCAAGCGCATGCTGGGCGGCGAATTGGTCTGTTCGATTTGGTGAGGACTTAGGATGTCAAAAATCGGGAAACAGCCGGTAACCATTCCGGCCGAGGTTTCGGTCAAAATTGAAGGCCGCGCCGTAACGGTCAAGGGGCCGCGCGGTGAAATGTCGCATCGGTTGCCTGAGGGCATCGACGCCAGAATGGACGGCACGGTGCTCTGCGTGGTGCGTGCCGATGAGTCGCGCGGACTGCGGAGCCTGCACGGGTTGAGCCGTTCGCTCCTGGCCAACATGGTTACCGGTGTAACCAGCGGATATCGCAAGGAACTGACGATCGACGGGACCGGCTTCAAGGCGCAACTTCAGGGCGGCAAGTTGTTGCTGTCGCTTGGGTTCGCCTCTCCCAAGGAATTCCATATCCCCGAGGGTATCCAGGTTACGGAAAAGCAGGGCACGCGACTTACCGTTGAAGGCAACAGCAAGCAAATGGTTGGCCAAGTGGCCGCGCGTATTCGCAGTTATTATCCCGTGGAGCCATACAAGGGCAAGGGGATCAAGTACGCGGACGAGCAGGTGCGCCGCAAACAGGGCAAGACCGTAGCTTAATGCGGCATCAGGGAGTTCGATCTGTTATGAAGAATCGCAAGGAACAACGACAGCGGAGGCACATGCGCTTGCGTCGCCGGATTCGCGGCACGGCCGAGCGCCCGCGGATGGCGATATGCGTGACAAACCAGCACATGTATGTGCAGTTTGTCGACGACGACGAGGCCTGTACCCTGGCGTCGGCGTCGACGCTCGGAACCGACGGCACGTGCAATCTGGAGTCCGCCAAGACCCTGGGCGAAGCCGCTGCGCGTGCCGCCGTCGACCGCGGCATCGTCCGGGTAGTCGTCGATCGTGGCGGTTTCCGCTATCATGGCCGCGTCAAGGAAATCGTTGAAGCCGCCGTGGCGGCCGGGCTGGCAATTACCGAGTCGGCAACGACGGAAGAGGAGTCCAAGTGAGCGCGATGGAAAGAAAAGGCCACCACAACGAGAGCCAGCAAAGCGAATTTGACGAGCATGTCGTGTTTGTAAACCGTTGTTCCAAGGTCGTCAAGGGCGGACGCCGTTTCAGCTTCAGCGCCGTGGTCGTGGTGGGGGACCGCGAGGGGCGGGTCGGCTACGGTTTCGGCAAGGCCAACGAAGTCAGCGAAGCCATTCGCAAAGGGGGGGAGGCCGCCCGGCGCGACATGCTGCGTGTCACCATGAACGGACGGACCATTCCTCATGAAGTTATCGGGGTGTGTGACGGAGGCCGCGTGATTTTGAAGCCGGCCCCCGATGGCAGCGGCGTGATCGCGGGTGGTGGCATGCGCCCGGTGCTCGAAGCCGCCGGGGTGCGCGACGTGGTCGGGAAATCGCTCGGCAGCAAAAACCAGCTCAATGTTGTCAAGGCCACGATGGCGGCACTGGGGCAGTTGCGCTCCAGGGAAGCGGTGGAAGCCCTGCGCGCCTGAAGGGGATTTCCGGCGACCAACGGCTGAATGATTCGGGAGTTATAGCACATGTATTTGCATTCAATGTATAACGAGGTTGGCACGCGCAAGAACCGCAAGCGCCTTGGTCGCGGCCGCTCGTCTGGAACGGGCAAGACCTCCGGACACGGACACAAGGGTCAGTACGCGCGAAAAGGGCACAAGCACAAGCTGGGCTTTGAAGGCGGTCAGATGCCGCTCATGCGTCGCCTGCCCAAGCGCGGATTCAACAATCCGGCCCGCGTGGAATGGACCGGCGTGAACGTGGCTTCGCTGAACCGGTTCGACGATGGTGCCACGGTGGATGCCAGGGCACTGGTTGACGCCGGGTTGGTTGCGCCTCGAGACGCCGCGCGCATCAAGATTCTCGGCTCTGGAGAGCTGCAACGCAAGGTAACGGTGCGAGTCGGCGCCTATAGCGCCGCCGCTCGCGAAAAAATTGCCGCCGCCGGCGGGTCCTGCGAAACCGTTTAGCGTATAATTCATCATGTTTGCCGCATTTGCCAACACCTTCAAGATCCCCGAACTCCGGCAGCGGATTCTCTTCACGGCCGGACTGGTCTTCATCTGTCGCCTGGTTTCGTTGGTGCCGACCCCGGGGGTCGACTGGCGGGTGCTGGAGATGACTCTCGAGCGCATCAAGGAAACCAGTGGTGCCGGGGGGGGGCTGATGGGCATGTTCGATGTCTTCAGCGGCGGCGCCATGAGCCGCGCGTCGATCGGATTTCTTGGAATCTGGCCTTATATCAGCGCGTCCATCATCCTGCAACTGATGACGGCCATCATTCCTTCGCTTGAGCGCCTGGCGCGTGAAGGCGACGTGGGGCGGCAGAAACTCAACCAGTATACCCGGTACTTCACCATTGCCATTTGCGTATTCCAGGGATTCTTTCTCGCGCGCGCCCTTGAAAACCCCGCCTTTCTCGGGCAGGGAGATATTCGATTGGTGGCTGAACCGGGTCTGGCGTTTCAGTTCATGACCGTGATCGCCATGACCACCGCGTCGATGTTGATCATGTGGCTGGGCGACCAGATCACGGCACGGGGCATCGGCAACGGAATTTCGCTGATTATCATGATCAACATCAGTAGCCGTCTACCGGTTGCGATCATTGAATGCTACGACCGCTATTTCTCGGCCCAGGCTACGGAGAACCTGTTTGAACTGGCCCTGTTGCTTGTCCTGGGGTTCCTGGTTACCGCCGGGACGGTGATGCTGACCCAAGGCGTGCGTCGCATCCCGATCCATACCGCCCGACGAACCGTGGGCGCCAAGGTGTATGGCGGTCAGAATAGCTATATGCCCTTGCGGGTGAACTACTCCGGCGTCATGCCGATTATCTTCGCCGGTCCCCTGCTACAGTTCCCGGCCGCGTTGTTGACGCGAATCGACATTGAACGGTTTCCCTGGCTGACCTGGCTGCGGTGGCTCGGGCAGCAATTGATCGAAATGAGCAACGCGATTTACCTGGTATCGTTTTCCCTGCTGGTGTTGTTCTTCTCTTTCTTCTGGGTGGCGACACAGTTCAACGCCATGCGCATTGCCGACGACCTCAAGCGGACCGGCGGGTATGTTCCCGGAATTCGGCCGGGACGTGCCACGGCGGAGTATCTCGATCATACCATGACCCGCGTGACCCTCATTGGGGCCATCGGGTTAATCGCCATTGCCATCCTGCCGACGTTTTTACGAGGGCAACTCAATCTTCCCTGGGACACGGCTTCCTTTTTCGGCGGCACCAGCCTCCTGATCATCGTGGGGGTCGCCTTGGACACCCTGAGACAGATGGAGTCGCTTTTGCTCATGCGACACTATGATGGATTCCTCAAGCATGGCCGCTTGCACGGCAGGAAAATCTGATGAGGATCGTGGTACTATTGGGTGCGCCCGGTTCGGGCAAGGGCACCGTGGCGGGACATCTGGCGGAACGCTTGCCCGCCCGGCATGTGTCCAGCGGCGATTTGCTGCGGGCCATGGCCCAGGATAACAACGACGGTCGGTCGTCCGGTGTGGGGACTGTCATGACCCGGGGCGACCTGGTCGCGGATGATATCGTGGACGACTTGATCCTGGACCAGCTCCGGAAGCATCGAGCCGCGTCCTGGTTGCTGTTGGACGGATACCCGCGGTCGCTTTCCCAGGCGGCCACCATGCCCAGGCTGGCTGAGCAGGTTGGCGCCGAAGTCTTTCGAACGGTTCTTCTCGAAGCGCCTCGAGACTTGCTGATAAGGCGCCTGGCGGGACGAAGGCTTTGTCCGAAGTGTGCGGCCGGCTATCATGTAGACAACATTCCGCCTCGCGTCGCGGAGGTCTGCGACCGTTGCGGGACGGCTCTGGTGCAGCGGGCGGACGACACTCCCGAGCGGATTTCCAAGCGGCTCGATGTCTACGAGCGACAAACGGCGGCCTTGATCGACCTGTATGCCGCTCAAGACCTGTTGTCGCGGGTGGATGCTTCCGGCGATCCGGAAGCGACCGTCGAAGCGATCCTTAAGGCGGTGGTGTCGTGAGCGACATTCCCATCAAAAACTCTTCCGACATGGCCGGTGTCCGTGCCAGCGCGGGCATCGCCGCCCGGGTGCTCAAAACCCTGACTCAGGCCGTGGCTCCGGGAATCACCACGGCAGATCTCGATGTTCTGGCGCGTGACACCATTCGGGAGTTTGACGCCGTCAGCGCCTTTTTGAATTACCGGGGGTTCCCTGCCCAGATTTGCGTTTCGATCAACGATGAAGTGATCCATGGAATTCCAGGGACTCGTCAGATCGTGCCTGGCGACCTTGTCAGCATCGACGTCGGCGTGCGGTATCGCGGTTTTCACGGGGACAATGCCGAAACCGTGCTGGTGGGGGTCAGCGATCCCACGTATGTCGACCTGGTTGAGACTACCCGGAGGGCATTGGCGGCCGGGATTGCCGCAGTTGTGCCGGGACGTCACCTGTCCGATGTTTCCCATGCGGTCGAACAAGTCGCCCGTGCCGCCGGATGTGGTGTGGTGCGCGAATTTGTCGGACACGGAATCGGGCGCGAACTGCATGAAGAACCCCAGATCCCGAATTATGGCCGGCCCGGGCATGGTCCCATCATGCGGCCGGGCATGGTTTTTTGCATCGAGCCGATGTTGACGCGTGGTTCACCGGCCATCCGGGTGCTGGAAGACCGTTGGACCGTGGTCACACGCGATGGTTCGCCGGCGGCACACTGTGAACACCAGGTAGCCGTGGTGCCTGAGGGAGCCGAAGTCTTGACCCCGCGTTGAGGGGCGGTAAAAATTTGTATTGGACAAGTCATGGCTCGATTCGCTATGCTGTTCAATCCTTTTGCAATTTGGAGAAAACACCATGAAGGTGCGAAGTTCAGTACGACGAATATGCGAGCGTTGCCGAATTATCAGGCGGCAGGGTGTGGTGCGTGTCATTTGCACCAATCCGCGTCATAAGCAGCGCCAGGGTTGATCGGAGAAGATAACATGCCGAGATTGATGGGTGTGGACATTCCAGGACGCAAACGCGTGGATTACGCATTGCGGTACATCCACGGAATTGGGCCGGAACGCGCAAGGGCCGTGGTTGAGGCTTGCAAGGTCGAAGCCGCCAAGCACGCGGACGACCTGACCCCGGATGAGATTCGCCAGATAACGGCGTTTATTCAGGAGCATTATCGTGTCGAGGGCGATTTGCGGCGTGAAGTGTCGCAGAATATTCGGCGACTGATCAGTACGGGCAGTTATCGCGGTCAACGCCATCGTCGTGGACTTCCGGTGCGCGGTCAGCGTACTTCGACCAATGCGCGTACTCGCAAGGGCAGCAAGAAAACCGTCGGGGCCGTGAGAGATAAGGCGGCGAGAACGGCCATGAAGAGCTAATTACCTGAACGTCAACGTCAAGGCTGAACGCATGAACGAAGAAGAAAAAAAAGCTGCTTCCGTTGAAAACACGGATGCTGAGAAGGCTTCCAGGGCCAAGGCATCGCCCAAGGATGCCGAAGCCGCCGCAAAGGCGGAGCCCGTGAAGGCCCCCAGGGCCAAGGCGGCGTCCAAGGATGCCGATGCCCCTGAGAAGGCGGAGCCCGTGAAGGCGCCCAAGGCCAGGGCGGCGCCCAAGGATGACGAGGCCGCCGAGAAGACGGATGCCGAGAAGGTTCCCGAAAAAAATGAAGCCCAGGCCGTATTGAGTGCCGGTGGCCCCGATGTTTCCGCCAGTGGAGCCGCCTCGGATGACAAGTCGTCCCGGGGACGGAAAGGACGGGTTAAATCCGTTCCCGCCGGCATCGCCTTTATCAAGGCCACCTTTAACAACACCATCGTTTCGATCGCTGATGCTCGCGGCGGAGTGATTTCCTGGAGTTCCGCCGGCAAGGCCGGCTTCAAGGGGTCGCGCAAAAGTACCGCCTTTGCCGCCACCATGGTGGCGCAGGACGCCGCGCGCCAGGCATACGCCATGGGCATGCACGAGGTCGAGGTACGTTTGCATGGCGCCGGGTCTGGACGGGAATCGGCCGTGCGCGCGATTCAGAACGTGGGTATTCAAGTCAGCGTCATTCGGGACTGCACGGCGATTCCCCATAATGGCTGCCGTGCGCGCAAGCGTAGGAGAGTGTAATGGGTAGGTATATCGGACCAGTCTGCAGGATGTGCCGTCGTGCGGGCACCAAGCTTTTTCTCAAGGGCGCCCGCTGTCATATGGCCAAGTGCCCTATCGACCAGGGGCACCCCGCACCCGGCGCGCATGGCATGCGCCGCGGGCGCAAGGTTTCGGACTACGGTTTGCAACTGCGCGAAAAGCAAAAGTTGCGCCATCAGTACGGCATGCGCGAAGGCCAGTTCAGGGGCTTCTTTAATGAAGCTCTTCGCCAAAAAGGCATTACCGGCGAAAATCTTTTGCAGTTGCTGGAGATGCGCTTGGACAACGTTGTTTTTCGAATGGGGTTTGCTCCGTCCCGGGCGGCCGCCCGGCAATTTGTGCGGCACAAGCATGTTTCCGTAAACGATCGCACGGCCACGGTGCCCTCCATGGTGTTGCATCCAGGCGATGTGATCACGGTGCGTGATCGCCCGCGCGGTCGCGATTTGGCTACGCGCAGCATCGAATCCGCCACCACCTTGCAAACCCCTACCTGGATCGCTGTCGATCCCAAGGCGTTTCGTGGGGAAATCACTTCCGTGCCGACTCGCGATGAGATCGCACCCGTCGTGGAAGAGCAGGCGATCGTGGAATTGTATTCGCGCTATTAGCCGCATGCCCGCGTCGGCACACAGATGCGGCGCGGCAGTGTCAGAAAGGATCATATAACATGTCACAGCGACTCAGTCGTTTCGAGATGCCCAGGCAGGTCGTCAAGGATGACTCGACGGCCAATCCGAAATACGCGCGTTTTGTCGCCGAGCCTTTTGAAATCGGGTATGCACGCACCATCGGCAATTCATTGCGCCGCGTGTTGCTTTCCTCGATCGAGGGGTTGGCCATAACCGCCGTACGCATCGAGGGGGCCAGCCACGAGTTTTGCGCACTTCCCGGGGTGGCGGAGGATGTAACGGACATCATCCTCAACCTGAAACAGGTGCTTTTGAAAGCCTATGGTCGCACCCCACCGCGGCTGCAGATCGCCCGTACGGGGCCTTGTGTTGTGACGGCGGCGGATTTTGCCGTCGACAACACCATCCAGGTGCTCAACCCGACCCAGCCGATCGCGACGTTGGCCGATGACGGGAAACTTGACATGGAAGTCGAGATCAGCACCGGACGAGGCTTCCATCCGGCCGAATGGAACAAGGACGAGGATCACGAACTCGGTGTAATCCCTATCGACAGTGTTTTCTCTCCCGTCACACGGGTCAACTTCGAGGTGGAACACACACGGGTGGGGCATCGCACCGACTACGAAAAACTGGTCATTGAGGTCTGGACCGATGGGCGCGTGTCTCCCGAGGACGCGCTTCGCACCGGCGCGGCCATTTTGCGCCACCAGTTCGACGTGTTTGTCGACTATAGCGAAGATGTTGTCGAAGGCGAGGAAACCGAGAGCAGTGCCGACGAGGAACGGGAACGGCTGCGGCGCATTCTCGCCATGAGTGTCAACGAGATCGAACTCAGCGTGCGGGCCGCCAACTGTCTCAACAACGCCAACATCACCACCGTGGGCGAGCTGGCCACAAAATCCGAAGCCGACATGCTCAAGTATCGGAACTTCGGCAAGAAGTCCTTGAATGAAATCAAGGACAAGCTCGGGGAACTGGGGTTGGGATTGGGCATTCAAGTTGATTCCGACCTGCTGACTCCCACGGAGTCTGACTCCGACAGCCAGCAGACGGACGACCATGTTTCCGAATAATCGAACCTGGAAGAGAGTGGTAGAAACATGCGCCACAAACGCTTAGTAAAAAAATTTGGACGTTCCAAGGCCCATCGCGAACAGTTAATGGCTTCGCTGGTGGCCAACCTCATTGTGCAGGAACGGATCGAGACCACCTTGCCCAAAGCCAAGCAGGCGCGACGCGATGCCGATAAGATGGTTACGCTGGCCCGTAAGGGAACCCTGGCGGCTCGTCGTCTGGCCGCGGCACGCTTGCGGCGTCCCGACGCCGTCGTCAAGCTGTTCGACCAGGTCGTGCCCGCCATGGAAGGCCGCCAGGGCGGCTATACACGGATCGTAAAGACCCGCGCACGCCGCGGCGATGCCGCCGAAATGGCGCTGCTGGAATGGGTGGCCCGCCCTCGCGAAACCGCCAGCGCCGCTGAAAGCGACGCGCCCGCGAAATCCTGAGCCCCTTCCCCCCTTGGGCAGAGCGGACGGCATGGATCTCGCGGCTTCGTCAAGCCGCGGGATTCATGTGGCGCCATGCCCGTCGACCGCGCTTGGAGGCTCGGCGCGCCCTGTTTTCGCCAGAACACGCCGCAAATCGGATCGCGTGACCGGTTTTGTAATCACGCTCACGTTGTCATCCGCCGCCATGGGTTCCCGATGGAAATCCGCGGTGTTGCCGTCGAGGATCACGATGGAAACATGGGGTTGCGACGTTCTGAGCCACGAGAAGAACTTGTATCCTGCCCCGTCCGGTATGGCGCTGTCGTAAAAAACGGCATCGAACCGTTTCCCGGTCGCATGATGAATGGCATCTTCTATGGACGAAACGGACACGATGTCGTGCCCTTCGTTGCGCAGGATGGTGACGAGTGTCTCCAGGGGGTGCGGATCGGCCATCACCACCAGCAAGCGCCTGGCGTCGGTTGCGTTCGGATCGGCGCGCAATGACCGGCCCGGGCGTGCGCCGTCAAGGCAAGGGGGCAGCAGCAGCGAAATTTCGGTGCCCTTGCCGGGTTGACTTCGAATTTCGATTCTTCCGCCATGGGCATCGATAATTTCCGTTGCGATGGCCAGTCCCATGCCCGTGCCTTGTTCCCCCTTGGTCGTGAAAAAGGGCCGTGCGCAGTTTGCCAGCACCTCCCGCGACATTCCTTCCCCCGCATCCGTCACCCGAATCCGTACGTTGCCGTCGACTTTCTTCAACGCAATGACCACCGTGCCCCCCCGGGGCATCGCATCGATGGCATTGAAAAGAATGTTGATCAGAACTTCACCCAGTTGATCCGCATGTCCCATCACCTTGGGAACCGGTTGCAGCCGCATTTGTACCTCCAGTCGATTCCCGTCGGTCTTTCTTTCGACTTCCCACCTTGGACGAGTCATCTCCACCGTATTGCGGATCAGGGCGGCCATGTCGACCGGCTCGGCCTTGTGCGCTTCGTTGCGTGTCCGGTAGAACGTCTTCATGCGTTGGACGATGGACGCGCCATTCCGACCGGCTTCTCGCATGATTTTAAGATAGCGTATATAATGCTCCGGAACGTGGTGGGTTTCCATTTCCGAAAGAAGTAAATCGGTATATCCAAGGATGGGAACCAGGATGTTGCTGAAGTCATGAGCGATACCGCAGGCCATCTGGCCCATGGCATGCAGACGTTCCTGCTGCTGCATTTTCCTGCTTGCGAGGCGCAATTCGTCCAGCGTCCGCTGCAGTTCTTCCGTCCTGACATGCAGTTCCATGGTTCGGGTTCTCACGCGCCACCTCAGCAGGGACAGAAAACCCAGCGCCAGCGCCAGGGCGCCGACGAGAACCAGCCCGGCGGCCTTGGCGTATTTCGGCAGCGTGATGGATGGCGATTCCCCGGTCCAGGTTTTGATGGTCTTGTAATACACGGAGGAAGGAAGTTTCTTCCATCGGCGCAAGTGGTTGTCGATCGCCTCGAGCGTTTGGGCGTGCTTTCCCCGGGTTGCCGCAAAATGCAGCCGGGTGGGGTGAAAGACGATGCCGGTTTCCTCGATATTTGCGAAATTCGTGATTTCCCGCTTTCCGTAAAAGCGGTTGACGATCACGGCGTCGACCTGACCATCGTTTACCATGGCAAAGGCCAGGTCGTAGTGTTTGAAGCGCACCACATCGCAATCGAAAGAAGCTTCCACGATCATGCGGGAAATGGTGTCGGCTTGCACGGAGTTCTCGAGAACCGCGACCTTGCGGTTTTCGAGGTCCAGAATGGATGAAATCCTGGTGTTCGAATGGGCGTAGATCTGAAACCAGTCGGACAGCACCGGTTCGGTGTTGAAATCGTACAGCTTCTCGCGTAGCTGGGTGTGCGCCACGTCCGGCATGAGGTCGATTTCACCTCTTTGAAGTCGTTGCAGACTCTCGATCCAAGTGCCTCGCACAAATTCAAGCCGCCAGTTCTCCGCTCGCGCGACGGCCTGCACGATGTCCACAAAGATTCCGGCGGCCTCACCGTTGGCGTTGACAAAACACTTGGGGGGATTCTGGTAGATGCCGACCCGAACCGTTTTGCGCTCCCGCGATTCGCTTGCAGCGAAAGCGGAATGCGCCAAGGGCTGCAGCAGCACAATCAAAACCAGACAACAAACGAATCGATTCGCCGCCGGCCAGAATCTTCTCCCGCGCAAGGGATGGATCACAAAAAGGAACATAGGATTCCCGCCGCAAGTCGTACCGGTGCAATATCCTTCATCATAGCATTTCGGACCAGGATTGGATACCGATTCCCGCGCGAGTCGAAAATCGATATCGAATTCGAAAATCGATATCGATAAAGCGGACCATTGAAGGGATTACGATAAAGAGTGTTATGTAAGGGTTCGCTGA
>CAZIUM010000060.1:0-14665 GCA_964542285.1 uncultured Lentisphaerales bacterium
CTCCTTCCCGATAGACTTCCGCTTACGCCTCGTCCGTCAGGACTACCTTAATATGACACATACGACGACTGATGGGGCTGGCGCTGCCACGGGCCCTGGGCCAATGACGCCGCAAATGCGACGCCTCATCGAACACCGCCTGTTTTATCTTGAGCGCGTCCACATCCAAATCGGTGTTGTGATTCGCGTTCGCCATGGCGGACTTCAACGTTTTCTCCAGGTGAAATGCCGCCTTGAGTGGACTGAATTTTGTCACTTTCAGTGCCTGCTCAACCGGCAACCCCTGGACTTCGCGCGCCAGTGGACGGCCCTTCTGGGCCGACAAACGCACATTTCGTGTTATTGCACAAATCTCCATGACCAATCGATCTCCGCGTCAGCGTCCCTCGGCCTTGTTGGTGGTGGTACCGTGCTGGCGGAACGTGCGCGTCGGCGCAAATTCACCCAGGCGGTGTCCCACCATGTTTTCGTTCACAAAAATCGGAACATGCTGCTTGCCATTGTGTATGGCAAAGGTCAGACCGACGAATTCGGGCAGAATCATGGAACGCCGCGACCAGGTCTTGATCGGTTGCGGACGATTGCTCTGCCGCATCTTTTCGACCTTCTGCATGAGTTTGGCCTCGACGTACGGGCCTTTTTTGATCGACCGTGCCATCTGTTACTTTCTCCGCTTGACAATGAATTTGGCGCTGGGTTTGCGCGGTTTGCGTGTCTTGCCGGCCTTGGCGAGCTGTCCCCAAGGTGACCGCGGATGACCGCCGCCCGAGCTGCGTCCTTCGCCGCCGCCCATGGGGTGATCCACCGGGTTCATGGCGACACCGCGGACCGTCGGACGAATTCCCAGCCAGCGCTTGCGCCCGGCTTTCCCCAAACTGATGCTGCCCCATTCGGCATTGCCGACACTCCCGACGGTCGCGAGACATTTGACGCGCATGCGGCGGATTTCTCCCGAGGGCATGCGCAAATGCGCAAACTCCCCTTCGCGTGACATCACTTGCGCGCCGTTTCCGGCCGAGCGGACCAAGCGACCGCCTCCACCGGGAGTCAATTCGATATTGTGCACCGTCATTCCCAAAGGAATTTTCGCCAGCGGCAGGGCATTACCGACATTGGGTTCCGCGTCGGCTCCCGACATCACCAGGGCCCCCACTTTCAGTCCCTGCGGCGCCAGGATGTAACGTTTCTCGCCATCGACGTAATGCAGCAGGGCCAGGTTCGCGGAACGATTGGGATCGTATTCAATGCTGGCGACCCGGGCCGGTACACCCGGTTTGTCGCGCCTGAAATCCACCACACGATATCGCTTGCGCGCTCCGCCTCCATGGTGGCGGGTTGTGATACGCCCCAGGTTATTGCGTCCCGCACTGCGCCGCTTGGCCTCGGTCAGCTTTCGTTCCGGTTCGGAACGGGTCAGCTCGCCGAAGTCCTGCGACACTCGAAAACGCAGTCCTTCCGATCTCGGTTTATAACTCTTCAAGCCCATTTTAGTATCGTCTCCGGCGGCCTATACAATTTCGATGCGTTCGCCCGCCTTCAGGGTCACGATCGCGCGCTTCCAATCCGGCTGTTTCACCACGCGACGATCCCTCAACATGCGCCGTCCACCCTTGTGGTTTTGCGTATTTACCGCCAACACATGCACGCCGAACGCGGCTTCCACCGCACGACGGATTTCCAACTTGTTCGCACCGCGCGCCACCTCGAGGATAAACTGATCCCCCTCGGCCAGCTGCGTGCCTTTCTCGGTCACCTGTACGCGCCTGATAATTTCGGCGTGCTTCATGCCGCCACCTCCGCCTTGCGCCGCAAGCGCGCCGTCAGCAATTCCAGCCCCTCGCGGGTAACAACTACCGTGCGATGGGCAAGCAGTAAATATACATCAACCTGCGTCGCGGTTGCAACTGTAACTTTAGAAATATTTCGCGCCGCCCTCGCAAGGGTCTCGTCGGGCTGCGCCGTTACCAGCAAAACGCCGCCCTTGGCGTCAGGCAGAAGGCGATGCAGCAGCTCCGACAGAAGCTTCGTCCTGGCTTCGGACAGTTCGAAACGCTCGATCACGCACAACTCTCCGCCCGCGATCTTGTCGCTGAGGGCACGCCGGAAAGCCAGGCGGGCGACTTTACGGTTGACCTTGACACCGTAGTCCCGGGGTTTCGGCCCCATGGCAACCCCGCCGCCACGCCACACCGGGGACTGTCTCAGTCCGGCACGCGCGCGCCCGGTGCCCTTCTGGCGCCAGGGTTTGCGGTTGCTGCCGGCCACCTCGCCCTTGCCAAGTGTCGAGGCCGTTCCGGCCCGACGCGCATTCAGCGTGGCAGTCACGACATCCTTGACAGCCTGATCGCCCTGGTCCAGCAGCAACAGGTCGTCCGATAATTCCATGGCTTCCGCGGCTTCTCCCGCGGAAGAGAAAACTTTTAACGTGCTCATCGCTCCCCTATGCCTTCTTAAGCGCTTTCCTGACGATCACCGTGGCCCCGGCCGGACCGGGAACCGCGCCGCGCACCAGCAACAGATTGTCGTCCTTACGAACCTGAACCACGGCGAGATTGCGCGTCGTGACGCGCACCGATCCCATGTGCCCCGGCATCGGCTTTCCCTTGCGAATCCACCCCGGCAGGTTGCGCTCGCCGACCGAACCGACCCGCCGCTTGGAGTGGCCGCCATGTCCATGCGGACCGCCGGCCATGCGATAGCGACGCACAACACCGGCGAACCCGCGGCCCTTGGTCACGGCCGTCACGTCTACCAGCGGCACGTCTTCGAACATGCCGACGTTAAGCACATCGCCGACCTTGGGCTTCTCGCCTCCATCGAGCCGGAACTCCCGCAGCAGGCGGCAGGGAGCCACGCCGGCCTTCTCGAAACGCGTTCGCACGGCCTTGGTAAGGCGCTGGGGTTTCTGCGGCTCGAAGCCAACCTGCACGGCCTCGTACCCCTCCCGGGCATCTTCCTTGACCTGCACCACGGGACAGGGCCCCACCGCCAGAACAGTGACGGCAATGCGCCGTCCCTCGGCGTCCCACACCTGGGTCATGCCCACTTTTTGTCCAATCAAACCATTCATGTTATTCCTGCCTCGATGCGCTTAAATGCGAATGGAAATGTCCACGCCCGCGGGAAGGTTGAGTTTCTTCAACTCATCGACCGTCTTGGCCGTCGGGCTGACGATGTCGAGCAGTCGCTTGTGAGTTCGCATCTCGAACTGATCCATGGACTTTTTGTCCACGTGCGGACTGCGGTTTACCGTCCAGCGCTCGATGCGCGTAGGCAGTGGGACGGGGCCCACCACCTGCGCACCCGAACCGCGAGCGGTATCGATAATGTCTGTAACGGCCTGATCCAACACCCGGTGGTCATAGGCCTGCAATCTGATACGTATGCGCTGACTTTGCATGCTGCTTCGCTACCTGTTCAGTATCTGTTCCCTGACCGTCCGTGGCGCCACGGCGAACGCTGACGGTTCCATAGTGTATCCGGCGCGTCCGCGCGAAAGCGAACGCATGGCAGTGGCGTAGCCGAAAAGCTCCGCCAGCGGGACGAGTGCCCGCACCACCGTCGTGCCGCCGCGCTCTTCAATTTCGCGGACCTGTCCGCGACGCGCATTGACATCGCCAATGATTTCTCCGATGTGTTCCGGCGGGGTCACGATGACCAGCGCCATGATGGGCTCCAACAATTCCGGAGCGGCGTTTTTCACGGCCTCGCGAAACGCCATGACGGTCGCCGTCCGGAACGCGACGTCGGAGGCGCTTTCGGTTTCGCCCATGTTGACTTCGCAAATCCGAGCCGTCAAATCCATCATCGGATAGCGCGCCAGCACGCCGGCGCCGACGCCATCCCGCAATCCTTGCTGCAGTGCCGCTGCGATATGATCCGGCAGTTCGGTGCCCTTGACCTTGGCCTGCAGTTCCAATCCGGCCCCGCGCTCTCGCGGAGCAACCGAAACACCGACCTCGGCAAACAAGCGCTTGCCGCCCAGCTCCCGGTCAAAGCAATAATGTGCCTGTCCGTCCCCTGTGATCGTCTCGTAATACGAAACCATGGGACGACCGGTGTTGGCGACCACGTTAAATTCGCGCCGCAGACGATCCACCAGAATATCCAGATGCAGTTCGCCCATGCCGCTGATAATTTTCTGCCCGGTCTCGGAGTCTTCACGAACCTGGCAGGTGGGGTCCTCGTCGCACAACAACTTCAGGGATTCGTCCAGCTTGTCACGATCCGAACGCGATTTCGGCTCGATCGCCATAAACATGACCGGCTCGGGCGCCTGGATGCTTTCAAGCAGGATGGCCTGGTTTTCGGCGCACAGCGTATCCCCCGTGGTTGCGTTTCGCAGTCCGACCAGCGCGCCAATGTCCCCGGTGGACAACGATTCGACATCCGTCTGGCTGTTGGCATACATGCGCACGATGCGCATGACGCGCTCCCGCTTGCGGGTGCGGGGGTTGTATACGTTCTGCCCCTTGCGTAGCTCCCCGGAATAGACACGCACAAAGAAAATCCGTCCGACAAAAGGATCGGTGGCAATTTTGAAGATCAATGAGCTCAGCGGCGCCACGACGTCCGCTTCCCGCGCGATTCGATGTTCGTCGCGGGGGTCGATACCGCCAACGGCGGGGCGGTCCAGCGGCGAGGGCAGAAAATCCACCACGGCATCCAGCAGCCGCTGTACGCCCTTGTTGCGCAAGGCGCTGCCGCACAACACCGGAGCGATACGCCCCTCGACCGTGGCGCGGCGAATTGCCGGGATCAGCATCTCGGACGAGATGTCGGGGTTTTCCAGGTAGGCCCCAAGGAGTTTTTCGTCCTCGCCTGCTATCTGTTCGACCATCGCGGCGCGGGCTTTTTCCGCGGCAACCCGCAGTTCCTCCGGAATCGGCACCGTGCGGACGGTCATTCCACGATCGCCGTCATCGTATTTGCGCGCCTCCATGGCGAGCAGATCGATGATGCCCGTGAAGGACTCCGCCTGTCCCCAGGGAAGCGTCAGTGGCACCGGCACGGCGCCGAGCTTGGCACGGATTTCCTTGACCACGGCATCAAAATCCGCCCCCATGCGGTCCATCTTGTTGACAAAGACAATGCGCGGCACATGGTAGCGGTCGGCCTGGCGCCATACCGTCTCGGATTGGGGCTGAACGCCTCCGACCGCGCAGAAAACGCATACCGCCCCGTCGAGCACCCGCAACGAACGCTCCACCTCGATCGTGAAATCGACGTGCCCGGGAGTGTCGATCAGGTTAATGGAGGTGTCGCGCCATGAACAAGTAATGGCCGCGCTGGTTATGGTGATGCCGCGTTCGCGCTCCTGCGGCATCCAGTCGGTAACCGTGTTGCCCTCGTCGACATTGCCGAACTTGTGGCTGCGCCCGGCATAAAAGAGAATGCGCTCCGTCGTTGTGGTCTTGCCCGCGTCAATGTGGGCGACCACGCCAATGTTCCGGATGCGGGCAAGGCGGGAGCACGGCCCGGACACTGGATCGCCGCCAGTATCGGACACCTTTCTGCTTTTGCCTTTGCTTTCCAAAACCGTAGTCATCCCTTGACTTCACCCGCGCATCGCGGCGGTAATTTACCAGGCATAATGCGCAAAGGCCTTATTGGCCTGC
Source organism: uncultured Lentisphaerales bacterium (assembly GCA_964542285.1). Classification (GTDB taxonomy): domain Bacteria; phylum Verrucomicrobiota; class Kiritimatiellia; order RFP12; family JAAYLN01; genus CAZIUM01. Next base: position 5,619 of record CAZIUM010000060.1, read on the forward strand.
GCCATGCGGTGGGTATCCTCACGTTTTTTGATCACATTCCCCTGGTTGCCGAAGGCATCGATCAATTCCAGCGCCACGGCACGTGGCATGGGGGTGCCACGTCGCGCACTCGCGAACTGTACCATCCAACGCAGCGCCATGGCCAACTGCCGTGACGGTCGGATCTCGACCGGAACCTGGTAGGTCGTCCCGCCCACGCGCCGGGACTTAACCTCGACCTTGGGCTTCATGTTGTTGATGGCCGCCTCCAGCACTTCCAAGGGATCCTTGCCGGTCTTCTCGGCCAGGTCCGTCAGCGCGCCGTACACGATGCGTTCGGCAGTCGTTTTCTTGCCGCTCTTCATCATGCTGCGCACGACCTTGGCGACCAGTTCGCTGTTGTACTTGGGGTCCGGCGTCACGCCGCGCTTATATGTTTTACGCCTTCTCGACATGAATGCTCCAATCCTCCGGCTTTACTTGCCGGCCGCCTTGGCCTTCTTGACACCATACTTGGAACGGCTGACCTTCCGTTCCATCTTGTTTGTGTTGCTGGGACCCGCGCCCCCCAGGGCGTCCAGGGTGCCGCGCACGATGTGGTACCGTACGCCCGGCAGGTCCTTGACCCGCCCGCCGCGCACCAGCACCACGCTGTGCTCCTGCAAATTATGTCCCTCGCCCGGCACGTAGGCCGTGACTTCGTAGCCGGAGGTCAGACGCACGCGCGCAACCTTGCGCAAAGCCGAGTTGGGCTTCTTGGGCGTTTGTGTCTTGACCAGCAGACAAACCCCGCGACGTTGCGGACAGGTCTTGAGCGCCGGCGACTTGCTCTTGTTCGTCGTACGGCCGCGTCCCTTGCGTACCAGTTGATTGATGGTCGGCATTCGAATAGTCCTTACTTATGGAAAAGGCATGTAGATTATCAAAACAATGTTGTGCGGCACAAGCGCTAAATCATATTCCCAATATATCCTGGGCTTTCGCCTGCGCTTCCTCGGTTTGAGCCGCCAGTTCCTCGGCATCGATCGGCTCCGCCAGCGGAACCAGCTTGATATGTCGATGCATCGGGAATCCGGTTCCCCCCGGAATCAGGTGCCCGAGGATGACGTTTTCCTTGAAGCCGCGCAGCTCGTCCACGCGTCCCATGGTCGCGGCGTCCGTCAGGACGCGCGTCGTGTCCTGGAATGACGCCGCGGAAATGAAACTGTCCGTCTCGAGCGACGCCTTGGTGATTCCCAGCAAGGCGGGTTGGGCCTCGGCGGGACGCTTGCCTTCGGAGGCGACCTGTTCGTTCACTTCAATGAAGTGCTGACGCATCACTTGCTCGCCCCAAAGGAAGTCCGTGTCCCCGGGATTTGTGATGCGCACCTTGCGCAACATCTGGCGCACAATGATCTCGATGTGCTTGTCGTTGATCTCGACGCCTTGCAACCGGTAGATCTGCTGAACCTCGTTGACCAGGTAGCGCTGCAGTTCCTGCGGACCACAAACGTCCAGAATTTCCTGCGGCACGATCGGGCCCTCGGTCAGTTGCTGGCCCTTCTTGACCCGGTCCCCCTTGAAGACCACGATATGCTTGCCCATCGGAATCAGGTGTTCCTCGGCGGAACCGGTCACTTCATCGCGAATGATCAGGCAGCGTTTTCCACGCTGGTTGGGGCCAAAGTCCACAACCCCCTCAATCTTGGCGATGTCGGCGGCGTCCTTCGGATGCCGTGCCTCGAACAGTTCGGCCACGCGCGGCAGACCGCCCGTGATGTCGCGGGTCTTGGCCTCCTTGCGGGGGGTTTTGGCTAGCAGCGTTCCGGGAGAAACCTTCATGCCTTCCTTGACCATCACGTGGGCGCCGGCCGGAATGTGGCAAAAGCCCACTGGGGTCCCCTTTTCGGGGTCGGTAACCACGATCTGCGGATGCAGCGCCTCGCGCGTGTCCATCACGACCAGAGTCCGCATGCCGGTTTCCTCGTCGACGTCGCTCTGAACCGTCACATCCTCGACGAAATCGTGGAAGCTGACGACCCCATGTTTTTCGGCCAGCACCGGAACGCTGTGGGGGTCCCAATACGCAATGCGCTGCCCGGTCTTGACCTCTGCCCCATCCTCAACGGTCAGGGCGGTGCCAATCGGCAGGGAAACCCGTTCGAGTTCGCGTCCTCCGGCATCGCGCAACACCAGCGCGCCGTTCTTGTTGAGCACGATGTTGTCGCCGTCGTCGTTACGCACGCAACGCAGATCGTCCTCGTAATGCACGACGCCATCATGCCGCGTGACCACTTCCGGGGTGGCGACCACGGCCTGGGCGGTCCCGCCGATGTGGAAGGTTCGCATGGTGAGCTGCGTGCCGGGCTCCCCGATCGACTGCGCCGCGACAATGCCTACTGCCGTCCCGATTTCGACGGTCTGACCGGTCGACAAATCGCGCCCGTAACACTTTGCGCACATGCCGTGTCGCGCATCGCAGGTCAACCCGCTGCGAATCCAGACGCTGTCGACGTTGGCGGTCTCGATTCGCTGACAGGCCTCGTCGTCGATCTCGTCGTTCGCCCGCACCAGGATCTCGTGGGTCACGGGATGTTCGATGTCATGCAGGGCCGTACGCCCCAGGATGCGCTGCCGCAAGGGAACCATCCCTTCGAAACCTTCCGCCCCGGTCTCGATTTCAATTCCATTGACCGTGTTGCAGTCCTGCATGACGATGATCACGTCCTGGGCCACATCCACGAGCTTCCGGGTAAGATACCCCGCATCGGCCGTCTTGAGCGCGGTATCCGCCAGACCCTTGCGAGCGCCATGCGAGGAAACGAAGTATTCGAGCACGCTGAGTCCTTCACGGAAGCTGGCGGTGATCGGACGCTCGATGATCTCCCCCGAAGGCTTGGCCATCAGGCCCCGCATGCCGGCAAGCTGCCGAATCTGCGTCTTGGAACCACGCGCCTTGGAATCGACCATCATGAAAACCGGATTGGTTTCATGCGGCGCGGGGGATCCCGCAATGGCGTTGCCGTCGATGGCCAGATACAGATCGTCGGCAATCTTTTCGTTGGCCGTGGTCCAAATGTCGATGATCTTGTTGTGGTGCTCCCCTTCGGTGATCACGCCGATCTGAAGTTGCTTGTCCACCTTGTCGACTTCCTGGCGCGCCCAGGAGAGCAGGTCGTCCTTGGCCTTGGGTCGAATCATGTCCTTCAAGCCCATGGAAACGCCCGCGAGACAGGCATGATCGAACCCCAGCGCCTTGAGGTCGTCCAGCACCTTGACGGTGCGCGCGCGACCCGCCACCTGGTGGCAGGCAAGGATCAGGTCGCCCAACCGGCTCTTGTCGACCTTTTCGTTGACAAATCCGAGTTCCCGTGGCCAGACTTCATTGAAAATTACGCGTCCGACCGTGGTTTCGAACACCTTGAGGTCCGGGTTTCCGCATCGGGTCTGCTTGCCGTAATCCGGATTGCGAAAGCGAATCCGAGTGTGAATGGCCACATGTTTTTCGGCATGCGCCAGCATCACCTCGTCGGACGAACCGAAAAGCGGCAGATGTTCCTCCGCACTGGGGGGATTCTTGCCCACGACGCGTCCGGCCAGCTTGTCCTGCTGTCCGACCACGGTGAGATAGTAGATGCCCAGCGCAATATCCTGCGTCGGCGTCATGATCGATCGCCCGGATGCCGGCGAAAAGATCGAATTCGTCGACATCATCAGCAGGCGGCTCTCCAGTTGCGCCTCCACCGAAAGGGGAACATGCACGGCCATCTGGTCGCCATCGAAGTCGGCGTTGAACGCGGTGCAGACCATCGGGTGAATCTGAATGGCCTCACCCTCGATCAACACCGGCTCGAAACTCTGCATCGAAAGGCGGTGCAATGTCGGCGCGCGGTTGAGCATCACGGTCTTGCCGCGCGTCACTTCCTCCAGCGCTTCCCAAACCGGTTCCTCGTGCCGCTCGATCATTTTGCGTGCACTGCGGACCGTATGGCAGATGCCGCGGTCCTTCAACCGCCGGATGATGAACGGCTCGAACAAGGTCAACGCCATCTTCTTGGGAAGACCGCACTGGTGAAGTTTCAGATCGGGACCGACCACGATCACCGAACGTCCCGAATAATCGACACGTTTGCCGAGCAGATTCTGACGGAAGCGGCCATTCTTGCCCTTGAGCATGTCCGAAAGCGACTTGAGCGGACGATTCCCGGCCCCGGCAACCGCGCGACCGTGTCGCCCGTTGTCGAAAACCGCGTCGACGGCTTCCTGCAGCATGCGCTTTTCGTTGCGAAGAATCACATCGGGCGTTTTGAGCTGCAACAGGTTCTTGAGACGGTTGTTTCGATTGATGACACGACGGTAAAGATCGTTCAGGTCCGAGGTCGCGAAACGGCCGCCCTCAAGCGGCACGAGGGGACGCAATTCCGGAGGAATCACAGGCAGAACGTCCAGCACCATCCATTCGGGCCGCGAACCGCTGATCCGGAATCCCTCGCAAGCCTTCATGCGCTTGGTGATCTTCATGCGGGTCTGCTTGCTGCGCGTGTTTTCGATCTCCTCTTCGAGATCGGCCATCATCTTGTCCAGGTCAATGGCCGCCAGCGCCTTGCGGATGGCTTCGGCCCCCATCATGGCGGTGAAGTTTTCGCCATACTTGTCGAGGGCTTCCTGGTGTTCGTTATCCCCCAGCAATTGCAGAGAACTCAGCGGGGTGTCGCCCGGATCGAGCACGAGGTAATCCTCGTAATACAACACGCGTTCAAGCTGGTTGGCCGTAAGGTCGAGCATCAGACCGATGCGACTCGGAGTGCATTTGAAGAACCAGATGTGAGATACCGGCACGGCCAGCTCGATGTGCCCCATGCGCTGACGACGCACACGCGATACCGTCACTTCCACACCGCAACGGTCGCAAACGACCCCCTTGTGCTTGATGCGCTTGTACTTTCCGCAGGCACATTCCCAGTCACGCGTCGGACCGAAGATCCGCTCGCAAAAAAGGCCGTCACGTTCCGGACGATAAGTCCGGTAGTTGATGGTCTCCGGATTTCGCACCTCGCCGTAGCTCCATGAACGCATGGTCTCGGGCGAAGCCAACACGATACTGACGGCATCGTATTGATCCGCCCCAATCGTTTCAAGCATTTCTCTAGCCGCGTACGGATTCAATGTTAGGTCTCCCGACTACTGGCTTCAAATAATCGACGCCGGATGGCTCTCGCCGCCCAGCAGCTTCATGTCAAGACAAAGGCCGCGCAACTCGTTCATCAGCACCGTGAAGGATTCCGGCATGCCGGCTTCCAGCGTGTTGGCACCCTTGACGATCGATTCATAAATGCGCGTTCGGCCGGCGACATCGTCGCTCTTAACCGTCAACAATTCCTGCAGCGCGTAGGCCACGCCATAGGCCTCGAGCGCCCAGACTTCCATTTCGCCCATGCGCTGTCCGCCATATTGCGCCTTGCCGCCCAGCGGCTGCTGCGTCACCAACGAGTAGGGCCCCGTTGCACGGGCATGGATCTTGTCCGTCACCAGATGGTGCAGCTTCAGCATGTAGATCTGCCCCACGACGACGCGCTGATCGAAGGGTTCGCCCGTGCGTCCGTCGTATACCTCGGACTTGCCGTCTTCGCAAATCCAGGCCTTGCGCTGGGGATCGTTGACCTGGGCTTCCCTGGCCTGACGCAGCAACGAGTCAATCTCCTGCTCGCTGACACCGTCAAACACCGGAGTCGCGGCGTATATGCCCAGTTCCTTGCAGGCCAGCCCCAAGTACGTCTCGAACAACTGCCCGAGATTCATGCGCGAAGGCACGCCCAGGGGATTAAGCACGATGTCGACCGGCGTGCCGTCCGGCAGAAATGGCATGTCGCACATCGGCACGATCTGGGCCACGACACCCTTGTTGCCGTGCCGCCCCGCCAGCTTGTCTCCCACGGAGAGGTTCTTCTTGCTGGCGATGTATACCCGTACCTGCTTGACCACGCCGCCTTCCTCGTCCTCTTCGTGTCCGGAACCGAAGCCGGTCTCGTCCACCATGTCCAACTCGTCGAAACGCGGACGGTACTCGTCGATGATCTCTTCGATCTTCTGCTGCACGGGGCTGCTTTCGATCTGAATGTGGTCGTGCCGCTTGGCCAGTTTCGACAACAGGGTCTTGGTGATCTTGCGATTGGCCGGAATAATGGTCTCGCCCGTTTCGACGTCCAGCACGTCGAGGGGAATCTTTTCGCCCAGCAGAATATTGCTCAATGCCGTCGTCAGTTGCTCTTCGAGATCCAGACGCTTGCGCTTACGCTCGGCCTCGACATCGCGCACATCCCGGGTGGGCGGACGCGACTTGATCTCTCCCGCGTCTTCCTCGGGAACCACGCCAACTTCCAGTCCTTCCAGGCCTTCGGCATCCTCTTCATCCCCAGGTTTGATCGCCGGGCGCTTGCCCACGACTCCCGTGGAATGCCTGGCATCCTGCTGCGACGTCACCTTGACGTCCATCACGATCCCGTAGACACCACTCGGCACCGTCAGGGACGTGTCACGCACATCCGCGGCCTTCTCGCCAAAAATGGCGCGCAACAACCGCTCTTCCGGCGCCAGTTCCGTTTCGCTCTTCGGTGTAATCTTCCCAACCAGGATGTCGCCCGGCCGGACCTCGGCGCCGACCCGGATCACGCCGTCAGGCCCCAGGTTTTTCAGGGCTTCCTCGCCTACGTTGGGAATATCGCGCGTGATCTCTTCCGGCCCCAGCTTGGTGTCGCGCGCGCCGACTTCGAACTCGTCGATATGCACCGACGTAAAGATATCATCCCGCACGATCCGGTCGCTCACCAGGATGGCGTCCTCGAAATTGTACCCGCTCCAGGGCATGAAAGCCACCAGCAGGTTCTTGCCCAGCGCCAGTTCGCCCTCGCGCGTGGCCGGTCCATCGGCCAGCACGTCGCCGGCCTTGACTTCCTGGCCGACCGTAACCACGGGCGTCTGGTTGAAACAGGTGCCGGCGTTGGTTCGACGGAACTTCTGCAGACTGTACCGCTGCACTCCTCGTGCCCGCCGGGCACGTCCCTGCGGCATCTTGCCGTCGGGAGTCACGACGATCTCGGTGGCCGAAGCATAGGCCACGATGCCGTCCTCCTGCGTCAGGATGGTCACGCAGGAGTCTGCCGCGGCGCGCTGCTCGAGCCCGGTGGCCACGTACGGCCGTTCGGTTCGCAACAGGGGCACCGCCTGGCGCATCATGTTGGCGCCCATCAGGGCCCGGTTGGCATCGTCGTGCTCAAGAAACGGAATCAGGCCGGCGGCAATCGAAATCACCTGCATCGGCGAGACGTCCATGTACTGCACCTGGTCCCGCGCCACGTCCATGAACTCCGTGTGGAATCGCGCGCTCACGTAATCCGCGGCAAACGTGCCGTCTTCCTTGAGCACGGAGTTGGCCTGGGCAATAACGAACTGTTCTTCCACGTCCGCCGTCATGTAGACCACCTTGTCGGTGACCTTGCCGTTTTCGACCGGACGATAGGGGCTTTCAATGAACCCGAAATCGTTGATGCGCGCGTAAAGCCCCAGCGAGGAAATCAACCCGATGTTGGGGCCTTCCGGCGTCTCGATCGGGCAGATGCGGCCATAGTGCGAACTATGCACGTCACGAACCTCGAAACCGGCCCGTTCCCGGCTCAGTCCCCCCGGTCCCAGCGCGGAGAGACGCCGCTTGTGCGCAAGTCCGCTGAGAGGATTCGTCTGATCCATGAACTGGCTGAGTTGACTGCGCCCGAAGAAATCCTGTAAAACGGCTGCCAACGATTTGCTGTTGACGAGCCGTGCCGGCGACAACACACCGGTGGCCGGATCGAACAAAGTCATGCGTTCGCGAATGAGACGCTCCGTGCGTCCCAGCCCTACCCTGCACTGGTTTTCAAGCAGTTCACCCGCCGTGCGAATGCGGCGGTTGCCAAGGTGATCGATGTCGTCGACATCTTCACGCTCGCTTTGGATGTCCAGAAGCAGACGAATGGCTTCTACCACGTCAATGCCGCTTTCGTGCAGCGTGCGCAGGTCCTCGGGCACCTTACCCGCCAACTTGAGACGGCCGTTGATCTTGTGACGTCCCACCAGCCCGAGATCGTACCGGCGCGGATCGAAGAACAGTCGCTTCATGAGCTGCTTGGCATTGGCCGGCGTGGCCGGATCGCCCGGACGCAAACGGTGGTAGATATCGCGCAGGGCCTCTTCTTCCGAACGCGTCGGATCGGCCTGCAGCGTCGTCATCAACACGCCCTCGTCCCAGGAAACATCGACCACATCGACCGTGGCAAACCCGGCCTGGGCCATTTGCGTCAACACGGCTTCGGTTACGGGTTCGTACCGCCGCGCCAGCACGGCCTGCGAATCGACATCCACGACATCGTCTTTGAATCGGTACGTCTCGAGTTCCGCCACGGGCGGAATTTTGGCCGTCTCGACACTTCGGAAGGAATAAAACAGTTTGAGGATCGCTTCGTCCGTCCCGTACCCCAACGCCCGCAGAAACGTGGTCGCGTGGAACTTTCGACGGCGGCGGCGTCGGTCCATGTAAACCCACATGACATCGCTGGTGTCGAACTGGATCTCGATCCAGGAGCCACGGTCGGGAATGATGCGCACCGAGTAGAGCGTCTGGCCGTTGGCGTGCAACGCCGCCTCGGAACAGACTCCGGGCGAGCGATGAAGCTGGCTGACAATGACGCGCTCGGCACCGTTAATGACAAAGGCGCCATCCGGCGTCATCAGCGGCAATTCGCCGAGATAGACGTCCTCTTCGCGGATTTCCTCGCCATCCTTCAGCGTGAAAGTCGCGTGCAGCGGAGCGGCATAGGTTCCCCCATCGGACAGCGCCTGCTGGATGTCCATCTTGGGCTCGCCGATTTCGAACTTCACGAAATCGAGCAGATAGCGCCCATCGTAACTTTCGATGGGAAAAACCTCGCGAAAGATAGCCTGCAATCCCTTGCTGTTGTCGCGTTTGCCCGGCGGCACCTCGCTTTGCAGGAAATCGCGGTAAGATTGTGTCTGGATTTCGATCAGATTCGGCGGTTGGATAACCGGCTTCAGCTTGC
>CAZIUM010000061.1:0-14665 GCA_964542285.1 uncultured Lentisphaerales bacterium
ACCTGCGACCAAAGGATTATGAGTCCTCCGCTCTGACCAACTGAGCTATGGGCCCAAATGCCAAATGGCCATTGCATTCGAAAATACGCGAAACGACTTGCATGGTCAAGGCGCAACAGCCAATTCTCGGTGTGTCGGTGTGTCTTCCAGCCACCAACCGCGAAATAAACATTTTGAAATCATCGCCAAAGTCCGCGCGGTCCCCTTCAGACGAAACGAAAAAAACCGACATAATTAGAATTGCCGATGGAATCCCGGGACCCGTCCAGGGGCGGGAAAGGGGGCGCCCAGGGGCGGTTCATCAGCGGCTCATCGGCATTGAAACGCACCCGAGAAGGTTTTCAAGGACTGTCCAGCACAGGGTCGGGGATTCCGTCGCGCTGTAGTGCCGCTCGGGTCTGCGCCGCGATGTCCACGGAACGCGGTTTGAGGTGGCGCCACAGACATTTAGCCCAGGTATGGGTTCCGATGGCATGCAGACGGCCTTCCGTTCGATACATGTCTTCCGCGATGGCCCCGATGCCGGTGTAGGGGGAGCAAGAGGAATTTCTCCACAACAAGGGCAGGGTGTGGCGGAAATGGCCGCGATTGTTCAGACGATCCCATGTCATGGCGAAGCGCTGCATGCGGGCCAGATCCTGAAAAGACAACTTGTCGCTATACAGGAGATCGTAGGGCGGCCAGGGACTGAACCGGTCGCCAGGGTGTGGTGTCGGCCGCAATGGAGTCCCCGGCAGGCCTTTTAGCCGGTTGACCTGCAGTTCAGGCAACTCCAAGAAGGCCAGTCGGTCGAACCCGGCCGCAAACGATTCCTCATCCTCTCCGGGCAAGCCGAAGATCAGATCGCCGTGCAGATCGAGTGGAATCTCTTGCAGTGTTTGCAGGGTTTCGATCACGGTGGAACGGGATTCGGGCCGTCCGATGGCACGTGCGACGTCCGGATTCAAGGTCTGGATTCCGACCTCCAGGTGCAGCCCCCCGGGCGGAAAGGCGCGCAGGCGACGAAGGAGATCGGAGGGCAACTCCGTGGGGGTCCATTCCAAGTGCAACCGCAAGCCGGAAAGGGCTTTGTCCAAAAAGTAATCCAGCACCTCACAGGCATGTTGCAAATTGACATTGAAACTGCGGTCGAGAACCTTTAAATGACGCGCGCCGCGCGCCAGCAACCGGTCGAAGGCGCGAAACAACCGCTTGAGCGGCAGGGGACGCCAACCGCTGTTGCGGGAACAGCAGTAATGACATTGAAATGGACATCCGCGCGCGGTCTCGACATAGATCGTTCGGTGCTCCAAATCGGTCCGGTCATACAGATCGTAGGGCAGGGCAAGACTATCGAGCCGCACCGGTTCGGCGACAATCACTTCAGGGGAGACCGGGGCCGAGACGACAGGTTGTCCCAAATACCGTCGGCACCAGTTGCGCAATACGGTTTCGCCTTCGCCGCACACAAGGGCATGCGCCAGTCCATCCCATTGCGCATGGCCGTCGGAAACGATTTCCGGCCCTCCCAGGAGGATGGCGGTTTGGGGCGTAAGTCGCCGCAACAGTTGCGCGGTGGCGGTCACCAGATGTCGATTCCACAGGTACACGCTGAATGCGACGATTCTTGGCCGGTGCTCCAGAATTTGGTCGACGAGTTGCAGGGGCAGGATGTCGAGGTCGAATTCCAATAGGCGGGCCTTGTCGCGCATTTCCTCCAGATTGGCCAGCAACGAGCGTCCCGCCATCCCGCAATGGGAGTAGCGCGCATTGATGGCCACCAGAAGAATCTCCGTGCGTGTTTCCATGTCCCGATCAGGCCCGTTGGCGCCATTGATCGACCGCCTGCCGGATGGCAACGATATGCTCCGGCCCCGTTCCGCAACAACCGCCGATCATGTTTGCTCCGGCTTCGATCAACTTTGGCACGAACCCGGCCATGACTTCAGGCGTTTCAGGATACACCTCGCGACCTTCGATCAGGCGGGGCAGTCCTGCATTGGCATGCACCAGGAGTGGGGTTTCGGGGGCGGTCCGGCGCAACCGTGCGATAATTTCGATCATGCGTTCCATCCCGTTGCCACAGTTGGTTCCGATGATCTCGGCGCCGGCTTCGATCAGGGCCGAGGCGGCTTCCTCCGGGCTGGTTCCCATCATGGTGCGGTAATCCCCGTCCGCCGTGCGTTCAAAGGTGAACGTGCAAATACGTGTCAGGTTCGTATTCTCCCGCACGGCCCGCAGGGCCAGCGTGGCTTCGTCGAGTGCCGTGAAGGTTTCGATGCAGGCGGCATCGGCGCCTCCCGCTTCGAGGGCCTGTGCCTGTTCGGCAAAGGCCTCGAAAATCGTGGCCTTGCTGACTTCGCCCATCATCAAAATGGTTCCGGTGGGTCCCATGGATCCCAGCACGAAACGATCTTCGCCGGCCGCACGGCGCGACAATACGGCCGCTGACCGGTTGATCCGGGTGGCTTGTTCGCCTAGACCATGACGCCCGAGCATCACGCGGTTGCCACCGAAACTGTTGGTTTCGACCGCATCCGAGCCAGCGTGGAGATAGGTCGCGGCCACGTCCTCAACCGCGTTGGGTCGTTCCAGGTTCCAGATCTCGGGACAGTCCCGACCCGTCAGCCCACGCTGTTGCAACAAGGTTCCCCAGGCTCCGTCAGATACCAGAACATTCTTTTGCTTGATGACATCCAATAGATATCGTTTCATGTGGTAACTCCTTGTCGCTTCATGGGAATCCCTGAAATTATGTGCAACTTGGGACATTGAACACCGAACGCCGAATCAAGGCAATCCAATTGTCAACTTGGAGAGAACCTGAAAGGAACTTCGGAGACACGCCGGAACTTGCCGGAGACTTGGAAAGAGACTTGACCAAGTCGGGGCCGGAATGATAAGTTCTTGGTGCATGCGGGGGGCCATTTTGGTAGCGTGGGTTTTGTTTTTTTAAGGAATATCAACATTCATGACAGCAGCAATTATCGTGGCGGCAGGACGTGGGGAGCGCATGGGCGCCAAACTTGACAAGGCTTTTCTAAGCCTTGGTTCACGGCCGGTTGCGGCCTATTCGCTCATGGCCTTCGAGAATTGTCCCGATGTCGACCAGATTATTCTCGTGGTTCGACGCGAGCAGGTCGAGGCCGCCAAGGGCATGGTTCGCATGTTCGGCATTTCGAAGTTGCGTAAAGTCGTGCATGGGGGCTCCAAGCGTCAGGATTCCGTTCGCAATGGATTGGCCGCCTTGGCGCCCGAAGTGCAGTATGTTGCGGTCCACGATGCGGCCCGTCCCATGGTCACTTCGGACTTGATCAGTGAAACCGTTCGTGCCGCGCGCAAACATGGCTCGGGCGTGGCGGCCAGTCGCATCGTAGACACCATCAAATTTGTCGAGAAGGGGACCCTGGTCAAGGAGACCATGGACCGCACCAAGCTGTGGGCCGTTCAAACCCCGCAATCCTTCCGACACGATATCCTGGTGCGAGCCTACAAGAAACTTGCGGAAAGCAACAAAACGGTGACGGACGATTCCGCTGCCGTCGAGTTGTTGGGCGAACCGGTGCGTCTCGTCGAGTGGGGGGAACCCAATCTCAAAATCACCGTGGTGCAGGATCTCACGATCGCGGCCGCCATTCTACGAATCTAACCCCCCGCCGGAGCCCGATTCCGTATGGACAGACGATTTGCCATTCTCGGAGACATTCATTCCAACCTGGAAGCCTTGACCGCGGTGGTCAACGATGCGCGGTCCCGTGGAGCAACGGACTTTGTCTGCGTGGGCGACGTCGTGGGCTACAATGCAGACCCCAGCGCTTGCATTGATTTGATTCGCGAATTGAATTGTGCTTGCGTGCGCGGCAATCATGATCATTATTGCAGCTCTGACGAGGAGGTTCTTGAAGACTTTCAGCCCCTGGCCGCCAACGTCATCGCCTGGACAAGGCGTCAATTGAGTGAAGACGAACGCAATTGGTTGGGCAACCTGCCGCTGTCACGCATGATCATGGGATTTACGCTTGTGCACAGCACATTGGACATGCCCGATCATTGGGGCTATGTTTTCGATTTGCTTGATGCCGAAGCGCATTTTAATTACCAGACCACCACCCTGTGTTTTCATGGCCACACCCACGTCCCGCTTGTTTTCGAAAAACGGGCGGAAGTCATTCGGGCGGAAACCGCCAATCTGGTGGTTTCTTTCGGCGTGAAATACTTCATTAACGTGGGCAGTGTCGGTCAACCGCGCGATGGAGACCCGCGCAGTTCCTATGTAATGTATATTCCCAAAATAAAAAAAATCGAGTTTCACCGCGTAACGTACGATTTTGAATCGGCCGCGGCAAAAGTGCGCGCGGCGGGGTTGCCCGAGCGCAACGCGCAGCGTCTGGGACAGGGTCGCTAAGGCGGCAAATGCGATTGGTCAGTCAGTCCTTTGGATCGCTCATGCTTGAGGTGCAACATCTTGCCAAACGCTTTGGTACCGTTCGGGCGCTGGATGACGTTTCGTTTTCGTTGGCCTCGGGGGGGATTCACGGGCTGGTCGGATCGAATGGCGCCGGGAAAAGCACACTGATTAAAGTGGTGGCGGGATATTTGATGCCTTCCGCCGGCAGGGTTTTTGTCGGCGAATTCGATCTGCTTGCCTTTCCCCGGGCTTGTCGGCGTTTGACCGGGTACCTGCCGGAAGGCTGTCCGCTGTACAACGAATTCCGTGTCGGTGAGCATTTACGGTACCGTGCACAATTGAAAGGACTGCATGGCCGGAGGTTGCGGGTGCGGCTGAGACATGTGATGGCCGTGTGCAATCTTGGAGAATTGCACCGTAAGGTCATTCGTCGTCTCTCGCTGGGAGAGCGACAGCGCGTGGGGTTGGCCGATGCCATTTTGACGGAGCCCAGACTTTTGCTGCTCGATGAGCCCTTTGCCGGGCTCGATGCCTTGCAGATGAAGGCTTGTTGTGACATGCTCAACGAGATGTCCCGACATAGCACCATTCTCATGGCGACCCACCGGTTGGATGTCGTCGAACAATTGTGCCGGTCCTGCACCTTGCTGGAGGCGGGGCGTGTGTTGGGGAACGCCTGGACCCCCGATGAGGTCGCGGCCATTATCGATCGGGCGAAAAATCGAGGCGATCGGGTCGAGGAGGAGGGGGGGGCATGAGTCTGTCGCGAATTGTTGGCGCCGGTTCGTTTTTCTCGATGTTTGTGACTCCCTGGGGCTATGCTTCCCTGGCGATTTTTCTGGCCTTTTCGGGGGGGCTCTTTGCGTCCTCTTTGCACTTTGGGGAAGGTCGGTTTTACAGCCTTCAGTCTCTCTGGACCTTGTCAGTGGCTCTGTCGCTTCCGTTGCTGGCGGCCATGTCCACGATGCCGTTATTTGCCGCGGAACGTTCGAGCGGAACCATGGAATTGTTGGCGACCGTTCCCGTCAAGGAACGGGACCTGGTGCTGGGCAAGTTCATTGCGGGGTTGGGGGTGGTTTTGATTGGGTTGTTTGCTTCCCTGGCTTGCTGGCTGTTGTTGCGGCGGGCGCTTCCCGATAAAATTCCCAATGTCAGTACCTTGTGGCCCGCCACACTGGTGTTGGGGCTGCAGGCGTTAACCTGGACGTCGATCGGCACGCTGATGTCGCTGGTTGCCCGCCGGCCGGTCTGGTCCGCCTGCGGCACCTTGCTGGCTTGCCTGAGCTTCGCCTGGCTCTGGGGCGGAGCGTCGCGTTTCTTCCCGGAAATCCGCTGGCACATGCCTGCGTATCCCCTGGCGATCGAATTGCTGGATGCCGCGTCCGGACGTCTGGCACTTGTAAGCCTGGTGCGGCATGCCTCCTTTACATGGTTTTTCCTGTATGTGTCCGTGCGTCTGTTGGAGGTGCGGCAATGGCGGTAACCCGGGACGATCAGGGGATCGGGGAAAGGCCGACGCGAGACATGGACCGCGCGATGGCACTTCGTTCCGGCAAACGATATGGTTGGCGACGATTTCTTTCCGGATCGCATTTCCTGTTGTCCGTGCTGTTGGCTTTCAGCTTCGTTTTGCTGCTGAATGTCCTGGCCTCCTATCTCGATGTTTCCTGGCGTGTCCCCGGACGTCCGGCGGAACTTTCTCCGCGAACGCTTGAATTGCTGTCCAATGCCAGGGGACATGTAAACGTGATTGTGCTGGTTCCACGAACGCATGTTGCGTTTGAACCCTTGCGACTCTTGCTTACGCTTCTTAAGGATGCGACATCCAGCATGGAGAACACCAGCCTCGATCTCTTCTTTGTCGATCCGCGTCGGGACTTGGCGCAAGCCACGCGGTTGTCACGCCAATATGGCGTGGCCGGGCATGCCGTGGTTTTTTCCGGTCAGGATCGCCACGAAATTCTTCCGGTCGAAGACGTTTTCGATGGCACTCGTTCGTCCGGGAAAATAGGCACCAAGACGAAGGTCTCGGGACGCTTTATCGGAGAACAAGTCTGCGCTGCCGCACTGGCACGTCTTGCGCGCAGCGAAGAGCCCACGGTTTATACTTTGCAAGGACACGACGAACGCGATTTTGGAAATTACGATCCTCTCGTGGGGTATTCCGATCTGGCCCGTGAGATTCGTCGCGAAGGATATCGTTTGCAACCGCTGTTGCTGGCCAACACCGGGGAAGTCCCTTCCGATGGCGACATTCTGATCGTGGCCGGCCCGAAACGCCCCCCCACCGAGGAGGAGTCCGCTCAATTGGAGGCGTTTCTCGCCAAAGGAGGACGATTACTTTGGTTGTTGGATCGTCTCGATTTCCTGCCGAACGGATGGGAGAACCTGCTTGCTTGCCTGAGCCTGCGTCAGGCTCAGGCCACGGTTGTCGGCGCACCCAAGTTGGCCGGGCAAGCCTTGGTTGTCGATCGTTTCGGCGATCATCCCATTACGCGGGATTTGCGGGGGACGGCCGTTTATTTTGTCAGGCCTCAAGTTCTTTTGCCGCTTGTGCCGAATGATCTGCCCATCATGGAACACCCCCGTGCAACGGCTATCGTGTCCGCCTCGCCACAATCGTCGGTTCTGCTCGATACCTACCGCTTGGCGGAAACGAATCGAATGGTTTCGGAGAAGAGTCCGTTGCGAAACCTCGAAGAAATGGATTCTTATCCGGTGGTTGTTGCCGTGGAAAAAGGCGCCGCGTCGGGGGACGATCTTGGGTTGCGTCCCATGCGCGCGGTCGTCTTTGGCGATTCGCATTTTGCCGTAAATGCCTTGTTGGCGGGCGGACGTACCGGAAATCGTGACCTGGTTCTGAATGCGCTGAATTGGCTGTCTGAAGCGGGATTGCCTACGGCGGCATCCGCGCCCCTGGACAGCAATGCCATCCAATTGGGGTTGTCGCGTCGCAAACAGGTGCGGTTCTTGTTGCGCATCGTGGTGATGTGGCCGGCTGTTTTCCTGCTGGCCGGAGTTCTGTGCATGGCGGTCAGACGACGAGGTTGAATCCCATGAACAGTGTTCGTTCAACCATTTTTTTGCTGATTGCATGTTGTACCAGCGGCATGCTGCTCTGGGTAATTCATCGTCCGGTTGTTCAACGCGGCGCCGCAATTGTGCCGGGGCGCCGCTTGATCGAATCGCCTCTGCGCGAAATCGACTATCTGGCCTTGGAGCGCGATGGCTGGCGGGTTGAGTTGCGACGAGATGTGGATGGGTGGCAACTGACGCACCCGGTGGTTGCAAGAGCAAATCGCGAAACGGTTCAGCGACTGTTGGACGCTTGCGAACGGGTGAGGGTGCTGGACCGAATCGACGCGCATGAACTCGCCTTGCGTGAATTGTCTCCGGTCGATTTTGGCTTGTTGGCCGCGGAGGTTCGTCTCCTGGTTGCCGGACCACGAATGCGCGTCGACCTCCTTTTGGGGAATCGTACTCCGGTCAGCAACGAACAGTTTGCCACTTTGGAAGGGGCTGGAGACGTTCTGGTTGTAACCGCCAATCTGATGGACGCCTTGCCGACCATGATGCATGACTTGCGCGATCGCAGCCTTTATCATGGGAATTCGCGCCGTATCGTCAGCCTTTCCCTGCGGCGGCCATCTTCCGCCTTTGTGCGGCTTTCTCGCGCCGCGGATGGATGGCGGCTTTCGCAACCCGTCAACATGCGCGCGGACAACCAAGTGGTTCAACGCATCCTGGATGAACTGAACCGCGTCCAAATCGCCCGTTTCGTATGGTCTTATGCGCCCGAGACCGCAAGCGATGCAACGCCCACCTCCCCGTCGGTGGCCGGATTTGGCCTGGCGGAACAGGATGCGGCGGTGCAGATGCAAGTCTGGGAGGCCGGCAATCCCGTGGGACAGCGATATTTGTTCGGGCGTTCCGTGGAGGGCTTGCCCGATCATTACCACGCCATGATGCCGGATGGGTTGGCCGTAGTCGCGATCACCGGTTCGCTGCGGCGCGCCGTCATGCAGCCGCTGGATGCCTTGATCGAGAAACGTCCGCTCCCTTTGCGAAAGGATGCCGTTCTTGCCTTGGAAGTGTTCAACGGCGCCCATCCGCTGGCGCTGCGGTGTTCCGATGCGGGGAAATGGGAGTTTACCGCCCCGGTGATTGGGCCGGCCGATGACGTTGCCATGGCGGATTTCCTCGGCGCCCTGACAAGTCTGCGTGCGGTAAAGTTCGAGGAAATCGCGGATTCCACGGTCCGCAATGCCGCCACCAATGGAGACCTGCGCTTGTCTTTGACCACGTCGGATCGGACATGGCAATTGCTGATCCCTCATGACGTTCGTCAGCATGGAGAATTGAGCCCCGTGAAAATTGCTGGCGTCCCCTGGTCCTATCTTGTGCCGACAAGTTCGGTGGCCAGGGTCACCGCCGGTTTGCATGCGCCGCACGTTCTTTTCGATCGGCGCCTGATTTCCGTTTCCCCCGGCAAAATACGACGCGTACATGTTCGTCATTCGAATGGAAGGGTGGAGCAGGTGGAGCGGGATGCGGCGGATGGATGGCGGGGAGCATTCGTCGGCCAGAATCCCGATCGAGAATTGTTGCAAACATGGTTGTTGCGGCTTTCCACGCTGAAGGCCAGGGAAGTGGTTGGTTTTGTCATGAATTCTTCGATCCACTATGGTTTCGAATTCCCGTGGTTGGAGATTTCAATAGAACTTGCGGCCGACGACGTCCTGCGCCGTGTTCTTTCGATCGGCGATGCTTTGCCGGATGGCGGACGATTTGCCATGGTCAAGGGGGGGG
Organism: uncultured Lentisphaerales bacterium; assembly: GCA_964542285.1. Classification (GTDB taxonomy): domain Bacteria; phylum Verrucomicrobiota; class Kiritimatiellia; order RFP12; family JAAYLN01; genus CAZIUM01. The sequence goes on from CAZIUM010000061.1 coordinate 9,197, forward strand.
ACGTGATCTATGTCTTGGCCCCCGATGATGTCGAGTTGCTTGAAAAATCGCTTCTTTTACGTCCACCCCAGGAAAGCGGCGCGCCATCCTCCAGTGCCGCTTCGACGGATCCACGGGAGAATCCCTGATGTTGTTGGGTTTCGATAACGATCGCTATTTACGCGAACAGACCGAGGAAATCCTCAGTCGCATGCAGCAGTTCGACAACAAACTCTATCTCGAGTTCGGCGGCAAGCTGATGTACGATTATCACGCCGCTCGCGTTCTTCCGGGATACGATCCCAACGTTAAACTGCGCCTGTTGCGCGAACTTCGGGATAAAGTCGACATCATCCTCTGTATCTATGCCGGCGACATAGAAAGGAAAAAAATGCGCGCCGATTTCGGCATTGCGTACGATGCCGATGCCATGAAGTTGATCGATGATCTGCGTGAGTGGGAACTGGAGGTGCGCGCCGTCGTCATCACCCGTTTCGAAGGACAACCCGCGGCACGGCAGTTCAAGGACAAACTCGAACGTCGCGGCGTCCGGGTGGTGTGCCATCGGTCCACCCGCGGATATCCCGCCGATGTGGAGATGATTGTCAGCCCGGAGGGCTATGGCGCCCATGAGTACATTGCCACGGAACGTCCGATTGTCGTGGTCACGGGCCCCGGGCCCGGGAGTGGCAAGCTGGCCACTTGTCTTTCGTTGCTCTATCACGATACTCTGGCTGGTCGTTCCGCGGGATACGCCAAATTCGAAACCTTCCCCATTTGGAACCTTCCGCTCAAGCATCCGGTTAACGTGGCCTATGAGGCCGCTACGGCCGATCTGCGGGACGTGAACATGATCGACCCCTTTCACGTCGAAGCCTACGGGTGTACGGCCACCAATTACAACCGCGACATCGCGGCGTTCCCTCTGGTGCGCGCGATTTGGGAAACGATGACCCATCGGAAATGTCCTTACCGGTCCCCCACGGATATGGGGGTTAACCGGGCCGGGTTCGGTATCGTCGATGACGACCTGGTCCGGCGTGCCGCCGGACAGGAAATTGTGCGCCGCTATTTTCGCTATGCCTGCGAGTATGCCATGGGCCTGGGGGAACGCTGTGCCGTGGCCCGGGTCGAATTGCTGATGAAGGACCAGAACCTCAAGCAGGAAGCGCGTTCGACCGTCCTGCCCGCGCGCCGTACGGCGGAGGAGGGCATGCAACGGGGCAAAGGGTGTCGCGGGGTCTTCTGTGGTGCCGCCATCGAACTGACCGATGGGACCATTGTATGTGGAAAGAATTCCGAATTAATGCACGCGGCGGCCAGTACCGTGCTCAATGCCATCAAGCAACTGGCGGGCATCCCCGACAACATCCACCTGCTCTCTCCCTCCGTGATCGATTCCATCGTCAACCTCAAGCATGACATTCTCAAGGGTAAACATCCCAGCCTGAATCTCGATGAAATGTTGATTGCGCTGGCCATTTCCTCGGCCACGAATCCGGCGGCCAAGGCTGCCATGGACCACCTGACCGACTTGCGCGAGCGGGATATGCACCTGACGCATATTGTGTCTCCGGGAGACGAAACCGGCCTGCGTCGCTTGGGGGTCTGCTATACCTGCGATCCGCACTTTGCGTCACCGGAACTGTTTGCCGGGGGTTCATAAGAAAATCATGCGGGTTACAATCGCAAGGAAGCCTGCTGGGGCTTGTCCATGACGACATGCATGCGTTCGCGGCATAAGGCGGTGGCGGAGCGTCCGCGCGGCGTGCGCTCGATGTAGCCTTCCTGGATCAGGTACGGCTCGTAGACTTCCTCGATGGTGTCCGGTTCTTCACCCACCGCCACCGCCAACGTATTCAGGCCTACCGGTCCTCCGCCGAATTTGTATATCAAGGTTTCCAGCAAACGTTTGTCCATTTCGTCCAAGCCGTGAGGATCGATCTCCAGCAGAGACAAGGCGTCCGACGCCACTTTGCGATCGATATGATTGTCGGCGCGCACCTGGGCGAAATCCCGGACACGGCGCAGCAGATTGTTGGCGATGCGGGGCGTCCCGCGGGACCGCGCGGCGATTTCGGAGGCGCCGCCGGGATCGATACTTACGCTTAATTTGCCGGCGGATCGTTCGACAATCCGATGCAGGTCGTCCGCCAGATAATAATCGAGCCGGTTGACCAGTCCGAAGCGCGAACGCATGGGCGCGGAAATCAACCCGCTGCGGGTCGTCGCTCCCACCAATGTGAAACGGGGCAGGTCCAGCCGGATGGAACGCGCATTGGGACCTTGGTCGATCATGATGTCGATCACAAAATCTTCCATCGCCGAATACAGGTATTCTTCTACGGATCGTTGCATGCGGTGAATTTCATCGATGAAGACGATGTCGCCCGGCTCCAGGCTGGTCAGCAGTCCCGCCAGATCCCCCGGCTTGTCGATCACCGGGCCGGATGTGGTTTTAACATTCACGCCCATGGCGTTGCCCAGGATGAATGCCAGGGTCGTTTTCCCGAGTCCCGGAGGACCCGAAAGAAGGACGTGGTCCAGCGATTCCTCCCGTTGGCGCGCGGCTTCCACCGCCAGCATCAAGCGTTCGCGTACCTTCATCTGTCCGATGAAATCGTCGAACGCCTGCGGGCGCAGGTTGTTGTCGAACGAGGGATTGCGCTGGTTGAGCGTTTCGGTGATGCGTTCCATGTCTTGAATCAGCATACCCCAAACCCCCCTGGAAAGACAATGGAATTACGCAGAAGCCTTGTCAGCGCCGGGGCTTTTTGACATCATGATTCGCATTGCACCCATATACCTTTTGTGGTTGACGATCGAGCATGCCCGATCGTTTCTGGAGAAATGCCGTAATGAAAAACACTCTGACTGTCGAAGATTTTACCCGGGCCGCCAACACCATCCGTTGCCTGGCCATCGATGGCGTCCAGGCCGCCAAGTCCGGGCACCCGGGCCTGCCCATGGGGATGGCGGATGTGGCTTCGGTGCTCTGGCTGAAGTATCTTAAGCACGATTCCGCGCGTCCCGACTGGCCCGACCGCGACCGCTTTGTCCTTTCCGGCGGCCATGGCAGCATGCTGCTTTACAGCCTGCTGCACCTGTCGGGCTACGATTTGCCGCTCGAAGAACTCAAGCGCTTCCGCCAGCTCGGCAGCCTTACACCCGGACACCCCGAATCCGACCATACGCCCGGTGTCGAAACCACCACCGGCCCCCTGGGGCAGGGCATCGCCAACGCCGTCGGCATGGCGCTGGCCGAGCGCATGCTGGCCGCGCGCGTCAATACCGAGGCCGCAAAGTTTCAGCCCGTCGACCATCGGACCTTTGTGTTCTGCGGCGATGGCGACCTGATGGAAGGCCTCAGTCACGAAGCCTGCTCCCTGGCCGGCCATCTCAAGCTCGATCGCCTGGTGCTGTTCTACGACAGCAATCGTATCACCATCGAGGGACGTACCGATCTGTCCTGCGGCGACGACCCCAAACGCCGCTTCCAGGCCTACGGCTGGCGCGTGCTGGAGGTCGATGGTCACGACTATGAAGCCATCGACAAGACCATCCGCAAGGCGCTGCGTCCCAATGGACAGCCCGTGATCGTCATCTGCCATACCACCATCGGCAAGGGCAGTCCCAACATGGCCGACACCGCCGAGGTTCATGGCGCCCCCCTGGGCGACGAGGAAGTCCGCCTGACCAAGAAGGCCCTGGGCTTCCCCGAAGACCGGAAGTTCTTCGTGCCGGAAGAGGTGCGCGAGATCTTTGCCGCCCGCACGGCCAAGTGCCGCCGCCTGTCGCGTCGCTGGGACCGCGAATTCAAGGCCTGGGAGAAGACCTGTCCCGACCAGGCCGTCGCCTGGCGCCGCCACATCGGAGGCGAACTGCCCGAACAGCTCGAGGCTGCCCTGCCGGACTTCCCCAAGGACAAGCCCGATGCCACCCGCTCTTCCTCCGGAACGGTACTTAACGCCCTGGCCAGGGCGTTGCCCACGCTGGTGGGCGGTTCGGCCGACCTGGCCCCCAGCAACAAGACGCTGCTCAAGGACTACGCCAGCGTCAAGCCGGGCGATTTTGCCGGACGCAACCTGCATTTCGGTATCCGCGAGCATGCCATGGCCTCCATGCTCAACGGCATGATGCTGCACGGCGGGTTTCGCGTGTTTGGCGGCACCTTCTTCGTGTTCCTGGACTACTGCCGTCCGGCCGTGCGGCTGGCCGCCATCATGAAGCTGCCCGTGATCTATGTTTTCACCCACGACAGTTTTTATGTCGGCGAGGACGGCCCCACCCATGAGCCCGTGGAGCAGCTCGCCAGCCTGCGTTGCATGCCGGGCATGACCACCATCCGCCCCGCGGACCCCACCGAGACCGCCGCGGCCTGGCTGGCGGCGCTCAAGAACGATCGCGGCCCGACGGCCTTGCTGCTGACCCGACAGAACATGAAGGTCATCGACCGGGATGTCTATCCCGCCGCCGTCAACCTCGAGAAGGGGGCCTATCCCTTGTGGCAGAACGGCTCGGGGACGCCCGACCTGATCCTGATCGCCAGCGGTTCGGAGGTCGAAATCGCCCTCGAAGCCGCACAACGCATGACCGATGTCAACGTGCGCGTCGTCTCCATGCCCTCCTGGGAGCTGTTCGAGGCGCAGCCGGTCGCTTACCGCGACGCGGTTCTCGATCCCGCCTGCCGCAAACGCCTGGCCGTCGAAGCCGGTGTGTCCATGGGATGGGAACGCTATGTTGGCTCCGATGGCGCCACCCTGACACTCGAACAATTCGGTTCTTCGGGCGCCTACAAGGACCTGGCGGTGTATTTCGGCTTCACCGCCGACAACGTCCTCAACCGCGCCCGTGCCCTGCTCGGATAGGTCTGGCCGCGGCTTTCTTCGCAATTCTGACAAATTATCTTCCGTTTGCAATTTCCGGTACTTCGGTTTCGCAAAATTGCGCCGGGGGAGGACGATTTGACCCTAATTCGCCCCCCCAGACCGCTTGGCATGTCCTATGCTAATATATAACTTGTCGAAGCCGACTGGTTTCCGAGTGGTTGTCCGGCCGGTTTCGCAAACGATAACACAGGCGACAGGCGGGGATTTCGGAGTGGACGTCCGTGCCGGTCGCGGAAAAGGGAAGTATAAATGAATAAGCAAGGTTTTACATTGGTTGAAATTATGATCGTGGTGCTGATCATCGGCCTGCTTGCCGCGATCGCCATCCCGAACTTCATCAAGGCGCGCAAGACGACGCAGATGAATGCCTGCATCGACAACCTCCGCGTGATCGACGGCGCGGTGGAGCAGGCCAAGATGGCCGGAGTCGCGGCTCCGACTTATGATAGCTTGATTGGCGCGGACAGCTACATCAAGGTTGAAACCTATTGCCCCGTCACGCGGGCGGCCCAGACGCCTTAAACGCTTGTAGGTGCTGATCTGGTTCCAACATGTCCGAACGTTGACACGTACGCGGATCATGTTCTGCCAACGGCTGTTG
>CAZIUM010000062.1:0-14569 GCA_964542285.1 uncultured Lentisphaerales bacterium
CCGCCCTCGACGATCCCATCCCGGGCGTGCGTTTTTCGGCCTACGCGCCGCCCTCGCCTTCGGCAACGTACTTTTCTACCTTCGAAGCCGAAATGGGCACCCTGTATTTGCCGGATCCGCTCTGGATGACGGAGGTAATCGACGGAGACCGTTTTTCTTCGGTGCGGCTGATAATTCCGAACTGGACAAGCTGGGCCCCGGACTCTCTTACGATCTCGAACACCGTGTTCGGTCTGCCCGAGGGATTTCATCTCCAGGTCGCCCAAACCCTGGAGCTGGGAATGGACGCGGAGTTGCACCTCCCCGCCGCCGCGACGAATGAAACGTTCGGTCCCTTCGGGGCGCGGATCGACGTGGGGAGCGACCTGGTCCTCCGCTCCGGCGGCTGGCTCCATCCGGCCGCGCATCCGACCAACGGCGCCACGGTGCGCATCCGGGTCGAGGGGGATGTCACGATCGAGGCAGAGGGAGGCATCGATGCCATGGGGCTGGGGTATCATCCCGGGCAGGGACCGGGAAAGCCCGGCAATACCACCAGTGGAGGGAGTCATGGAGGGCTTGGCGCGGGCGCCGCGCCGGGTTCGTTGTACGGACGGACGGCCTGGCCCTTGCATCCCGGCAGTCCCGGCGGTTGGCGGCTCGATCCCGAAGTGCCGGATTGCGGTTTTGGAGGCGGCGCCATTCTGCTGCAGGCCGGCCAGTTTATCCGTCTCGACGGTCGCTTGACGGCCGTGGCCAAGCGAGCCTGTTACCAAACCGGGACGGGAACCGAGGGCTCCGGCGGCAGTGGCGGTTCGATCCTGTTGCTGGCGGGGAGACGCTTGCTCGGTCACGGCACCATGGATGCCTCCGGCGGACTGGGATTTAGGAATGTCAGCGGGGGTGGAGGGCGCATCGCCGTCTGGCCCTGTCTCTCCCTGGCGGCCCAGGATGTCCTGCTGGAGGGCGCGGGCGGAATGGGGGTTCCGGAGACGGACTATTCGTTCTTCGAGGGGGATTTGCATGTGGATTCGCCCGAAGGAACCCTGATCAGCGAGACCGCTGGAGAACCCGGCACGTACGGTTTCTACATGATCCGGGGGACCATGATCATGGTACGCTAAGGCGTTGGCATCCGCGTCCGGTTCCTGCTATGGTTACGCCATGCAATCGGGCGAACATCCCGTGATCGAGCGGAAATGTGTGGGGGCCGGCTTTCTGGCGGGAGCCGCACGCGAGGTGTTTAATCATTATTGCCGTCCCGATCCGCGGTATGCCGTGGGTTTGGTGGAAAGCATTTACTTCGACGATGCCTGGCTGTCGAGCTATTGGGAAAAAGCCAACGGCGACTTGATCAAGCGCAAGGTGCGGTTGCGTTGGTACCCGATCGGCTCAACGCCGTCCGCGGCCTACGACGGCCCACTCTATATCGAGATCAAGGACCGCGACGGCGCCACGCGCCGGAAATTTCATCGACGCGTTCTTTCCGGTCTTGATGACATCGCCCGGATGCCCCTTGAAGAGGATGGTCTGGCGCGGAACTTGTACGCAGCGGCCGCCGAAACCGGGGTATGTCTGCCGGCGGGCCTGATGCCCACGGTAAAAATCCGCTACAAGCGCTGCCGGTACCTGTGTCCCATAACCGGTACCCGTGCCTGCGTCGACAGCGAAATACATCTGACGGGATTTAACCGGACGCGTTTCGAACCACTCCGTCCGGTGGAATGCGAACATACGGTAGAGCGAAGCCAAGGACAATGGGCGCGCGCTTCATCTTTGGGATCACGCGTTGTTCCGGATGGGATTTCGCAGTCAAAGCTTTTCAAAATACGGGTTCTTCGTCGAAAAACTGGTCGAATAATTACGGAAAGACCGAATAAAAAAATTGAATCTGGTGGAAGCGTTAAACGCCTACGAGCAGGTTTCGGAACAAATGAGTCTCGAACTGTTTGCCGTTGCCCTTTTGGTGTCGTTGTTTTCCTCGTTCGCGGCGGCCGGGATGTACCGCATGTTTTACGAGACGCGGGCCACGGGCAGCCAGGTGTCGCGTTCGTTTCCGCTCCTGGGATTGTCGATCACCACCCTGTTCGTGTGCATTCAGTTGTCGATTCCACTCTCGTTGGGATTGCTGGGATCGTTGTCGATCATCCGCTTTCGGACCCCGATCAAGGAGCCCGAGGAAGTGGGCTTCATCATGCTGGTTATTGCCGCTTCGGTGGCTGCCGCCACCTACAATTTCGCGTTTCTTGTCATCTTGTATCTGCTGGCGTTCCTGGCGCTGGTGGCGGTGCGCGCGGTGCGTCATGCCGGTTTTCTCCAGCGCGATGGACTGATGGTGCTGACGCTGAATCCCAGGGACTCCGCGTCCGTCGATCCGGATCTGGACGTTGTGTTGCGTCGACATTTTAAGCGTCATGCTATCCAGAGCGTGACCTCGCAGGGAGAACAGACCAGCATGCAGATCACCTTTTCCGGGTTGAAGTCCGGCGTGATGCAGGTGCGGGAAGACCTGGGGCAAACCCTGTCGGTGACGGGAATTAACCTCTTCCTGGAACGCCCTTCGGGGCTTCGATAGATGCGCAAGCGATTTTCAGTCATCCTGTGGCTCTTGGCGATACTCATCCCCACGGTGATGATCTGGGATCCTGGGGATCGTCTGCTGTCGGGCATCGCCGACTCCCGCGCGCGCAAGCAGGAACGCCTGCGACGGTCGCTCGAGGGGCGCGGACTGATTTTTCTGGCTGATTTCGACGGCAGCCCCTCCCGTGAATGGATTTCAGGTCGGCATGGGCTGCTTTCCGGCACGGTGATCGTGCCGGGGCGTTTTGGGGGCGCCTGCAAATTCGACGGACGCGAGCGCACCACGGTGGATTATCCTTTGGAATGGGCTTCGCTGGGCGGCCGTTACACCCTGTCCATGTGGTTGAAAATTACGGGAGAGAATCACAGCCAGGACATCTTTTATACGTCCGGGCTGGGACAGCGTTCCGGCTGGTGTCGAGAAAACGGACGGATGACGTTTTACGTGCCGGGCGACGCGGGCCAAGTCGCGAGCTACCCTTTCACGCAACGGGGACGCTATGTCCACCTGGCCGCGGTGGTCGATGAGGATGCCGGAAGTTTTCGCGTTTACGAGAACGGTTTGGAAAGGGCCCGAGGCGCACTCGCTTCCGTGCGGCAACCCCGGCAGAACCTGGCTTTCGGCAAGCCCTTGTGGTTTCAGGATCGTTATCCTTTCACCGGGCAACTGGATGACGTGGCCATTTGGAATCGACCCCTGACGGAAAATGAGGTGCGTGAAATCGCCAGGGCGGGGAAAGGTCTGGTGTCGTTTTATGCCGCGGGCCGGCGTCGGGGATTGGCGATGGCGGACAGGGCATGGATGTTGTTGCGGCGCATGGCCGGGTTGCGCGATCTGACCGGGGCATTAACTCCCGAAGGATACCAGGCGTTGGCCGCGTCAAGGAATCTGCCGGAGATTCGTTTGAGAATGACCGGGGCCACCCGACGCCGTCTGTTGTCGGCGCATCACCGCAGCCGTCGCTCGGGGCGTCGCATTCAAAGCGGCGCGCGCAGGCGCCCGGTTTTTGTCGGCTTTCGTGGAAAGTCCTACGCGGCTCAGATCAATCTGCATGGTTCCAACATCCAGTATTCCGACGTGGAACGACCTTCGTTGGAATTGCTGCTGGAGGAGGACGCGGGCTGGACGAACGGTTCGCGCCGGCTCCGATTGAGACCGCCGGAAACCGGGCACTGGTTGTGGCCGGAAACCATCGCCCGATGCCGCCGGCGCATGGGGTTGCCGGCCATTGAAGGAGGATTTTATCGCTTGAAGATCAACGACAAGCCTTGCGGCATCTACTCCGTCGATGCCTACGACTCACTGGGAATCCTGCCGGGAGACCTGGCCGGCGTGGCGGAAGGCTTCGCGAAGAATCCAACGCAATGGCAGCAAGTGATGAGTACGACTCAAGAAGAACCGTGGGAAAGGATGGTGGCCGTTCAGGGATGGCCCGGCCTGGCGGAAGTGCTCCAGGACGCGTTCCATGAGGTACGAAGGGATCGGGCCGCTTTGCTTAAGCACGACCTGCAAAGTCCTTTGACGGGACGGGAAATTCGCCAACGGATACAGGACCAGCAAATGCGGGTGGAGGCCTATGTGACCAACAGTTCGACCTGCACCAATGCGGCGGCGGCGGCGGCGGATTTCCTGGATGAATACATGCTGCTGGGAAGGAATCTGTCCCCGCAACGGGTGGTGTCCTCCCTGGAACTGGACAAGTTAAAACTGCCGGGAATCTCGATTGTTTGGCAGGCCGGTCACCCCGGGCGGATCGCCGCCAATGGCACGGTGACGCGCCCCGACACCGGTCCGCCGGTGGCTTCATCCTTGACGGCGGTGTTGGATGACGGGGTTCGGCGGGTTGCCAGAGACCTGTATTTTCGCGTCATGCCACGACACGTTTCGCTGCCCGCCGTCCTGCTGACCCTGCGCGATACAGTTTCGAAAACCCGACGGGTCGACGCCGCGGTATCCCTTTGCGAAGCGGGCGAGGACGAGACGGGACGGCGGTTGCTGGCCACCCAGCATGGCCGGGGCGGGGTGAGCCATCGCGGCAACAGCAGTTACTGGTATGCCAAGAAGCTGCTGGCCATTAAAACCGATCGGGCACATCGTGTATTCGGCGATGACGGGCGCCGGCATCTGTTGACGGTCAACTCGCTGCAGGACCCGACCTTTGTGCGCAATGGCCTGGCCTACGGGATGTATCGCGACTGGTCCGAACCGGGGTGCCCGCGTCCCGCACCCCGGGTCCGGCCGGCCGAAATTTTTATCAACGGCAGGTATCATGGTCTTTTTGAACTTTGTACGCGCATCGACGACATTCTGCTGGACGAATCCATGGGGACCGAAGTCGGGGATAGGGCCGAACCACGTTGGATCGTCTATCGCTTCGAAAAGGTGCGACCGCGCGAACCCATCATGCGCGCCATTCGTCCGCCACCCCATCGTGGCCTATGGCAGGAGCCCTTCGTTGACCTGCGGCAATGGTTGCGCAGCTTGCCCGACGCAGAGGCCGACTGGCCTCGAGAACTGGCGCGTCGAATCGATGTGCCCGGCATGATCGACCTGCAATTGCTGTTAAACCTGACCCAGAATCTCAACGGCCAGCCTTTCCTCTTTCCGTTGCACGAAGCGTTGGTTTACGATCGATCCCGTGATTTGTTTACACAGGTGCCCTGGGATTTCGATATTCTCTACATGCCGGAATTCGGCTGGATTCAAAACGACACCATGCGTCTATGCGAGCGTTCGTGGCCGGACTACCGGACGGAATTGCGACGGCGCTGGAAACGCTTGCGGCAGCACACCCTTGCGTTCGGCGCGCTGCAGAAGCGCATCGATCGGCTGGCCCAGCCGATCGAGGGATACGTGGAATGGGATTTTCAACGGTGGCATTACGGAGGGGAGGATCATGGAACGATGATTGACGCCTTGAAGAATGCCGTCAGCAATCATATTATGCGCATGGATGCGCACCTGGCAGTGGATACAGAAGAAATGTGAATACGATTTCGACACAATGGACGGGGGCTTTGGGCGGTTGGCGCCAATGGTTTGTGGCTTTTTGTGCCGCCGGCATGGTGTTGTCCGCGGGGGCGCAGTCGACGTCGACGGCCGGCCTTCGTCCGGCGCAAGCCCGCGCTTGGGATGCCTGGTCCCGGCTGGCGTATCTTTCCGGCGAGGACGGCGATTGGGATGGATTGAACGACGGCGAGGAATCCTGTGCTCTGGCGCTGTGGGGCGCCGTGGAACGGGAGTCCTGGGGGTGGGTCGACGAAACCGGCGCCGTCACCCTCGAGGAATGGAGCTGGAGTGGGATCGACGACGATGCGCAGGAGCTTGCCTTGCCGTTTGCCTTCCCATGGAATACGCAGTACTGGAGTCATGTCTGGGTGGGCGTCAACGGCACGCTGGGATTCGTTCGAGGTCAACCTTCAGGTCTCGTGAGACCCCTGCCGGACGCCGCGTGCGAAACCTATCCCATGCTGGCGGTTTTCTGGCGGCAGTTGTACCTCGACCCGGACCGCGGGGGAAAGGTCTGGTATGCGTCACCCGGTCCCGATCGGTTTGTCGTGTGCTGGCAAAATCTCCAGTTGAGCAACGACGTGCATTCCTGTTTTACGTTTCAGGCGGAACTGCATGCCGATGGCCACATGATCTGGCGCTATCAGACTTTGGACGCTGGGAATGGCTCCGAAACCGGCGGGGTGGTTGGAGCGCAATGGGGACAACAGGGCTGGTGGCTGGAGGGAAATGCCCTGCAAGCGGGAGCGAGCCTGCGGCTGTCGCGCCTGCAGGGGGGCGCGCCCGACAACCCCGACAGCGACGGCGACGGCATTCCCGATGGCATCGAGTTTTACTATTTCCAGCCCTGGCGCGAGGACGACCATTGGCTCGATCCCGGAACAGCGGACAATCCCGGCGACATCGATCGGGACGGACTGGACGTGGTGGCGGAGTACCTGCATGGTCGCCTGGACCCCTTCTACTGGGACACCGACGGCGACCTGCTCGGCGACGGGTACGAGGTGAGCACCCGCCTGCTGGCCACCGACGCCGAAGGGATTCACGGCACCTTCGGCGATGGCGACAACGATGGCTTGACCAATCTGGAAGAACGGCTGCACCGTACCCAGCCCCGGCTGGCGGACAGCGACGGAGACCTGCGTCCTGACGGCCTGGAAGTCGCCGCGGGCGCCGACCCCCTGGGCGCCTGGCAACCGACGGTTCCCGGAAGTCTGGCTTCGGTTTCCCTGGCGTTGGGCGACCCGGCGGAACGCGGCGCCACCGAAGCCTATGCCATGCAGGTCGAGTCCCTCTCCGGGGACCTTCGCGGCTTCACCTTTCAAAACAGCGCCTACGGCATGGTGCAGACGCAGGTCCTGGCGCTGGTGGTGGGGGCGCATTACCGCGTGAGGATCGAGCATCTCGGCAGTGTGCGTTCCAGCAAGGGGTGGGCGCTGCCGGATTACGAAGCCGGCATCCTGGGAGTCGAGGGCACGGTCATCGCGGTCACGGACCCCGAAAATCTTCTGGGACGGCATCTGGCGCCGGGGGTTGTCGCGCCCGGCACGGTGCCGCTCGATCCCGACCGTGAAGCGGAACTCTGGGTGCAGGCGCGCATCCCCGAGGACGGCACGGCCCCGGTGGTCGATCCCTTGTTGCAGCCCCACGTCGAAGCCTGGATGGCAGGGCGCGCGAGCACGATCGGACCAGTCCCGGAATCGCAATTGCACGTCCCCGGGGTTTTGGTGCTGCCGGAGTATCTTTCCGCGTCGGTCGGGAGCGTCGCGCCGTGCCGTGTGCGCATGCACGGCCTGTCCGGAGTTCAGGGAGTCGTACGACGTCTGCGGTTCGACCATCCCGAACTTCTCCTCTGGCGCCCCGGAACGGGGGGCACGATGCAGCCGCTGACGGGCGACCTGGCGATCGGTGGTGCGCTCGATACCCCCGTCGAGTACGAATTCTGCATGCGGGGCAACTGGAGCGCCGGACATCACGTCAACGTCGAATACCAGGTTTGCAACCTGGATGGACAGGTCATTGCTTCAAAACCCGTACGTCTGCTGGGACCGCTGATATTCGGGGTGGGGGATTCCATGACCTATGGCGTGCGGCGCAGGCGGGACGGTACCATGGAAACACCCAATTGGGGCAACCCCTGGCTGAGCTATCCTTCGCAGGCCAGTTGGAACAGTTATTACGGTCATTGGGCCGACATCAATTTCCAGGGTAGCCGCGGGTTTCTGCGTCGCGACCTGAGCGCGGCGATTCCATGGATCGGGCACAATGCCAACGGACACGGGCCCAATCATTGCGGGTATTCGGGATCGCGAACCTATCATATCAACGATACGCTGGCCAGCACCTCCCGACCCTATCCACGCTCCGCCCTACTGGTGAATCCGTCCTATACGGTCGTGTTGTACTGGATCGGGCTCAACGACACCAGCACCAGCAGCAGCGCTTCAGCCATCTTCGACCGCTGGAAGGTGGGCTTCAACCAGATCGTCAGTTTGCGCGCGGGACGAGGTCGCACCTTGATTGTCGGGGTCACCCTGCCGCCGATCGACCCAAAATACGCTGGCTATTCCTCGGAGCGGCAGCGGAAACTGTACGACATCAATACACGGATTCGGCGCCACACCACCGGGGCAGCGCATGTGCGCTATGTTGTAGCCGATATTGCCGATATCCGGCACGAATACAATGACGACGGGCTGCATTTCATGGCTGCAGGCTACAGCGCGGTGTCGCAACGAATGCGCCAGGCCATCGTCAATGGATTGAGAGCTGGACAATGAACACCACGTTTTCAGTCCATGGCGTTTCCCCGCGGCGTGTGGTGTCGCGGTTCGCCCTCGTACTGTTTGCGACTTGCGCGCTGTGTGTTGTCGGTGACAACGCGCCGGGGGCGCTTATGCTGGTGTTGCGCGACGGCAAGGCGGGGTTTGTCGGATCGGACGGCGTCCTGAAAATTGCGCCGCGCTTCGCCGTCTGCGGCGCCTGGAGCGAAGGTCGGGTCTGGGTGCAGGAAGAAAAGACTGCCGGCACGGGCGGAGGTTTCCTGGATGCCGAAGGGAATTTGTATCCTGCGTTTTCCGTTCACGATCTTTCGTCGGTTCGGCCCGAGCTGCCCTTGCCGCAATTCCAGGCCGGAGTGGCGGTGGTCGGGCGGGGCGCCGGAACCTATGGCTATATCGATCGGTCGGGACGCTGGTTAGGGGAAGCGCCGCCGCTCGCGGTCATGCAGCGACAGGAGGGCGAGCTGCTCCTGGTCCGGCAACAGGGCCGACTGGGTTACATGAACCGCGGGGGCCGGATCGTTATTCCGGCCCGGTATGAAGAGGCGACCCCTTTCCGGGGACATCGGGCCGCCGTTCGGCGAGACGGCCAATGGGCGCTGATTGACTCTCAAGGAAACCCGCTTACCACGCGGCCCTTCGAGGCGGTGCGGCCGCTATCCGCCGACGCCCGGGAATGGTCGGTTTGCCTCGAAGGTCGGTGGGGCATGGTGACGGACAAGGGCATGATGACGGTCGAACCGTTGTACGATGCTTTCGGCCCACCGCGGGACGGTGCGGTGGCGGTCACGATCGACGGTCATTGGGGCCTCCTTTCGCTGGAAGGGACGCTGCGGATTGCGCCGCAATTCCAGGACCTACGTCCCCTGTATGGGGCATCCGGTGGCTGGACGATGCAGGACGATTCCGGAAAATGGGGTATGCTGGACGCAAACGGCCGGGTTCTGGCGCCGCCGGGATATGAAGAAATCGGGAAGCTTACCGCCACGGTGTTTCTTGCGCGCCGGGATGGACTGTGGGGAATTGTGGACCTCGGGGGCAAATGGCTGCTCCAGCCGGTCTGCGCGCGCATTGTGCCGTTGGGCGATCCCTTCGACGGACTGGCGCTTTTCGAGCAAAACCGTCGATGGGGTATCTTTGACGGTCCGGCGGGGCAGGTGGCGATGCCGCCGCGGCATCGATGGCTGGACTCCTGGATGCAATTCATGGCGGCCTTTGACGGGCGCCGCATGCGCTTGCTGACCCTTGACGGGCAGGAAAGGTCGGTTTGGGAGGGCCAGCCCGAAGGGTTGCCCGCCGATTTTCCGCGAAGCGCCCCGGGGGGACTGGTACGCACGAGTCAGGGGGTGACTTTGCTGACGGCAGAGGGCCGCATGCCCTGGAAGCGCACCTTCGAAGAGACCGGAACCTGGTCGGAAGGCCTCCTGGCGGCCTGCCGGGAGGAGCGCTGGGGCTACGTCAATCCCGCGGGCCACTGGGAGGTGGCGCCACGGTTCGCCGCGGCCGGGAATTTCAGCGAGGGCTTCGCCGCCGTAGTCTCCGATGGACGCTGGGGACTGATCGACCGAACCGGCGCATGGACGCTCGAACCGTCGTACGACGAGCTGGGAGATGTCTGGCATGGACGGGTTCCGGCTCGCAAAGGACGATTCTGGGGGTTGATCGACGTTCAAGAGCCGGAAACGGCGGTGTTGGCGTTGCGGTTTCAGGGGCTCGAATGGGGGCGGTCTCCCGACAGTTCGCCGCGTTGGTACGGTTTCGATCCCGACCAGACCGAAGGGCTCGAATTTTATCGACCCATGTAATTCGACTAGAACCTGCATGCGGGGGCGATCTATTGGGTGAGGGGCACCAGGGAAAATGGAGTAATCATGAAAATGTGCGCGTTTCCTTCCTTTGGATGGAAGTATCGTTTCATCGTCGGCGCCCTCTTGCCGCTCGCCTTGTTTCTGTGTTGTGAATGCTCCCGGGGTGCGCAACCGACTTCCGTTCTGCTGGCCCATGACGGCCAGGTGTCGTTCCCGGTGGTTATCGCGCCGGGGGCGTCGGCTGCCGTCCGGCAGACGGCGGAAGATCTGACCAATTATCTTTTCCGCATCAGCGGGACCCGGTTCCCACTGGTATCGGAACCCGGCGTCAAGGGAATCGTCCTGGGAACCGTGACGGATTTCCCCGAATTTTCCGCGCGCGAGGATTTCGATCCGGAAGACATTCGGCGGGCCGAGGAATACCTGCTGCGCAGTCATCCGGACGGGTTATGGCTGATTGGCGCCGGCGATGCGGCCCTGCGGCATGCGGTCTGGGATTTTCTATATCGCCTGGGATACCGCCAGTTCTTTCCCGGTACGTTGTGGGAGCATGTGCCGCGCATCGAGCGGTTGGATGTGGCGGTGGATGCGCATGAAAGGCCGGATTACTGGGGGCGTCGGCTGAGCAGCGCGTCCTCCCGTGGCCCCGACCGCTTCGGCGACGGCGAGGCCTTGCGCCAATGGCGTGAGCGCAACCGGGTCGCGGATGGCTTCCTGGTGCAAAGCACTCACGCGTATGGCGCCATCATTCGCGCCCATCGCGAGGTTTTCGAGGCGCACCCCGAATACCGGGCGCTGGTGGATGGCGAGCGGCGGGGTTCCAAGTTCTGCATCTCCAATCCGGGCTTGCGCAAGCTGGTGGTGGACCATGCCGTCAACGCGATGCGGCGCAATCCGGAACGGCACAGCCTCAGCATGGACCCCTCCGACGGCGGCGGCTGGTGCGAATGTGACCGATGCGCCGCCATGGGCAGCATCAGCGATCGCGTGGTGACGTTGGCCAACGAGGTGGCCGAGGCCATCAATGCCCTGGGGTTGGGCGACAAGTATGTGGGATTCTATGCTTACAGCATGCATTGCTCTCCTTCCGATATTCCGTTGCATCCCAGGGTGGTGGTGAGCGTGGCCGCGGGGCATCTCACCGGCGGGTGGACTCCGGAACGCCTGTTCGATGCCTGGCGCGAGCGCGGGGGCGCGGAATTCTTTGGAGTCTTCGAATATTACAGCAACATCATCGGCAACTTTCTGCCGCGTGGTCAGCGGGCTTCGGATATTGTCTACCTGAAGCGCACCCTGCCCGACTTTCACCAGCGCGGGGCGCGCATGCTGGCTTCCGGCACCGCCTATGGCAACGGGGCCGTGGGCCTGGGCGCCTACATGGCCTCGCGCATGCTCTGGGACATCGGAGAGGCCCAACGCATCGAGGCCATGTACCATGATTTTCTCGCGACCATGTTTCCTGTTTCTCGCGACCCCATGGACCGTTTCTATCGCCTGGTGTATCGCGTGACCGACGACCAAGCGCGCATGCCGCTGACCGAAGACACGGTGGGTCGCATGTATCGGGCCCTGGCCGAGGCTCGGAATCTGGCTCCCGCGAACCGCCGCGAGCGGCGGCGTATCGATGACCTGATCCTGTTTGCGCGTTATACCGAGTTGTATGTCAATTACCGTGCCACAACAGGCGAGGCGGAGCGGGTGGCCGCCTGGCGTGAGGTGCTGCGGCATGCCTTCCGCATCCGGGAGACCATGATGGCGAATGTGTACGGATTGTTCGTTTATCCCCGTAAGGAGGTGCCCGCCGAGGCTGCATGGAACGTGCCCGTCGCGGAAAACGACTGGAAGGACGACCGCCCGGTAACCGACTTCGATCTGGATACATTTCTAGCGCTGGGAATCGCCAACAACCGGGTGGGAAACTACGAGATCAAAGGATTCGGCGACGACTGGGTTCCCGCGGGAAATTGGACGCCGACGGAGGGCCCGGTGCTCGATTTCGGTCTCGGTCCGCAGGGACGGCAGATGTTTTACACCTTTGTCGAGCGGGCGCCGACCCAGATCGTTCTGCGGGTACGGGGGGGCTTGATCGCCCATTACCGTC
This sequence comes from uncultured Lentisphaerales bacterium, assembly GCA_964542285.1. Taxonomy (GTDB): domain Bacteria; phylum Verrucomicrobiota; class Kiritimatiellia; order RFP12; family JAAYLN01; genus CAZIUM01. Next base: position 12,259 of record CAZIUM010000062.1, read on the forward strand.
ATCGCATGGGCAATGTTCGCATCCGCCTGTATTCCGACCAGGCGGTCAGCGACGCGGCCGATTTTCTGGTCTGCTCGGACGACACGGTGCCGCCCGATGGCGAGGAGTACCTCGTCCGCCTTCCGACGCCGCATGCCGGCTTGCACCGCATCGAAATTCAGGATGGAGGCGGCGGCACCAAAGTGTTGCCCGGGCGGGATGGAATGCCTTTCTGCGTAAATGCGGGCCCCGACCCCACCTTCAACTCGCGCCACATCTGGGGCGCCTGGTTTTATGTGCCCCGGGGAACCGCGTCGCTTTCGTTTCATGTCGCATTGCCCATCGGGGACATTCTGGATGGCGACGGCAACGTGGCCTTTCGCTTCCTGCGGGACCTTGCCGGTCGCGTACGCGAGGATGCCGACACCCAAAGCCTCAGCGGAGGCTATTTTTCGTGCGAAGTACCCGAAGGACAGGATGGGAAATTGTGGCGTCTGCACAGGGTGCGCGGCCCCTGGAGACTGCTGAACGTGCCGCCGTGCCTGGCCCGGAGTCCCGCGGAAATGATGCTTCCGGTGGAAGTAAACAAGGAATAACAGGAGAAAAAGATGAGCCTGCGCGAAACCTTGTGCGGATTGTGCCTGCTGGGGTCGCTGGCGCCGTGGGGCGGCTGCGGCCGTCACGGTTCCGAGGAAACGCCCGAGGAGGACGTTTATCGCCCACTGCGCGAGGCCATGGTGCGCGATCAACTGGCTGCGTCCGGCCGGGATATCTCGCATCCAGGCGTGTTACGTGCCATGAGCAAGGTGCCGCGCCATGAACTGGTGCCTCCATCGCTGCGCGGTTCGGCCTACAACGATCATCCCTTGCCCATCGGGTACGATCAAACCATCTCGCAGCCCTTTATCGTGGCGTTCATGACCCAGGCACTCGATCCGAAAAAGGAAGACCGGGTGTTGGAAATCGGCACCGGGTCGGGCTACCAGGCGGCGGTGCTGGCCGAACTGGTGCGTGAAGTCTACACGATCGAGATCGTCGAACCCCTGGCCGCACGCGCCTCCAGGGATTTAAGGCGGCTGGGATACACCAATATCCTTGTGCGCCACGGCGACGGTTACCAGGGCTGGGCGGACGCGGCGCCCTTCGACGCCATCATCGTGACCTGCGCTCCCGATCATGTGCCGCGTCCCTTGATCGAGCAACTGCGCGAGGGCGGACGCATCGTCATTCCCGTCGGACCAAGCTCCGGCCCCCAGGAACTGGTGCTTTTGGTGAAGCGAGACGGACAGGTTCGGCGTCAATCCGTTTTGCCGGTTCGCTTCGTGCCCATGACCGGCCAGGCCCAGGACCCTGCCGGCGAGGTTCCGTCCCTGGAATAATGGGCGCATCATTTCGTGCTTTTATTGTTCAGCATTTCGAGGCTTAATATGAATGCAACTGCGCCGATTCCGTGATTACGGAATGGGCGGGCTTGTGGCGCAATCGAATTCAAGCGAGGGCATTGGTATGAAGTGGACTGAACTGACCTCCAGGGGGCTGATGCATGCCGCCGACGAATGTGGATTGGCGGTGGTGCCTTTCGGCAGCATCGAAGCCCATGCGGCACACCTGCCACTGGGCAACGACACCTTCAAAGTGGAACGCACCTGCCTGGATGCCGCCCAACGCGAACCGGCCGTGGTGTTGCCGTCGCTTTACTATACCGACGTTTCATCGATGCTTGCCGTACGCGGTGCCATCACGTTGCGCACGGAAGTGCTGATGGATATGACCCTCGACATCTGTGACGAAATCGCGCGCAACGGGTTTCCGAAAATTCTGCTGGTCAGCGGACATGGAGGGAACACGGCCTGGTTGGGGGTACTGCGAAACCGGTTGCTGGAAACGCCGCGTCCCTACCTGTTGTACACGTACTACGTGCAGTTGCTGGGGGGTGAAGAAAACAAGGCCCTGATGGAAACGGAGTTCGATTTTCACGGCGGTGAAGTGGAAACCAGCATTGCGCTGCATCTGTTTCCCGAGCTGGTGGACCTTGACGGGCGCATTGCCGCCCCGCAACCGGCGACGGACCTCGATCTGGGGGGCGCCATCAGTCCCTACAAGTTTCCCATCCACTGGCCCCGGGCGGTAAGCGGCGATCCGTTTCCCGCCACGGCGGAGAAGGGACGCCAGTTTTACGAAGGCAACGTCAGGCAGTTGGCCGAATGCATGGCCAAGGTCAAGGCCGACCAGGAAAGCGCGCGTTTCAAGGAACTCTACGAAAGCCGTTCCCGGAAACCGCCGGCTCCCTGATGTTCCACCGGAAAGGCGCCCATGCCGCGGATTGAAAACT
>CAZIUM010000063.1:0-14531 GCA_964542285.1 uncultured Lentisphaerales bacterium
CTCGTGCACCAGCCATGTCGCGGCTCTGCTCTATGGGCAACTGAACCGGTCGGCCCGGCTCGAAATCGTGTGGCCGGAGGCCACATGCGACGCCGCCGACTGGCGGCTCTCTTCCCCGCGCGCGCAAGAGAAGAAAGAGGAGAGAAATCGGTGTCCGCGTCTACTCGCGGACTTTGGCAAAATCAGCCATGCCCACCCGCCACCCAGTGGACCCCGGCGGTATGCCGACTGTGCCGTCCTCGAAACTCGGAAAGCACACTCCGCATGCCGCCCCCAGGGAAGCGGCCACCCACCACCCTTGTCCAGACCCCGGCCTGTCGGCCCCCAAAAGGAAAGCCCGCAGTCAAAAGCCGGATGCCGTCCTCGTAAACTGCGGGTGCATCCGTCTTTTCACTGCGAGCTTCTCGTGTAGCGGCCGCAAACCGTCTGCGTCAATCGTGCCGCCCTGGCCGTGGCCCTGTCGCCCAACCCCGGCCCGGCGTCCCGCTTGCCGCAGCCGGTATGCCGCCGCATAGACCCCCCTTGGGTCTTTGGCCCCCCGAGGCGGGGGGCCGACCCGTTGCTTTGGCTCGGCGCGCGGCTCGCGCGCGGGGGAGCGCCTGCCAAAGAAGGCAGGGGAGGTTTCCCCTGACCCCTCTTTCAGCGCGCGCGATTTTCAGCCGCCGCATTCCCGCCGCAAACGCCATCCGCTAAATTCAACCGCTTTTACGTGCGCCACCCGTGTACCTCCGAAGACCCCGCCGGGCGCTGTTGCGCCCACCGGACGCGCGTTCGACGCAGACTTGCCCGCGCTGGGGTCGCCGCTTTGCGGCTTCGAGGAAGTTGCTATGAATGCTGTTTGTGGCGGATATCATCCTTTCCATAAACCGCTCTCTCTTCGCATGAAACGGCTTCATCCTCTATCGCCGACGCCGCGCGGGAACTTGTCGTCAAGCGTGACGCTTGGCTTTCCGGTACGGACCCCGGCGACAAGAAGCCGCGCACGTTGACCCGGCTCTACAACGACCGTCCGACATGGCTTGACCTAGCCCACCGAACCCTTGACGCCGCCGTCTGCGCCGCCTACGGCTGGCTTGCCGCGCCGGAGCGTCCAGGCGAAGGCGGACCGGCGGACATGACAGACGACCAGGTTCTTGATCGACTCCTCGCGCTGAACGTCTTCCGGGGCGTCGCCGGCTGCCGCTTGTGGCCTTCTTTCCCATCCGGGAGATTCCGCGCCCAGAGATTTCCGCTGGTCTTAAGCATATCTTAAGGTTACTCTCGGATCATTCAATCATTTGCAAACGAGGATTGACGTAAGTGAACATTCTGATTGTCGAGGATTCGAGGACGCTGCGCGAGACGCTCCATGACGGCCTGACCAAGTTGGGGTACGGCGTGGACGCAGTAGGCGACGGCAAGGAGGGGCTGGACTATGCCCGGTTCAAGGAATACGACGTAATCGTCCTTGATCTGATGTTACCCGGCATGGATGGCCTTTCCGTCCTGCGGGAACTGAGAGTGGCAGGGAAGAAGACTCACGTCTTGATCCTGTCGGCAAAGGACCAGGTCGAAGATCGAGTCCGAGGGCTTCAGCTTGGTGCCGACGACTATATGATCAAACCCTTCTCCTTCGATGAATTGTGCGCGCGAATCAGCACGTTGATTCGACGGCGATACGACGCGAAGAACCCGCTGATCGTGATCGGTGGTCTTACGCTCAATACGGCCATCCGGGAAGCGCGGCGCGGAACGAAGGTGATTCCGTTGACGCCGGGCGAGTACTCCATTCTTGATTTCCTGGCGCTCAACAGGGGACGCACCATCAGTGCAGAACAGCTTCTCGATGCATCACACAGCAGTGACGCAACGCCCGGCAAAAATTTGATTCAGGTGATGGTGTGCAACCTGAGAAAGAAGCTCGCGGCAGCGGGCGAGGCCGAAATCGTAAAGACGCGCCGGGGGTATGGCTACTACATCGAAAGCGTCACACCGTGAAATCCATCCGGCAATATCTTCGGAACCGTATCATATGGGGTGCCGCCGCGATCCTGGCCACAGGAAGCATTTTTCTCGCGTTAGCCATTCGCCACTTGGATATTATGGAGTTTGACGCCACACTGGAGGTCAAGGCACGAACGCTTGCAACGCTTGTCCTGCGCGAACACCGTACGATTGAGGTGGATTTTGCCGGCGAGTTCATGCCGGAATTCGAAACAGCAGGGAACACGGAATATTTTCAGTTCCGGCTTTTGGACGGCTCGGTGATCGAACGTTCCGATATGCTGGGGGAACGCGACCTGCCTTTCCTGCCTCATGCCGTGGGGGCGCCGGTTTTCGACAATCTGCCGCTGCCAGATGGGCGACCGGGGCGCTTCGTTCAAATCGCGTTTCCGCCGAGATCGGCAGGACCGAATGAGGCCATTCAAAACGGTGACCGTTTCCAGATTCCGGAGGGAAGCGATCCTGATACGGTGCATGTTGTTCTCGCGGTTGCGCGGAGCCGGATGGGATTGGATGCATTCTTGCAGAAGGTCTATCTCGCACTCGCCGCGGTTGACCTCTTGTTGGTCGGCCTGATTGCGCTTCTGGTTCGCGGGGCGCTGCGCAAGGGGTTACAGCCCCTGTCAGACCTCAATCTGCAGATCGCCCGTCTCGGCCCGGAAGCGTTGGATCAGCGTGTTCACCTGCCCGATGCGCCCGCTGAGATGGCCGTGTTTCCCGGTACGGTCAATTCCGTTATGGAAGCTCTGCATGCGGCGTTCGTCCGCGAACGGCGCTTCACCAGCGACGCCGCGCACGAGTTGCGCACGCCCGTGGCGGAGTTCCGGGCCGCTTGCGAGGTCGGCGCGAAATGGTCCGACGATCCCGCGCTTGTGCGAAGACGCTTCGATAATCTGCGGGAGTCAGCCGTCAACATGGAACGGATGCTGGAGGGTCTTCTTGATCTCACTCGGCTCGACCAGGGCACGATCCGGATAGAGTCAACGGCAACCGCCATCGCAGCGCTCGTGGATTCCTCCTGGGAGCGGGTCTGTAGTGGCGATGTCGATTCAGGACGACGATTGGAGAACAACATCGACCGGTCTCTGCATTTGAACACGGACCCGGTTAAGCTGCAGCAGATCATATTCAACCTCCTGAGTAACGCCGTTCGGTACAGCCCGCCGGGTTCGGCGGTCGGTTGCACAAGTGGACACGCTTCCGACGGCGGGGGGGAATTGCGCTTCAGCAACACCACGGAGCACCTGGCGCAAGAAGATCTTCGCCACATGTTTGAACGCTTCTGGCGTAAGGATACGGCACGCACGGGGGGCCTCCATTCCGGGCTGGGTCTGTCCATCGTCCAGGAGCTCGCCGATGCGCTCGGCATTGAGGTCGTCGCCGACCTCACCGCCGACAACGTGTTCACCGTGCGGCTTCGCTTCCCTACTCCGAACGCCGTCTGATCTGACCGCGTCCGGGCATAGGCGCTGCCCCTTCCCAGGCAACGCCTCATCCATTCCATTGCGGGGCCTCTGCTCCCGGCTGTCTTTTGCCTATGGCGTTAAGCGTACCTTAAGATCGTCCAAGTATTGTGCACGCCTTTGGATTGTTGTCCCAGGTTTACTGGGTAGCAAAAGGACTGCGGATGAAATGGAAATGGTTAAGCGCTTGGATGGGGCCGATTATCTTGTTTCAAACGGCCACCGTGCCCGTCGCTCGGGGGGCGGAGGGGCGCGACGACGTGAGCGATACGCTCCGATGGCTGATCCCGGCATCTGGACTGGCTGCAACCTTGGGACTGCAAGACTGGGAAGGCTCGAAGCAGTGGTGTTATTCGATAGGGACGGGGCAACTCGTGACCGAGGTCTTGAAGAATACGGTTGGCGAGCATCGTCCCAATGGAAGCTCAAGCACCAAGTCATTTCCCTCCGGCCATGTGTCAGGTGCCTTTGGAGGGGCCGCATTCATTCAGCAACGGTACGGCTGGCGCTACGCGCTTCCGGCTTATCTTGGCGCTGCGTACACAGGCTGGAGCCGCGTGGATCTTGAACGTCACTATCCGCATGATGTCTTTGCGGGGGCGGCCGTTGGCATTCTGTCTTCTTATTTGTTCACAACACCCTATAATGACGACCTTGACATCGGCCTTTTCTACGAAAAGGATACTATTGGTTTTCAAATCAACTGGAAATGGTGACTATATGAGAGCAACCAACCATGTGCGACTGAGCGTGGTCGTAATAGCCATTCTGCTTTGTTCAATATCCCTGCATGCAGGTGGGGCGGATAACCAGATGTGGAGCACCGGATATCGGTTCGAACTGCTGACGGCCGATGGCAGCCCGGCCAACGACATGATGGGTTCGGGGGCCTTCCTGCAATATCATGTGTCTGACCATACCCGCATCGAGTGGTCCTTCGAGTACAAGGAATATGATTTTGAAGCCCCGCAGCGCTATGTAGGGCTCTCTCGCTCATCCACGCAAGATAGCGATTCGAGAACGCGTTCGACGCTGATCTCGTTGCGTGTCGAACGTTCATGGGGCGGTCGCGAGCAATGCCTCCATCCGCTCGCTTTCGCCGGGCTGGGCATGGGCTATACCGTGATTGACGACATCCGCGGCACGGTCAACGGGGAGGCATTCGATATCAATGCCGAAGGTGGTATCGAAACCGTGCCGTCCTGCGGGATCGGCATCCGGTATCAGCGCCGGGGCTGGGCCGTGGACGGCGGGCTGAAGGTCGAGCGCCATCTTGCGGACTGGGACTTGGAAGACCGGGTCAGCGGGAGGAGCGGCGAGGTCGGGGATTACACTGCATGGGGCGGATGGCTGGGGTTGAGCATTCGGATCTGATCGTGCAGACAAAAAACGCTTCATGTTAAGCGGATGTTAAGCATGCCCTGCCAATATGCAGCGGCATGAAACCAGACGAATCAACCCGATCCCTGTCGTTACCGGAAGATGCACCGCACAATACGGCGCTTTACGTTTATTCGGTTGTGATTCCGTTTTACAACGAAGAAGTAGCCGTACCGTCGCTGCTTCAAGAAGTCCTCGCCGTGCTGGCGCGATTAGATGGCCCGTCCGAATGCCTGTGCGTTGACGACGGGAGCAGCGATGGAACCGCTACCGTCCTTAACAACTTCGCGGCACAACCGGATTCTCCGGTGAGGGTTATCGCGTTCCCGCAGAACAGGGGCCAGGCCGCCGCGCTGTGGGCAGGTCTTCACGAGGCGCGAGGTCGCATCGTTATTACGCTCGATGGCGATGGACAGAACGATCCTGCGGACATTCCCGATCTTCTGGGACATCTGAACCACGCCGACCTAGTCTGCGGTATTCGCGCGGAACGCAACGACACCGCCTTGCGCCGGGCCATGTCGCGCCTGGCAAATCGAGTTCGCGGCACCATTCTCGGCGACAACATGCGGGACAGCGGTTGTGCGCTGAAGGTCATGCGCAGGGAAGTGGTTCAAGCTCTGCTTCCCATCCGCACGCTCTACTCCTTCATCCCGGCCTTGGCGGTCGCCGGAGGCTTCCGCATTGCCGAGATCCCGGTTCACCACCGTGCGCGAAATGGCGGGCGGTCTAACTACGGCTTCTTGAAATTCGCCCTGATGCCGTTTGTGGACATGCTCGGACTCTACTGGTTCAGGAAACGGTGCGTGCGGACTCGGGACGGTGTGAGGTCGCAACCATTGGCGGTGCCCCAATGAATCGAGCTTTGGTATGCCACTCAGCATCGCGGCACAGCATGCGTCGCTTCTTCACGTTTGCCTTCGTTGGAAGCGTAGGGACAGCGATCCAGTATGCAGTGTTGGGCTTGAGTGTCGCTTTGGGTACGACCCATTCCGTGGCCGGCTCGGCTGTCGGCTACGCGCTGGGGTCCGTCGCCAACTATCTGCTCAACTATCGATTCACGTTCCGGAGCAGGGCACCGCACGCGCAAGCCGCGACGAAGTACTTTACCATCCTGGCAGTTGGCTGGGTACTCAACCTTTGCCTGATGTCCCTCTTTGTGATCAGGATTGGATGGAGCCACTGGATATCCCAGGCGCTGACCACCGCTATAGGTCTGGTCTGGAATTACACGGGTAGCCATCTTTGGGCCTTCCGCTCCGCGTCCCCAAATCCGACGCCTTTCTCTACGGAAGGAAGCACCGTTGCGCCACGCTGGACACAATGCGTTACCGCAGCCGAAACCATAATGGATGAATACGCCACATGAAGCACCGCTTGTATCTTGCCTGCCTTGTGATTGTCCTGCTTTATGCTTCGTTTCTGGGGCGGCATGGCGTTCTGCAGCAAACCGAAGCACGCTACGCGGAAGTCGCGAGAGAAATGAAGGTCTCCCGCGACTTTCTGCTGCCGACGTTGAACGGTGTTCCCCATGTGCAGAAACCACCAGTCACTTACTGGCTGACGGCGGGAAGCATGATGCTGTTTGGCGAGAATGAAATCGCTGCCCGTCTGCCGCCCCTGCTCGCCGGGATTGGAGTGCTGATCTTGACCGCATGGATAGGCACAATGTGGTTTGACCGCCGGATTGGCCTATTGGCGCTGTTCCTTCTCGCCGGGTCTGTCGAATTCTACGCGCTCAGCCGGACGCTGTGCGCGGATATGATCATGACTTTCTGGTCAACAGCAGCGATTGCTGCGTTTATCTATGTCACATGTCGCGTCACACGACCGACGACATACCACTTCTTGCCGTTCTTTGCCTTGATGGGCATTGCCTTCGCCACCAAAGGTCCGATGGGAATTATCGTGCCTCTTTGCGCGGCTATCGGTTGGCAATGGCATGCTCGACGCCATGCAGATGGTCTGAAAATACCGTGGCTCATCGGAATGCTGCTGACACTTGCCCTCGCGTCGGCGTGGTTTCTTGTGGTGGCATGGCGGTATCCTGAGTTGTGGAGCTATTTTCTCAAGTACGAACTCATCGATCGGTTTTTCTCGGATGTCCACGGACGCAGCGAGCCGTTCTGGTATTTCCTGCCGGTGCTGGTCGGTGCATGGATGCCGTGGAGTCCGCTTGCGATCCCCTTAGCGCTCAAGACGTTCGGGGCAACATGGCACAGCCCGGCCAGATGGGCGCTGGCCGGTTGGGTTATCGTGCCATTCATCGTCCTGTCTTTGAGCGGATCGAAACTTGCAACTTACATACTGCCCCTGCTTCCCGGCATCGCGATCTGGTTCGCCGCGCGGATCTCTGTCACCGCCCGCACCACTCGTGCAGTGACGGTGGCGATTGTCACACAGATGGCGGTGTTCCTTATGTTGGGCGTTGCTGTGGTTGGTGTGCTGGTTATTGACTCTACGCTATTCCGTCCCGTTACTGTGGGTGTCTGGTTCCTGCCCATATGGGTAGCCGCGATAGGCATGGTCGTTCTTACGTCCTGGTCGATGCGGGAAGGGATTACACTTGGTCGGGTAGCGGCAATGAGTTGCGTGACCCTGCTTGCTATGACGGCACTTTCCTCTCAAATCTCCGCTCTGGCGCCAATTATGGGGTCGGGCGTCTCCCTGCGACGCCTTGCGGAAAGGATCAAGCAGGAACCGGAATGGGAGCAGGCTCAGATCATTGTCGCCGGCACGCAGGGACACGGCATGGAGTTCTACCTACGTCGTCTGGTTGATGGAACTCGCAAGGAAGCGGATGTTGCCCTGCCTCTAACTCCGAATCTCGCCGCGCGAATCCATCCGAGCGTTCATGAAATCCGCTTTGCCACCAACGCAGCGCCATGTTTTGTGGTCACCAAGGAGCGCAATCTCCGGCACGGGCAATTCCCAGCGCCGGAATGGACGGCTATTCAACGAGAGGGGGCCTTCGTCCTGTTGCGCCGTCAGCCACAATTACCCCCGAAGTCTTAAGCTTGCATTAAGGTTCGCCTGCTATGGTTCCAGCGTCTTGTGAGAAGCAGGACACAGTGGCACGGCCAAACCGTCACACGCGGCAACGGAAGGAAGGAGGCGCGTACGGAAGGTGGAAGCTTGGCGACAGGTATCGAGCTTGAGGGCAGAACGAAACGGAGAAAGGAAAATGCATGATGAATAGGACAAGAATGGTAGCAGCGGCAATGGCGGTGGGCATGCTGGTTTCATCGGCGGGCGTGCAGACAGTGCAGGCACAGGACAACGCCGGCGAAATACAGGTAGGCACTCGCGGCGGGGTCTGGCTGGGCGACGGAGAGCCGTCTAATGACTTGGTAAACTACGGAGTATATGGCCGTTACGGGCTCGGCAACGGCTGGCTTCTGGGACTGTCCGTGGATCTGTCGGAGTGGGATCTGGAGTACCCTTACAAGCAGTTGGGCTATTCGATTGCTGATGAGGAGGCTGTCGATTCCAAAGTGGATGGCACTTATGTGACAGCCTGGATCGAACGCGAGTTCATGCACGAAAGCAAGGCGATGCGCCCCTACCTTCTGGCCGGACTGGGCGTCGGCATGCTGGACGCCTCCGACATCACCGTCACCCTGAGCGATGGGCGTTCCGCGACCATCGCCGCGGATACAGGCACCGAGGTCATTCCAGGAATTGGTGGCGGCATCCGATTCCTGCTGGGTAAGCGCTGGTTCATCGAACCATCGCTGCGCATCGACTACCACATCACCGACATTACCGTCACCGACCGCAACACCGGTAAGTCGTCGTCCTATGACGATTACTTCACGTACGGTGGTAACGTCGGCCTCGGCGTCCGGTTCTAATGTCAGCGAGGAGTCCCTCAATGAGACCTTGTGCTCTTCGTCAACCGCGTCTCTTCCTGATCGCATGTACGGCCGCTTCGCTCTTGTTGACCTACGGCTGTGCGCTGGTCGGCCAACACGAAACCGACCAGGTGATCTCCATGCAGGAGTTGCCTGCCGCAGTGCGCCCGCTTGCCGAGAAGGAAGTCGCCGGGTGTCGGATCATCGAGGTCGAGAAGGAAAACAAGAACGGCAAGGTGATCTATGCGATCACCTACGATCAGGCTGGCGTGGAAATGGAGATCGAGTACGCGGAAGACGGCACCTTAATCTCCAAGGGAAGGGAGTAGACGTACCATGGGCGCGAGTGGAACCAGATCGGGACGGTACTGTCAGGCGTTGTTCGTCGCGATAGCCGGTCTTTCCGTTGCGGGGCTGCTTGTTTCCTGCGGCAGTCGACAGGCACTGGCTGCCGGCCCCATGCTGCAAGACGTCGGCACCAACAACGTCACGGTCGTCTGGTGGCACAACCGGGCAGAGTCCGCCGCGCTCACGCTGCGTGATCCGGGCGGTCAGCTTCGACGAGTACCGGCGCAGCGCGTCGGTACTCGCTTCGAGGCGCGCATTGACGGTTTGCAGCCTTCGACGGCATATGCGTACTGGGTGGAGTGTGGCGTTCAGACCCGCGACAACCCTCAAACTCCGGGGCGTTTCCGTACGGCCCCACTACCCGGTGCGCCCTTCTCCTTTCTTGTGTTTGGCGATTCCGGCAGCGGTAAAGCATCGCAGTACCGCCTCGCGGAGGTGATGAATCGGCATCCGGCAGACTTCGCCCTGCACACTGGCGACTTGGTCTACCGTAAAGGTGAGCGTCGCGACTACGCTAAGAAATTCTTTCGCCCGTACAAGACGCTCCTCGCTTCCGCTCCGTTCTACCCGGTATTGGGCAATCACGATCTCCGCACGGACAACGGCAGGCCATTTCTGGACACATTCAGCCTGCCGACAAACGGGCCGCCAGGAGTCCAGGCCGAGCGATGCTACTGGTTTGACTACGGCGATGCGCGGTTCGTCGCCGTCGACTCCAACCTGTCCACACAGATACTCGCCAACGCCGTAGCCCCTTGGCTGCGGCAGGTTCTTCAGTCTTCGCCCCTGCAATGGAAGATAGTCTTTTTTCACCACGCGCCGTGGGCGGGAGGCAGCCGCCCGCCTGACGCCAATATCCGGGATGTCCTCGTTCCGGCCATCGAAGCCGGGGGCGCCCATGTGGTGTTCTGCGGTCACAATCATCTCTATGAACGCACCCATCCCCTGCATGCTGGCCGGGTCTCGCCTACCAACGGCGTGCTATACATCACGTCGGGGGCCGGGGGAAAGTCCCTGCATGAAGAGAAGCACGGCACAGAGCCCCATATTGCTGTTTTCAACGACACCAAGTTCAGCTTTACCCTAGTCAAGATGAATGGTCCGCGCCTGGAACTCGTGCAAATCAGCGAGGATGACCTGATTCTCGACAAACTCATTGTGAACAAACAACCAGACTCTGAGGTCAGGCCGGACAGTGAATGATTGCATCCCAGAATCAGACTTCCACGGTATACGGGACACGTCACCGCGTGTCTCTCTGATCATTCCCGTCTACAACGAGGAGCAGTCTATCGCGGCGGTCTTGGACGAGGCGATTCATGTGCTGGACAAACTGCCCCATCCATTCGAGGTGCTCATCGTTGACGATGGGTCCACCGACGCAACCGCCATCGTTTTGAGACAGGCTTGCCAAGAATACCCGACCCTGCGCGTGTTCACTGTTGTTCCGAACTCTGGCCAGAGCGCGGCCTTCGGCGTGGGATTTCGCGAATGTCGCGGTCACGTTGCTGTTCTGATGGACGGTGACGGCCAGAACGACCCGCACGACATTCCCATCCTTCTTGACGCGTTGAAGGGCTGCGACGCTTGCTGTGGATACAGAGCGTCGCGGCGCGATACCTTGAGCAAGAGACTTGGGAGCCGTGTCGCCAACCGTATCCGGCAATTCATCCTGCGCGACGGCATTCGGGATACAGGTTGCAGTCTCAAGGCGGTTAAGGTCGAGTTCCTCCGCGATTTACCCATGCAGTTCCGTGGGATGCACCGCTTCTTGCCCGCCTTGTGGCTCATGCGTGGGGCACGGATCGCACAAATGCCCGTCAACCATCGCCCCCGGGCGGGCGGACACAGTAAATACACCAATCTAGGCCGTCTCAAAGAAACGATTTGGGATCTATTGGCGGTCCGCTGGATGCAACGACGGCACCGCCGCTTCCACGTAACGCAACAAGGAATATCCGCATGAGATCGCTGTTTGAATTTCTGGTTCACCCTATAGCCTTGCTTGGTTTGATCGGGCAAGCCTGCTTCTTTTCGCGATTTCTTGTGCAATGGGTAGCATCCGAGCGCCAAAGGCGTTCCGTTGTGCCAACCGCCTTCTGGTACTTGTCCATTATCGGCGGATTGCTCGTTCTCATTTACGCACTCTGGCGGCGCGATCCGATTTTTATCCTGGGCCAATCGGTCGGGCTTGTGGTCTACACCCGGAATCTCATTCTCATCCATACCAAAGGAGGACGGAATGCGGCGGGATAGCATGATGCGATCCGTTCCGTCCCTCTGGCTTCTTATCCTCCTGGCGCTGGTCTTGTGGGGCGGCGAGTATCTGCGCCGCGATCTCTGGAATCCTGACGAAGCTCGCGTCGGCTACGTTTCCCGCGAAATGGCGCAGGATGGCCACTGGCTGGTGCTCCATCGCCACGGCGAATATTATGCCCACAAGCCGCCGCTTCTTTACTGGCTGATCAACCTGTTTTCGTTCGCGACCGGCTTTCCGGTCGGCCGCCTGACCGTACGCCTGCCGGGATTCTTTGCCGGTCTGCTCGTCCTGTGGGCCACCGCCCGCCTCGCGGAACGCTGGGCGGGCTCCAAGGCAGCCTGGCCCGCTGTGCTGACGCTTTGCTCCACCTATCTGTTCTGGCATGAAATCGGATTCGGGCGGCCCGACGGCTTGCTGCTGGGCTGGACCACGGGCGCGTTGGCCTTGCTGTTCTGGAACGACGACAAGCCCACGTTCTGGAGACCTGCGCTGGCGTGGACGTTCATGGGGCTAGGCATCCTGACCAAGGGCCCGGTCGGACTTATCGTTCCGGCAGGTGCCTATGCCGCTGCGCGCCTCGCCGCTGGCGAAGGTGTGTTGCTGCGCAAGTTCCATTGGATCTGGGGGCCACCGCTCGCGCTCGCCTTGCCGGCGGTCTGGCTGGGATTGGCATGGTGGACGGGAGCGCCGGAGGGCTACTTGCGGGAACTGCTTGTCGGCCAGAATCTGGAACGCGCCGCAGGCGAATTCGGCCATGTCCAGCCCTTCTACTACTACCTGCCGAGCATCGCCGTTGATTGGTTGCCGTGGACGCTTTGCCTGCCAGCCGCCGCGCTGATCCTGTTCCGCGCTCCGGAACGCCGCCGCCTTCTGCGTCGCCTCGGCGGCTGGATCGGCTTCATCGTGATGTTCTTTTCCGTTCTCGCAACGAAACGCAACGTCTATGTCCTCGGTGCCGCGCCGGCCTTCGCCATCCTGATCGGATCGGCTTGGCCGGAGCTCGACGCGGGAACCTTTCGCTGGGCGCGGTGTGCGCGTGGCGCTTTCATAGTCCTGCTGCTCGTTGTTGGCATCGGTCTGCTTGCCGCTAGTTTCTGGCCAGGACTACCCATCGCCGGCTGGTCGCTGTGGCCCGTCGGGCTCGTCGCCTTGGTCGGCGGGGCCGCACTGTGGCGCGAAGCCCGGTGCATCAGGCCGCCGACGTTCTTTCTGTTGGCCGCGCTGGTCTGGCTGGCTGCGGAATGGACTGTGGGGGTATTCGTTTATTCCGCTGTCAACCCCCTCAAGACGCCCGTGGCCCTCACCCAGGCCGTGAAGGAACGTCTGCCGACCGATCGTCCGCTGCTGCTCTACGCCATGAACGACGAAATCCTCGCCTACCATTCCAACCGCCGCGGCGAAACGGTGCGCACGCCGGAGGAACTGTTCGCAGCCATGCGGCGCGAACGGTGCGGTTTCGTCGTTTTCCGCAAACGCGTTTTCGACGCCTGGCCCGCCGATGCTTCGCCCCTTGTTGGCGCAACTCGCGAATTCGGTTCTGGAAGCAAGCACTATGTCTGGCTGGAGTTCAATTTTCCGGACGCACGCTCCGAACCATATCAAGATAGCTCCCATACCCTCCATGAAGAGCCCGCCGCGCCATGATCGGGTTGCCCTGCCACCCATCGGGACGCGAACGCCCCTCATGCGGATTGAGCGGAAGAATCTGGACTGGGGCCAAGCCCAATGGATCAAGCCCTTACTCAACATCATGATGGTCGGCGTCATGGGCGTGGCCGATTACCAATGTCGGCAAATCCTTGGCGACCGTTACCACCGGCTCGCGCCGGTTTTTCCGCCCGACCAAGGTTATCGGCCTCGATCCATTGACCGTATCCCCGACCTCGTGAACTTCGCCGAGGCGGTGGACATATCCCAAGCGGTCAAGTGGCTGAACGCCACTTGGTGAATTCTCGCCGCTCCGCCGGTTGCGGCGGCAGACATACGGAGTGGAAAGAGAAGATGCGCGCGCGGGGAAGAGAGCCGCCAGTCGGCGGCGTCGCATGTGGCCTCCGGCCACACGATTTCGAGCCGGGCCGACCGGTCGCGCCGGAGCGCGAAGGCGGAGGGGGTGACGACGGACGGCCCGACCGTCTACGCGGCGCTTCCGCCGTCGCGCTTCGCGCTATGGCGTGACAAGTCGCCGCGTCAAGAAGGGCCGTGACTGCTGCTGAAAGAGCCTGTGGGGAGCCTGTCAAAAACTCGAAGAAGTCGCGCCAAGCGCGACACCACGGAAGCCGCTTCGCGGCTGACCCGGCAACCAGCCTGCGCCAACGCTTGGCGCGGTGCAGGTGCCGCATCGAAGGCGCGAGAGCGCCGGGGCAAGAAGCACAGACCATGACAGCTTTGCTGGCGTGGTCTGTGTCGGGGCCGCCGGGGACGGCGGCAGGGGACAACGAAACGAGCACGCCGCGTCCGCGCGGCGTTCCGCATGGGGCGTTGGCGCGGAACTTGGCTTCAAGCAAGTTCCGTGAGCAACGCGGGGTCTTCTTGGCGCGTGGGATCAGCGTCGGCATGACGGACAACGGTTGCGCGTGGGAAGAGCCGGAGCCGCTGGCGCACAAGCTGCCGACCTCGGCAACCACCTTCGCACCACCGGCAACGCTTCGCAGCTTGTGTGACAGCGGCGGAGGCGGGCGTCGGCACGGGGATCGGGCGAGCCGCGCAGCGGCGAGGATGGGAAGCGCGTTGCCGTGTCGAGGACGTTTGACATCGCCGACCACGGAGCACCTGGCGCGGGACGTGCCCGAGCGCAGCGAGGACGAAGCACGGCCCGTGACAGGTGCGGCGCACGCGGGAAGACGGTAGCGGAGCGGAACGCCGGGAGCGGCCAAGCAGGGAGCGTGACGGAACGAAGTGACGGCGCGTCTCCCTGCTGGACGCGGACGGCGTGGAGCGGAGCGGGGCCGGGGAGCAGCCGCCGGGACCGGGGACACGTACCGCGAGCCGCGCCAGCGGCGAGCGTAGGACCGGCCAGGACGGCACCAACGACCGACGGCCAGGGATACACGCGAACGAGCCGCGAGCGTGGGGCCGTACACGTCCCCACGCTCGCCCAGAATCAGGACGACGACCACGGCCAGGCGTCCGCATTACCGGCTGACGCGGTGTTGCGTCTCGAACCAGGTTCGGATATCGGCAAGGAGCCTCGACCATTTTAGATTTCCGGCGTATTTCGCGCCGGTCGCGGCGGCGATGTCCGCC
>CAZIUM010000064.1:0-14281 GCA_964542285.1 uncultured Lentisphaerales bacterium
AAGGTCAAGAATTTCACCGGAGACCAGGTCGCCAAAATCGAGCAAGAATGGGACGCGAAAAACTGGGGTCCCCTTTTTTGATTGCCACACCGGAACGTTCGCTGTTCAATGTTTCGATGCATGGCGGACCCGTATCCGCGGGGATGAAGAGTTTGAAGAGAGACAGGAGTAGCCATGAAAACGTCTTCGAGCGGCCATGCACCGCAAACCAGGGGCGATACCGGCTGGTTCACGAACAGCCGCTTCGGCATGTTCATTCACTGGGGACTCTATGCCATGGGAGCGCGGCACGAATGGCTGATGCATCGAGAGAACATTCCGGTCGAGGTCTACGAACAACGTTACTTCAAGCGCTTCGATCCCGACCTCTACGATCCGGAGCGCTGGGCGCGCACGGCGGCCGATGCCGGCATGAAGTACGTCGTCGTCACCAGCAAGCATCATGAAGGCTTCTGCCTGTGGGACAGCCGCCACACCGACTACAAGGCCACGAAAACCCCGGCCGGACGGGATTTGCTGCGTCCGATGCTGGAGGCTTTTCGCGCCGAGGGATTGCGCACGGGCCTCTATTACTCCCTCATCGACTGGCATCATCCCGATTTCGTCATCGACACCCGTTTCGGTCCTTATCGTAGCCTCGGCGATGCCGATCGAGAAAAGCTCAATGCCGGACGGGAGATGCCGCGCTATGCCGCCTACATGCGCAACCAGGTGAAGGAACTGCTGACCGAATACGGCCCGATCGATGTGCTCTGGCTCGATTTCTCCTATCCTGACCCGGATCATCCCGGAGACTTTACCCGGGGCAAGGGACGATGGGCCTGGGAATCGGAAACGCTTCATCGGCTGGTGCGCCGGCTGCGCCCGTCCATCCTCATCAACGACCGGATGGACCTGCCGGAAGCCTGCGACATCCACACACCGGAGCAGATCATGCCCCGGGAGTGGGTGACGGTCAACGGCAACCGCGTGGTCTGGGAGGCCTGCCAGACCTTCAGCGGCTCCTGGGGCTACCACCGGGACGAAGCCGACTGGCGCACCCCGGAAGATTTGATCCGAACGCTGATCGAATGCGTCAGCAAGGGCGGGAACCTCCTGCTGAACGTGGGGCCGACCGGCCGGGGCGAATTCGACGCGCGCACGCTGGCCTGCCTGGAGGGCATCGGCACATGGATGAAACGTCATGATCGTTCGATCCGGGGCTGCACGGCAGCTCCCGAAGGCCTCGTGACACCCGCGGGATGCCTGCTGACGTACAATCCCGCTACGCAACGTCTCTACGTTCATGTGCTGGCCTGGCCCTACAAGCATCTGCATGTCACGGGCCTGCGCAACCGGGTATCCTATGCGCAACTGCTCCACGACGCCTCGGAGATTCCCTTGACCGCGGAACCCTGGCATGCAAAGCCGTTGGGCCCAGGACGGGACGACAACCTGCTGACACTCCACCTGCCGCCTCGGAAGCCGGACGTCGCCGTCCCGGTAATCGAACTCTTTCTGGAGCCAAACGCGTTCTGAATTCCCAGCTAAAAAAATATTTGGCATCCGGATCCGGGTGAAGCCGCGTTTGTAAATGTCCCGACGCTCCGGGTCGCACGAGTGTTCAGGACGCTATTCAGGAACTCTGAGCGGGAATTCAGAAACCAGCGACCGGAACGTCTGGATTTTTCCGCCGCCGGACGCTAAAATACGAAACATGCACTGGGTATTCATACGATTCCGTGTCCGGCAAAGCCTACGATGGATTGTGGGCTTGTGTCTCACCGCGCTGTTGACCTGCGCCGACGAGGTTCCACGCGTCTGCGGTCAATGCGGGCACGAAGCGAAGCCCGATGCCACCCATTGCGCCCATTGCGCCGCTCTCCTGCCGGAAGTTGCCCAACCGGCATCTCCCGACCCGGGGGATGCCGACCATGCCGAACTGCAATCCCCTGCAACGCAAAACGAGGCCTTCAACGTATTCGACACCCTGCGTCTCGATGTCCAGATGGCACGCGAAGAAGCATCCGGCCGGCCGCACGTCGCATTGGCCCTGTATGAAAACGCGATGGCCCTGCTGACGGCGGCCAACCCCGACGACCTGCCTCCAGGAGCCGGGCAAGCCCTGCTGGACGGCCTGCGCCAAAGCCGAACCGCACTGGGCGATGTAGCCCGCACCTGCAACGCCTGCGGCGGAAGCGGGCGCCGCCAAATCGCCGTTGCCCGGCTGGAAGGCGGCGCGTCCCCCGGCAATCCCCAGACGGCGGTGGCCGGATCGACCTGTCCGATCTGCGGCGGCACGGGACGCATCCGGGTTCCGCGCGATGCGGAAGGCGCCAAACGGTCGATCCTGCAAGGACAACGCGAAGCCGCATTGATGCTGCGCGCCGCCGGCCGCGTTCCGCTGGGACGCGCCTGGATTCCGCCGGAATGGGAACCAACGCTTTCGAACCGCCAAAAGGCCGCCATACGCCAGGCGGTCGCACCCCGTTGCCCCGCCTGTGCCGGGTTGGGAATCGAGCGCTGCAGAACCTGCCGAGGAACCGGTGCCGTCGTCTGCCGCGCCCCCGGATGCCGCCAGGGATGGATTGAACGATCCTCCCCCCCTACCCAAGCCCTGACGCCACGGTCCCTGCACACCAGGACGCGCTGCACCCAGTGCAACGGCACCGGCAAGATTTCCTGTGTCGATTGTCGCGGTACGGGGCAGGCGACCTGTCGTGCCTGCAAGGGCCGCGGCGAACCGCCGTCTTGCCATACCTGTGGCGGCAGCGGGCTTCTCCCCTGTCGTCGCTGTGCCGGCAAGCCCCCGCAACCCGGGGCTCCGCCTTGCCCGGAATGCGGCGGAGAACAAGTGGTTTTGTGTCGTTCCTGCCAGGGCGACGGCAAACGGGAACGATGAACCAGATTCCAAGCATCGAAGGTTTCTCGATTGAGGGCTTCCTCGGTGGAGGCGGCATGGCCACCGTTTGGCGGGCCTATCAACATTCATTGGCCCGTTGCGTGGCCATTAAATTGCTCAAACCGTCGCTGGCCGCGACCCCCACGGAAATCGAGCATTTTTACGCCGAGGCGCGTCACGCCGCCGCCCTGCAACATCCCAACATCGTGCGGGTCTACGATGTCGGGCGCGACGCCGGCAGCTGCTACATCGTCATGGAACTCGTGGAGGGGTACGATGTCGGAGCATGGCTGAAACGCAAGGGACAGCTTCAGCCGGACGACACCCTGGCGGTCGCGGAATCGGTAGCCGTGGCGCTGGACTATGCCTGGCAACAGTCCCGCATGATTCATTGCGACATCAAACCCGAGAACCTCATGGTGGATGCCGACGGCACCGTCAAGGTGACGGATCTGGGCGTTTCCCGCATGCTCGGACGCCCGTCGGACAAGGACGCATCCGAAACCATTACCGGCACCCCCTCCTACATGGCCCCCGAGCAGGTCACCGGCGAAACCCCGCTCGATTGCCGCACCGACATCTACTCCCTGGGCGCCACCATGTACCGCATGCTGACGGGACGGCTGCTGTTTGACGATCCCGACCCCGATCGCGTCATGCGCATGCAAGTCGAAGACCAGGCCCCCCATGTCCTCGAATGCCGCGCGGATTTACCGGACCGCATCGGTTCGTTGCTGGAGATCATGCTGGCGAAATCTCCCGCGCATCGCCAGGCCAACTGGCGCGCCGTTC
Source organism: uncultured Lentisphaerales bacterium (assembly GCA_964542285.1). Lineage (GTDB taxonomy): Bacteria > Verrucomicrobiota > Kiritimatiellia > RFP12 > JAAYLN01 > CAZIUM01. Next base: position 3,674 of record CAZIUM010000064.1, read on the forward strand.
TCGGCGATCTTGGCCGTATTCGCTGGCACAAGCCCACCATCACCCGCGCTCCCCCTCCGGGCGGCTGCTCCATGCGTCCGCGGGAAACAGCGACGACTTCCAGCGGCTCCTCGCGGCGCATCTTTCTCAAGCTACGAAACCTGCGCAAGAAACAGGATGCACGCGCTTCCACCAATATGAAGCGCACCTCCCCTTCCTCCCGTGGCGTTACGGCTGGACAAGCAAAGCCTCCGCTGGCATGATGGGGCACAACCAAAATTTTAACCCCTTGAGGACCGACCATGGCTGGCATTTTCAAAGCCTATGACATCCGCGGCATTTACGGACGGGATCTTACCGACGAACTGGCCGAGCGCATCGGCCGTGCCTACGCAACCTTTACGGAGGCGCGCAAGGTCGTCGTCGGCTACGACGTGCGGCCGCATTCCGTCAAACTGTTCAAAACCCTGACGCAGGGTCTGACGACGCAGGGAGTCGATGTGATCGACATCGGCCAATGCTCCACCCCGATGTCGTATTTCGCCAACGGCAGACTGGGCGCCGACGGCAGCATCATCATCACCGCCTCGCACAACCCGGGCGATTGGAACGGGTTCAAGCTATGCCGGGCCCAGGCCGTGCCCATCAGTGGGGCGACGGGCATTGCCGACATCGAAGCCATTGTGCACTCGGGCAATTTCGCGCCGCGCGCGGCAACGCCGGGTCGGATCGAATCCTATGACATCCTGCCGGAATACCGCCGCCATGTCGCGCGTTTCGCCCGCGACTCGGGCCGCAAACCGCGCCTGGCCGTCGACATGGCCAACGGCATGGGCATCTGGGAAGCGCGCGCTCTCGAGGGATTGGTGGAAATGACTCCGCTCTACGACCAGCCGGACGGCACCTTTCCCAACCACGAAGCCAATCCCCTCAAGACCGAAACCCTGGACGATCTCAGGGCCATGGTCCGAGCGGGCCGATATGACTTCGGAGTCTGTTTCGACGGCGATGCCGACCGCGCCGGCTTTGTGGACGAAAAAAGCGACGTGATTCCCATGGACTTCATCACCGCCCTCATTGCCAAGGACATTCTCTCGGAGCGCAAAGGCGTGGTGTTCTACGATCTACGCAGCAGCCGGGTAGTTGAAGAAACCATCCGCGACGCCGGCGGAACGCCCATGATGAGCCGCGTCGGACACGCCTTCATCAAACAGCAGATGCGTGACCACGACGCGCTTTTCGCCGGAGAACTCAGCGGACATTATTATTTCCGCGACAACTACACCGCCGAAAGCTCCGCCATGGCGATTGTCAGCCTCGCCAACATTGTCGCGCAGTCCGGACGTCCCCTGTCGGAATTGGTCGCACCGTTGCGCAAATACAGCCAAAGCGGCGAAATCAACTCGCGCGTCGCCGGCGACACAAACCAGGTCCTGGAACGCATCCGTCACCGGTATGCCGACGGCAAACTGCTGGAACTCGACGGCGTCAGCATTTATTATGACGATTGGTGGTTTAATGTGAGGGTTTCCAACACCGAACCCCTGGTGCGGTTGAACCTCGAAGCCGAAACGCCGGACCGGATGGCCGCCAGGCGCGACGAAATTCTGGCCCTGATCCGAGAATGACGGATGCAAACCCCGACCGCATATCGGACTCTGCGCCAACGTTTTCGCGAATGCTACGGACGTGAACCGGCCCTGGTGGCCTATGCCCCCGGACGCGTCGAAGTGCTGGGCAACCACACGGATTACAACGAGGGATTCGTGTTGTCGGCGGCGCTGCCTCTCGGAACCTTTTTCGCCCTGGCCCCCGCGCAAGGCCCGGCCAGTCGACTGACCGCCGGGGACCTGATGGAAACCGTCTCCTGCGATCCCCGCGACCCGCGCCCGGCGCCCGGCGGACACTGGTCAAATTACAGTCTCGGCGTGCTGGCGCAAATGATCGCGCGCCAACTGCTGCCGCAAAATCCGAACGCTTTCGACGCCCTGTTCTTCGGCAACATCCCTCTGGGCAGCGGACTTTCCAGTTCCGCCGCCCTGGAACTCGCCACGGTGCTCGGCCTGGCACACTTCTACGACCTCGCGCTGGACAAACTGACCATGGCTCGCATCGCTCAACAGGCCGAACACGACTTTGCCGGGGTGCATTGCGGACTGATGGATCAGATTACCTCCCTTTTCGGGAGCGAGGACCACCTGGTGATGACGGATTTCCGCAGTCTCGAGGTGCAATCCGTGCCTTTTGCGGCCGACGCCGCGCTGGTGTTGTGCCAGACCCATGTCAAGCATGCGCTTGTGGATGGCGTTTACAACGAACGCCGTGCCGATTGCGAGGAAGCCGCGGCGCGGTTCGCCGAGTGGTTGCCGCACCCGGTCGGCGCACTGCGCGATGTCTCCACGGCGGAGTGGCGGCAACACAAGGACCGACTGCCGGAACGGGTCGCAAAACGCGCCGCACATCCCATCGGAGAAAACGAACGCGTCCTGCAAGGAGTGAAACGGCTTCGGGATCACGACACGGCGGGCTTTGGCCGACTGATGTTCGCATCCCACCAAAGCTCGCGCCAATGGTTCGAGAACTCCTCCCCCGAACTCGATTACCTTGTCGACACCGCCCAAACCCTTCCGGATGTGATGGGGGGCCGGCTGTCCGGCGGCGGATTCGGCGGCAGTGTGGTTTTGCTGTCCACCCGGCGCCAGGCCGAGACGGTCGGCGCCACCCTGGCGACCGCATACCGGAAACGCTTTGGAACCCCCTGCGATCTGCTTGTCGTGCGCCCCGGGAAAGGCGCCGGGATGGTGCAACCATGAAACGAACCCGCATCCAGGCGCTGCTGCATAGGTCTCCCTCCGAACAGGAGGTCACCGTCGCCGGCTGGGTCCGCACCCGGCGTGACGCCAAGGGGGGCTTTTCCTTCATCGAACTGAACGACGGCTCCTGCCTGGCCAACCTTCAAATCCTGGTTCCGCACACGCTGGCAAATTACGACCGGGACGTACGCCGGCTGCACCCCGGCGCGGCGGTGATCGCCCAAGGCCCCCTGGTGCCTTCTCCGGGGGCCGGACAGTCCTTGGAACTGCAGGCGCAGCGGCTGGAGGTTCTCGGGTTCTGTGACCCTATGGCCTACCCGCTAGGCAAGCAACGCATCGGTCTCGACCGCCTGCGGGAACTTCCGCAGTTGCGCGCCCGCACCAACACGTTCGGAGCCATGGCGCGCGTGCGCAACGGCCTTGCCCAGGCGGTTCACGCATTCTTCCAGGAACGTGGATTCCTGCTGGTGCACACCCCCATCATCGCCACCAGCGATTGCGAAGGCGCAGGCGAAATGTTCCAGGTCACCTCGCTGGACCTGGCCGATCCGCCCAGGACTCCCGACGGCGCGGTCGATTATCGACACGATTTCTTCTCGCGCCGTGCCTTTCTGACGGTCAGCGGCCAGATCGAGGGCGAGAGCTATGCCTGCGCGCTGGGCGACATCTATACCTTCGGACCCACCTTCCGCGCCGAGAACTCCAACACCCGCCGCCACCTGGCGGAGTTCTGGATGGTCGAACCGGAAATGGCCTTTGCGGAACTGGACGATGTCATCGAACTGGCCGAAGCGCTGCTCAAGCACCTGTTCGCCGTCACACTCAACCACTGCGCCGAGGACCTGGCCTTTTTCGATCAACGCATCGCGCCGGGACTGGCCGGGCGCCTCGAGAAACTGGCCCATGCCCGCTTTGCCCGCCTGCAATACTCCGAAGCGATCGAGCATCTGCACCGTGCGAACGTAAACTTCACCCATCCACCCGATTGGGGGACCGACCTTAAAAGCGAACATGAACGCTACCTGACCGACCATGTAGCCGGCGGTCCGCTGGTGGTGACGAACTACCCGGCGGAGATCAAGGCCTTCTACATGCGCCGCAACGATGACGGGCGCACCGTCGCCGCCATGGATGTCTTGCTGCCGCGGGTAGGAGAAATCATCGGCGGCAGCCAGCGCGAGGAACGCCTGGATGTCCTGCTGGACAACATCGCGCACCGGGGTTTGAACTCGGAAGAGTATGCCCACTACCTGGACTTGCGCCGCTTCGGCAGCGTTCCCCACGCCGGCTTCGGCATGGGGTTCGAACGCATCGTGCAATTCTGCACGGGACTGCCCAACATCCGTGACGTCATCCCCTTTCCCCGAACCCCGCGCGGCAGCGACTGAGGGCGAAGATGCCATTTTGAATCGCCCCGGGTTGAAGCGCATTTTTTTTCGCTGTGGACAAGCGGCAATGGAAAGGTTATTTTAGTTGGCCTTGTCGCTCCGGGTGGAGTGTCAAGACACAAGCAGGATGTCCGCCGTCCAGGCTGATCATGGCTGACTGCCCGTACGGCCGCATGACATCCAGAACTCCCGATCGCGCCAGACGCGGTCGTGAAACGAAAGCAGACAGATGCCGAAACAAAAAACCAAACGTGCCGCCCTCAAGCGGTTCAAAAAGTCGGCCACGGGCAAAATCCTGCGGACTTGCGGGGGGAAATCCCACCTCAACTCCTGCAAGAGCAGAAAGCGCAAGCGCAATCTCCGTGGCACGCAAACCCTGGACAAGAGCAACAAACCAACCATCGACCGGATGTTGGCAACGTACTAGCAACCCAGATATTCCACGGAGCGAACCATGCCTAGAACCACTTCCGCACCCGCGTCGCGCAAACGGCGCAAACGCGTACTGAACCAAGCCCGGGGTTTCCGCGGCAACCGCAGCAAGACCTTCTCGCAGGCCGTCAATGCCGTCAATCGCGCCATGAGCATGGCGACCGAGCACCGCAAACTCAAAAAGCGGCAATACCGTCAGCTCTGGATTGGGCGGGTCAATGCCGCCGCTCGCGCCGAGGGCATGACCTACAGCCGCCTGTTCGAGGGGCTGCGCCGGGCGAACATCGACCTGAATCGCAAGATGCTCGCCGAAATCGCCGTTCACGATCCCAAGGGATTCGAGGCGATCGTGGCCCGGGCGCGCGCCGCGCTGGCCTGAGCCCTCGGCTCGACCATCGGACGCTACAGGGCCATCCCGTTGTGACGGGGTGGCCTTTTTAATTTGACGGCCGCAACCTTCCCCCGGGTCGTCAAGCAGCAAAGGAGATCGATATGGACCTGGCGCAATTGGACCAGATGCACGCCGCATCGCTGGCGGAGGTGACCGCCGCCAACAGTCAAGAGGAACTGGAACAGGTACGCATCCGCTACCTGGGCCGCAATGGGCGCCTGCCCGAGGTCATGAAGCAACTGCGTGGGGTGCCGGCGGACGAACGCCCCGCCTTTGGAAAGCAGGCCAACGCCTGGCGCAAGGCACTGGATGCCGCCATACGGGAGCGTAAGCAAGCGCTGGTGGCCCAGAGCGACACACCCAAGACCGCCGCGTCCGCCTTCGACTGCTCCTTACCGGGACACTGGTGGCGCGCCGGAGCCCAGCATCCCGTGGCGCGCGTCATCGACGATGTCGCCCGCATCCTGGCCCGCCTGGGCTTCACCGTCGCGGACGGGCCCGACATCGAAACCCGCTTCAACAACTTCACCGCGCTGAACACACCGGCACACCATCCCTCGATCGACGCCTCGGACACCTTCTGGTTTGACGACGACCGGTTGCTGCGCACGCAGACCTCGCCGGTCCAGATCCGGGCCATGATGTCGCAGCCGCCCCCGGTGCGCATCGTCACCCCCGGGCGATGTTACCGCCGCGACACCATGGACGCCACCCACAGCGCCAACTTTCACCAGATCGAAGGTCTGTATGTCGACACCCAACCCGTTTCACTGGCCGACCTCAAGGCCACGTTGACGCATTTTGCGCGCGCCATGATGGGACCGGACGTGGGCGTGCGTTTCCGTCCGCACTTCTTCCCCTTCACCGAGCCGAGCGTGGAGGTCGATTTCTCCTGCCACCTCTGCCGCGGACAAGGCTGCCGCGTTTGCAAACAAAGCGGCTGGATCGAGATCGCGGGCGCCGGCATGGTCGATCCGCGCGTCTATCGGCACGTGGGATACGATCCCGACAAGGTATACGGCTATGCCTTCGGAATGGGCGTGGAACGCATCGCCATGATTCGCTACGGCATCGCCGACATCCGGCAGTTGTACGAGAACGATTTGCGCTTCCTGTCGCAGTTTGCCTGAAGCCGCCGCCGGCTGCGCAAGCTCCGGCACCTGGGAGAAATATCATGAAAGTACCCGTTTCCTGGCTCAATGAATTTATCGACCTGTCCGACCTGACGCCAGAAGACCTGGCCGAGAAGCTGACCTTCTCGGGCATCGAGGTGGAAGGCATCGAAACGGTGGGCACGAACCTGGACGACCATTTCGTCGTGGGCGAGGTCCGGACCTGCGTCCCGCATCCGAACTCGGACCATCTGCACCTTTGCGCCGTGAGCGACGGTTCGGAGGACCTGCCCGTGGTCTGCGGCGCGCCCAACTGCCGTGCGGGCATCAAGGTCGCCCTCGCCCGCATCGGCGCGAGAATCCCCAACGGGGAATTCAAAATCAAGTCCGCCAAAATTCGTGGAGAGCCTTCCATGGGCATGCTCTGTTCGGCCCGCGAGCTGACGCTTTCCGAAGACCATGAAGGCATCATGATACTGGACGATGCCTGCCTGCCCGGCACGCCGCTGCGGGAGATCCTGCCCGTGCCGGAAACCGTGCTGGACCTGGAAATCACATGGAATCGCCCCGACTGCCTCTCCATTCTCGGCATTGCGCGCGAATTTTCCGCCCTGCTGAAACGTCCGGTCAAGCGGCCGCCGATCGACTTCCCGGAAGACGAAACGCCAGTCACCGACCTGGCCGCTGTGGTGGTCGAGGCGCCCGGACCCTGTCCGCGTTACACGGCGCGCGTGGTCACCAACCTGCGCGATATGCCGGCGCCGGAATGGATGCGCCGCCGGCTGGAGCAGTGCGGGGTACGCCCCCTGGGCCTGATCGTGGATGTGACAAACTATGTCATGCTCGAATGCGGTCAACCGCTGCATGCGTTTGACCATCGCCGCCTGGCCGAAAACACCGTGGTGATCCGTCCGGCCCGCCCGGGCGAGAAAATCCAGACCCTCGACGGCATGGAACGTACGCTCGACGAGCACATGCTGGTGATTGCCGACCGCCAGGCCGCCAATGCCGTCGCGGGCGTGATGGGCGGCGCCGACAGCGAAATCGCACCCGGCACGACCAGCGTGCTGATCGAAAGCGCGCTATTTTCCGCTCCGGGGATCAAACGCACCGCCACTGCCCTGGGCCTGCGTACCGAGTCCTCGTACCGCTTTGAACGCGGCGTGGACCGCGACCTGGCCGACTGGGCCGGCCGCCGGGCCGTGGCGCTTCTGGTCGAACTGGGCGGCGCCAGGGCCGCGCGCGGCGTGATCGACGTCGACCATCGTCCGCCACCTCCGGGCCCGGTGATTCTGCGTCGCCAACGCACCAATGAAACGATCGGGATCGACCTGGACCGGAACGAGATCGAAGCCATTCTTACCCGCCTTGGTCTCACGGTGCACCGACTGGACGACGACCGGTTGCAATGCGAGGCGCCCTCCTGGCGCTACGACCTGGAATGCGAAGCGGACCTGATCGAGGAGATCGCGCGCATGCACGGTCTCGAGCAACTTCCGGATGTCACCCCCGCGGCCATTGCCGTGCCGGGCGTCGAAGACCAGGCCGTGCGGTCCGAAGATCTCTGCCGCCAGACGCTGCTGGGTTTCGGCCTGTCGGAAGCCATGCATTACAGCTTCCTCTCAACGGCAGAGCTCATGGCCTTCGATCCTTCCTCCAAAAACCGGCACCTGGTCCTGCCCAACCCCGTCAGCGCCGACTACGCCGTGATGCGCAACTCCCTGTTGCCGCAACTCACCGCTTCGTTGGGCCGTAACCATGCCCGCCAGGTGGAAGCGCCGGCCCTGTTCGAGCTGGGCCGTGTTTTCGGTCGGGACGCCCAGGGCAAGCCATGCGAAGTCAAGCAACTCGCGCTGGGCCTTTGCGGTCCTTTCGGGCGTCATGCCCTGGATCGCCGCCGCCCGATTTCCAACCAGGAAGCCATGCTGTGGCTCAAGGGCATCATCGAGTCGCTGCTGTCGCGCCTGCATGCGCCCGTACCGCGTTGGGAGTCGCAGGAGTTCCCGGCCTTCGAAGAAGGCTGGAGCACCATCATTCAGATCGACGGAGTCCCCATCGGCCGCATGGGATTGGTCAAGGCTCACCTGCGTCACCCCTGGCGCCTGAACAGCCCCCTGGCCGTCGCGGAACTGCAGCTCGACCCCATCCTGGCACAGGCCCACCGACTGGCCCCGCTGCAACCGGTTCCGGCCTTCCCCGCCGTGCGACGCGACCTGGCATTGCTGGCCGCGCGAGACCTGACACACCGGCAGGTTGTTGACGCCATCCGCCGGTCGGCACCCACCGAGTTGACGAATATTGCGCTCTTTGATATCTTTGAACCGAAAGAGAGCAAGGATTCAAGGCGCAGTATGGCTTACAGTCTTGAATTCCGATCGGCGGAGCGAACCCTCACCGACGACGAAGTCAATGCAGCCTGCCAGAAAATCATGACAGCCCTGCAGGACCAGTTGAAAGTGGAAGTGCGAGCCGGCTGATCGACCGAAAACCTGAATTTGAACGTGACCCTGCCTTGTGCGCGAACTGGCGCAGATTCTCTGACCTACGTGTTTCCTCGGGAGCAGGAACGCGATGCGGAACGCACATCCGGCCCTCAGGGGCGGAAAGCGGGAACCGTCGCCGATGCACCCACCTCAGTAATGGGGTACAGAGATTACCGCCCTTACGGCAAGGTGGGGTTTTTTTACTGTTATGACGCCCAATCAACCCGACCCCGCCCGCGACGCGCCGCTGCTGGCCATCAACCGCGCCAGTTCCCCGGGCAGCTGGGCGCTCTGCGCGGACGGAGCGGTATGTCGCCACGGCCCCCTGTCCACGCAGGATGCCCCGGGAACGGAATGGGCCCGGATTCTCCAGACGGCACTACATCCTTCCACCGGCGACTCCCCTGCCCCGCAAGTCTTCCTGACCGGGCTGGGCCCCGGCTCCTTCTCGGGCATCCGCGCGGCGATTGCCGCGCTTCAGGGACTGTCCCTGCCGCGGAATCTCCCGGTCCTGGGGCTCTCCAATGCCGCGGTCCTGGCCTGGAACACCGCCCGTGCGCTGGGCCGCGACCGCATCGCCGTGCTGGGCGACGCGCGCCGGCAACGGCTGTGGTGCGCACTCTATGCCGTCACTCCGGATCGACGCCTGCTGCGGCTGCGGGACGGCACGCCGCCCAGCCATGACGCCAACGACTTCATGCTGTGGACCTGGGACGAACTCACGTCCTCCCTGCCCGGAAACATCGACGTCGTGTCGCTCGATTGGCCGCGTCTGCGTCCCCGCTGGGAAACTCTTAAGCTGTCCGCCCGTCCCGTGGAAGGAACGCCGCCGGACGCGTCCGACCTGGCGGAATTGTACGTTCACGACCCCCGGGGAGCCCGCCACAATCCGCTGCCGATCTACCTGCATCCGGCGGTATAGACTCTCGAATCAATCCGCCAGGTCCACCAGCCGCCGCAGGTTGGCCTGGCCGATGCGCAGGGCTTGCAGGACATCTTCCATGCCCTCGAACTCGATCGAAAACACGCCGTCATAGCCCGATTTCTTCAGCGCCCGGATGGCCTGCAGCAACGGCACATCGCCGTGTCCGATAATCGAACCGCGCAGGAAGTTGCCGCCCCGGCTCATGAACCAGCCCTCGCCGGGATGCACCGCGTTGCCGGACTTGAGGTGGAAATCCTTGGCATGCGCATGGAAGGCATACTTGGCCAGCCGTCCGATGGCCTCGCCGGCGTTCTCGTCCACGCAGTAAAAATTGCCCATGTCCATCAGCACCCCGAAATTGTCATGTGCCGTCGTCACGATCAGTTTCTCGACCCGCACACTGTCCTGGCAGATGTAGCCATGGTTTTCCACCATCGTGCGAATGCCCTTGGCGGCGGCGTACTCGGTCACGCCGCGACACCCTTCGGCCAGACGTTCGACGATCGTGTCGAACCCGGCATAATGTCCCAGTGAAGGCGGATACCCGTAGACCACGTCGTGACGCATTCCCGGAGCGCCCAGAATCTCGGCGATATCGACCTCGCGCCGCACCCGCTCGATCTCGGCCTGGAGATCACCGTCGGAACCGCCCAGGAAATCGGCGCCGATCGTATAGTTGGCAATTTCGATCCCGACGCGGTCGGCCTCGGCACGCAACTCACGGGCATAGTCGGGAAGTTCCCTTCCTTCGGGCAGCATGATTTTGCTGAACTCCAACACGTCAAACCCCAGCTCCCTGGCCTTGGCAATCACATCAAGCTGCCGCAGGGTGCCATCCGCCACCAGGCGCCGGAAACTATAAGAACTGACTCCGATTTTCATGATCCAACCTCTTCTCTGGTTAAGTATTCCGCATTGGGAGCAGGCTCCGCAATGCCACCGTCTTCGATGGAAACTATCTACTATAACAACCCTTTCCGCGGCGGTCACGCTTCGGATGCCCCGGGAGTTTACTCCCGACATGTTGCATTTGACCCATGTGGAAGGAAAACGTGATTGCTCTTGACGCTTGGAATTACCCACAA
>CAZIUM010000065.1:0-14168 GCA_964542285.1 uncultured Lentisphaerales bacterium
ATCGCGCGGGAAACCCGCGCGCGGCGGCGAAGGGCCTCGCCGCCCTACCTTTCCGCGCAGGAGCGAGAACAATAAATCCCGGCACGGAGCCTTCAGCCTCACGCCTTTCGTGCCCCGCGCGTCATTCTGACTTTGGCATTCCGATTGGTAATCTCGCCGGGGTTCACAAAGGGTGCATATCGGCGCGGCTCTGCCTTAGGGCTGGAACCTTTCGTCGGGCGCTGCTATATTGAATTGAAACGAATGACGATCGCGTCTTGAAACGAATGACGATCGCGTCTTGCAAAAAATTCCTGGAGTGTACCGACATGGAAATGAAATGGGCGGAACGTAAAGTGGTCATTGTGGGCGCGGGTGCCGTGGGTTCATCCTTTGCCTACGCGCTGGCGCAAAGCGGGGATGCCGAGGAAATCGTCCTCCTGGACCGCAACCAGGAACTTGCCGCGGGGCAGGCGCTGGACCTGGCGCATGGACAGCCGTACTATCCGTCGGTCAACATCCGGGCGGGCGACGACACCGATTATGCCACGGCCAGCGCGATTGTCGTCACGGCCGGCGCCAAGCAGCAACCGGGCGAATCGCGCATGGACCTGCTGCACCGCAACGCCCGGATCGTCGGTGATATCGCGCAACGCATCGCGGACAGCGGGTCCTCCGCCGTGGTCATCTGTGTCACCAACCCCGTGGATGTCATGACCGCGGTCATGCGTAAACGCTGCGATTGGCCCTCCGAGCGCGTGATCGGTTCCGGAACGGTGCTGGACAGCGCGCGTTTCCGCTACCTGCTGGCGCGTCATTGCGGCATCAACATCCACAGCGTACATGCCTACATCCTGGGTGAACATGGCGACAGTGAATTTGCCGCCTGGTCGATGACCAACGTGGCCGGCATGCCGATGGAAGATTACTGTCCCGCCTGCCGAGGTTGCGAAAACTGGCAGGCCACGCGCGAAGGCATCGTCAACGAAGTACGGCGCTCGGCCTACCACATCATAGGCTACAAGGGCGCCACCGATTTCGGCATCGGCATGGCCCTGGTGCAAATCGTACGCGCCATCCTGCGCAACGAACATCGCGTCATGACCGTTTCCACCTGGCTGGACGGCGAATTCGGTCTTCACGAACTGTGCCTGGGACTCCCCTGCATGCTCGGTCGGCAAGGAGTGGAACGCGTGCTGCGTCCACACCTGACCGCAACCGAACGGGAAGCCCTGCAAGCCTCGGCCGCCGTAATCAAAAAAGCCACGGATGCCGTGCTCGCGTCGTGACCCTATCCTTTCGGCGCCGAATGAATGAATCCGAACCACAGAATATCTGTCGAGCGAATCCTTGCCAAATCGCTATCGGGATCGAAATCGCGACACTCGACGCTCGGGGCGTAACAATTTCCAAGTCCAACATCCCAACACCCAATGTCCAAGTTTCGCATGAGAAACCCGCGCGCGGAATTCAGAGATAGAAGTACGGAGTCAGAATGGGAGCGGACGAATAGGGATCGCATGAGAAACCCGCGCGCGGCGCTGAAGGGCCTCAGCGCCATTTCCGCGTATGCGCGGCAACAATAAAACCCTGCGCACAGCCCCCCCCTCAATCCTCCAGTCTCCAGCCTCCAACCTACTTCGCAACCGTTGCATCATCCCATCGCTAAGGCGGTAGAGGGGGCGCGGTGGGGAGAGTCGGCAAGATTCAATAGACAACACGGACGCGCCCATTGAGCATCGGGCGGCACATCGAGGCAACCCGAACATGAAATGGGCGCATCGTCAGACGAGGGGGTTCTTGACCTTCAGGTCCGGGAAGCGGGAGAAGTCGCGATCCGCCGTCCAGAACGTCCGGATGCCGTGATCGAGGCAGATTGCGGCGATGCGCGCATCGTGGATCATCGGCCCGGCCACCTTGCCCGCCCGGACCAGTTCTTCAAGCCGGCTGAAGTACTCCGGCCCTTCCCCGATCATGTGCAGGCCGGGGGAGTCCATCCAGGCCCTCATGGCGGCCAGCGCGATGCCATGCGGCGTTGCGGGAAGGTAAATCCGCGGATGGGTGACAATGGCAAGGAACTCATGAACACATGGCCAGGGAATGGCCCAAGGACGGCTTCCTTCCGCCAACGATCGGATGGCCTTGAGCGCGACGCCATGCCAGGGAGAATCCTCACGGTGGGCGTAAACCAGCAGGTTGGTGTCCACGGCGATCATGCGCCGTGCTCCTCGTAGACGGCATCGCGAACCGTCGTCCATGTCCCCTTAGAAAACTCGGGCGACAATCCCTGGCCTTTAAACGTCACCGGTTCGATGCGGCGCGGCGCTTCGGCTTCCTTTTTCTCCAGCACATGCAGCAACCCCTCCGTGATCAGCTCCCGCATGGGGACGCGGCGTTTGAGGGCCAGGGCCTTGGTGCGCCGAAAGAGCGAGTCAGGCATATCTATGGTCGTCTTCATGTGGGTCACCATATAAAATGAGACCGAGGTTGTCAACGAGTTGAACATGGTTGTCTTTCCAGCGATCTTGCCAAAGCGTTTCCTCGCGGCTAGAATAAACGGCAATTGTTTTCAGGGCGCGCTCCCGTCGCCAGCCGGTCGATTTAGCCGACCATGGCCCCGTTCCCTGTGTTTCGATCGATCATGGAGTTTTTATCATGCCGCCAAAAGACCTCAAACGCGCCTATCGCACCATCCTAGACGACCCTTTTCCCAACGAACTGGAAATCCGCTTCGGAAGCGGCGCGGACCAGCAGGTACTGCGTTACGAAAAGGTAACCTGGGACATCGCGGGCGAACGGCGCGGATTACGCTACGGCGAAAATCCCGACCAACCCGCCTCCCTGTACAAGCTAATCAACGGCAACCTGGTGCTGGGCGATGTCGCCAGCATCCAGCCGGGACGCTACCTGGCTTCCGACCCCGAACTGCTGCAATCCGGCAAGCACCCCGGCAAGATCAACCTGACCGACACCGACAACGCCCTCAACATCCTGCGATACCTGCACGACACCCCCTGCGCGGTAATCGTCAAACACAACAACCCCTGCGGCGTGGCCAGGGGAAAAACCATTTCCGAAGCCTACTACCGCGCCAACAAGGCCGACCGGCTGGCCGCGTTCGGAGGATGCATCGCCCTCAACCGCGAAGTCGATCTTGAAACTGCGCGGTCGATCGTGGAAAATTACGCCGAAGTGGTGGTGGCGCCGGAATTCGCTCCCGGAGTGATGGACCTCTTGGCCGCACGCAAGAACCTGCGCGTGATGCGCATCGGCAACATGCAGCGATTGGGAGAATTTGCCACCGAACGGTTTGTGGATTTCAAATCGCTGTTCGACGGAGGCCTGGTAGCCCAATGGTCGTTCCTGCCCGGGATCAGGGACCGGACAAAATTCCTGCCGGCCGAATGCGAATACAAGGGACAAACCTACCGCGTTGATCGCCAGCCCAACGCGCGCGAACTCGACGACCTGCTCTTTGGCTGGCTGGTTGAAGCCGGCGTCACCAGCAACTCGGTGCTTTACGTCAAGGACGGCGCGACCGTGGGCATCGGCACCGGCGAACAGGACCGGGTTGGCGTGGCGGAAATCGCGCGCGACAAGGCCTATCGCAAACTCTCGGACTGGCTGGCCTTCGAACGCCACGGCAAACCTTACAACGAGCTGAAGGATGCCGCATTGCGACAGGCCCTGGACGAGGAAGTCGCGTCCTGCCATGGCGGCCTGGAAGGAAGCTGCATGATCTCGGACGCCTTTTTCCCCTTTCGCGACGGGATCGAGGTCGGCATCCGCGAAGGCGTCACCGCCATCGTGCAGCCCGGCGGTTCACTGCGCGACTGGGATGTGATAGAATGTTGCAATGAAGCGGGCGTGGCGATGGTCTTCACCGGGCAGCGCAGCTTCAAACATTGATCCACCACCACGGGAAAGAACCATGTGGGACTACACCGAAAAAGTACTCGACCATTTCCGCAACCCGCGCAACGTGGGCAAGATTGAAAAACCCGACGGTGTCGGCACCGTGGGCTCGCTGGCCTGCGGCGACGCCCTGACCCTGATGTTCAAGCTGGACGACCAGGGGCGGATCGCGGAGGTCAAGTTTCAAACCTTCGGGTGCGCCAGCGCCATCGCTTCGTCCTCGGCCCTGACCGAGATGGTCCGCGGCAAAACCGTCGAGGAGGCCGAGAAGATCACCAACCAGCAGATCGCCGAGTTCCTGGGAGGACTCCCCGAGCAGAAGATGCATTGCTCCGTGATGGGGCGCGAAGCGTTGGAAGCCGCGATCCACAACTACCGCACCGGCGAAACCGTCGTGCGCGACCTCAACGAGGAGAAAATCGTCTGCGCCTGCTTTGGCGTCTCGGAAAACGAAGTCCTGCGGGTCATCCGCGAAAACAACCTCACCACGGTGGAACAGATCACCCATTTCTGCAAAGCCGGAGGCGGATGCGGTCAATGCCGCCCCGAACTGCAGGCGCTGCTTGACGGCGTCGCCGCCGAACGCCGCCCCTCCCCCGCCCCGGAGGGAAAAAAGATGACCAACCTGCAACGGATCAAGCTGATCGAGGACGTGATCGAGCGCGAAATCCGTCCCACCCTGCGCAAGGACGGCGGCGATGTTGAACTGATCGATATCGACGGACAACGCGTCACGATCGCCTTCCGGGGCATGTGCGCCGGCTGCCAGAGCGCCGAACTGACGCGTCGGGATTTCATCCAGGCCAAACTGCGCGAATGTGTCGACCCGGACATCGTGGTAGTCGAGGAGGGCCGGTAAGTGGAAACCCCTCTGGTCTACCTCGACAACAACGCCACCACGGCGGTGGCGCCGGAAGTTTTTGCGGCGATGGAGCCCTACTTTACCACCCGCTGGGGCAATCCTTCCAGCATGCATACCTTCGGCGGACAGGTCATGCGCGATATTGAAGCGGCACGCGAACGGGTGGCGGCCTTGATCCATGCCGATCCTTCGGAAATCGTTTTCACCAGTTGCGGCACCGAAAGCAACAACAGCGCCATTTACGGCGCCGCCGAAGTGCTGGGGACCCAGGCGACGATTCTCACCACGCGTGTCGAGCATCCCGCCGTGCTGAGTCCCTGCCGTCATTTCCGGGACGAGCACAAGTATCGCCTGGTGGAGCTCGGCGTGGACGGCGGCGGCGCCCTGGACCTGGATGCCCTGCGGCGCGAGGTGCGCGGCGGGCCGGCCCTGGTCAGCATCATGTGGGCCAACAACGAAACCGGTGTGATCTTCCCCATGGACGAGATTGCCGCGATTGTCAAGGAGGCCGACGGCATCCTGCATTGCGACGGCGTGCAGGCGGTAGGCAAGATTCCCGTCGACATGCGTCGCACGCCCATCGACCTGATGTCGTTTTCAGGCCACAAGATTCATGCGCCCAAGGGCATTGGCGCCTTGTACATTCGGCGCGGCACGCGTCTCAAGACCTACATGCTCGGGGGACACCAGGAGAACGGCCGCCGCGCCGGAACCGAAAACGTACCCTACATCGTGGGGCTCGCCCGGGCCTGCGACCTGGCCGGCGAACATCTGCCGCAAAGAGATGGAATCGCCGCGCTACGCGATCGACTGGAAGCCGGGCTACTGAAGAGCTGTCCCGACGCCAGCGTCAATGGAGACCGTACCCGTCGTGTGCCCAACACCACCAACATGAGCTTCTCGTTCATCGAAGGCGAGGCGATTCTCTACCACCTCAGCGACCTGGGAATTTGTGCTTCGTCGGGGTCGGCCTGTTCATCGGGTTCGCTGGAACCATCGCATGTCATCCGCGCCATGGGCATCCCCTTTACGGCGGCCCATGGATCGATCCGCTTCAGCCTGAGCCGCTACAACACGTCCGATGACGTGGATTACGTGCTGGAGCACATGCCGAAGATCGTCGAGAAACTCCGGCGCATGTCTCCCTTCGTGTCCTGAAACGATTATTGAATCAGCAGCAGGCTGAGGGACATCACGACCATCCCGGCGATGAGTCCCAACAGGCTGTCGTGGCCGCGCCCGTAGGCACGACTGGTCGGAAGCAGTTCGTCGAGACTGATGTAGACCATGATGCCGGCCACGATGGCGAACATGAGGCCCATTACCTGCGGCGGGAAACCGTTGTCTCCGCCAATGAACAGGCGCAGCGCAAAGTAGGCTACCAGCGCGCCGAAGGGTTCCGCCAATCCGCTCAGAAAGGAGTACACAAACGCCTTTCGGCGGCTTCCGGTGGCGTAAAAGATCGGGACGGAAACGCTGATCCCCTCCGGGATGTTGTGCAGCGCCACCGCCACGGCGATGGCGATCCCCAGCTCGGGGTCCTTGAGCGCCGACAGAAACGTGGCCAGACCCTCGGGCAGGTTATGAATGGCGATGGCCAGGGCGGTAAACAACCCCATACGCATCAACTTGTGATCCTGGCGGCCATGATGCGCGCCCAACGCCAGACCATGTCCCGCGGCGGAGGGGGGCGCGGCTTCGCCGCAGGGATTTGCAGGCCGCTCCGTTCCACGTTGATGCAGGGGCTCGATCTCCGCCTCGGAATAGGTTTCGTGCGGATTCTGCGCCGCCGGAATCAGGTTGTCGATCAGGCCAATCACCAGCATGCCGAAAAAGAAAGCCCCGGCATTAAGCCAGTTGCCGGTTGCATCGCCATAGCGCTCCGCCAGCGCCTCCCGGCCCTTGACGAAAATTTCAACAAAGGCAACGTAC
This sequence comes from uncultured Lentisphaerales bacterium, assembly GCA_964542285.1. Taxonomy (GTDB): domain Bacteria; phylum Verrucomicrobiota; class Kiritimatiellia; order RFP12; family JAAYLN01; genus CAZIUM01. Next base: position 6,689 of record CAZIUM010000065.1, read on the forward strand.
AGCATCACCCCGGCCGAGAACCCGGTCGAGATGGAGAGAAAGCGGCAATTGGTTCGTTTGGCCACCAGGGCAATAATGCTGCCGATGCCGGTGGCCAGTCCGGCAAACAGCGTCAAACCGAAAGCGATCAGTACCGACATTTTCTTCTCCTCACGACATAAAAGTCAGGCTTTTAGGCAGAAGTTTGCCTGGGGAGCCACCCGGCAGGATTGCGCCCGCGGCGGTTGTCCCACCCGCGGGAAGAGCCCCCATACCGTGGCCTCGCCGTCCCAGGACGTGTTCAATCTTCCCGACAACGAAGTCGCATCCGTGCGCATATCCGTCAATTCGACACCGCCGCCGCTCAGGTGCAGGTCGGTTCCCAGCAGCAAGGGGCGATCGTTCCGCCAGGGCGCCAGGCGCAGCACCCTGGCACCCCGTCCCGGGATGGTAATTTCGACGGAATCCGCCGGAGTTTCGATTCCCATAAAACGCTGTTCCCGAAACTCGAATACCGCCCAACGGTCTTCGCGCGGCAAGGGCAGCCGCCCAAGTTGCACCCGCCGGACCGCCGGGTCCCGATCCCAGTTGTACAACGCCAGGGTCCACCAGGGCTCCAGGGCCGGATCGCGAGGAACCACCGCGGTCAGGAACTGCGTGGGACATTCGGGATGCGCGGGGTCCAGTATGCGAGCGGGCGCCCCCCCCACCGGCAGCACATGGCGCCACATCCGCCTCCGCGTCTCCTCCAGCTCGGCGAACCGTTCGGAGATGCAGGCGATGCCGCCCGCCAGGTACTGGTTGACCAGCACGGCAAAGGCTTCCTCGTCACTGTAATCTCCCAGCGAAAACGTCGGAACCTCGGGATGGTAGGGCCGATCACGCAGGCGGATCAGGGCCGCATCGGGATCGACATGCCATAAACGAGCCGTATAGGAACGGAAGACGCTCTGCTTGATGGTCAATTGCGTGGTGTGCCGCCCCGCGCGATACCCTTCGAAACGCCAGCTTCCCTTGGTGTCGGTACCGGTGCGCATGCCGTCGACCAGGCCGACGCTGCCCTCGAACAGCCCGCCACAGGCCAGGATGTAGGCATCGTCGCCCAGGGCTTCCCGGACGCGCCGCATCCCCAGGCGATAGGCCTGGGCGCGCGTCAGCGCCGCCTGGTGGAAACGGATGCCGGGATCGGCCACCACCGCGCGCAGAAAATCCATTTTGTGGTAACGATACCCCCATTCCCGCAGGCGTCCGTAAAATTCGTTGAAATACGCCACGGTATCCGGCGCCGTCACATCCACGACGTAGCATTCAGGCCCTTGATACCCGAAACGGCAGGGTTCCCCCGCGGCATTTTGGGCTACGATTCCGGGATATTTTTGAATAACGGGGGAATCGGCCATAACCACAAAAGGGCAGGTCCAGATGCCGGGTTCGAACCCGGCCGATCGAATTCGCCCGGCTGCGTCTTGCATTCCCGAGGGCCATTTTTCGTTCGCGTTCCAGGACCCGAAAAAATCGCTCCAGCAATCGTCGATCAAGAGTACATCGAACGGCACGGGACGCTGGCGCAACGCCTCCAGGTTCTCATGCAAATCCTTTTCGGTCATTTCCCGCCCGTAGAAGTACCAACTGCAGTAGATTGCCGGCGCCGGCCCCGGCACCGGCAGGTTGTACTCCCCGGCCAACCATGCGGCAAAGCGCGCCAGCATGTCGTTCTCATCATCGAAAGCGCACAACAGCAACCAGTGCGTAGCGCGTTGCGCTCCCGGCTGCAGGGCGATTCCATCGAATTCGCAGGTGGTTTCGAGCCCTCGAAACCGCGGACCCGCATCGGCAGCCAGGGTGATTTCACTGAGGTGCTCCGTCTGTCCCAGGAACCCGACGAACAAGCCCGGTCGATCGGGGTTGCCGCGCAACAGCACGCAGGGCTCGGACGAAACCTTGCGGTCGTCTTCCGACGCGGCCTTGACATCTTCCTTGCTGACTCCCTGGCCTGCGACGACATCATGACTGGAAAATTGCGCGTCATGAAAGTCGGCATCGACACGGGCGGGCCGGTAGGTCCCCGGAATGTCGTTTTTGTGACGCGACATGCGCAGCACCTTCCAGTCGTCGAACGTTGCCCCGGCCAGTTCGATACCGTCCGAGCCTTGCGCCGACAACGGTTGGAGCGTTTCCAGCCGCAGGGGACGGTCGCCTGCATTCACGCAGCGCAGCCGGATGCCGGCCACGGAACCGTCCGAGGCCTGAAACGTTTCTCGCTCCAGGTGGAGGGCTCCGATCCGCGCCTGCTGCCGACACAGTTCCCCCGCGGTCCCCACCAGGCGCGCGGGCTCGTATCGTTTCTCGCCAAAGACCGGCGTCCCGCCGGCAAAGCCATCCACCCCGGGAGACGGCGTACGCCCATGCAAACGACAGGCCTCGTCACGAAAGGAAAACGTCAGATCAGGCTGGGAATCTTGTTTTGACATCATGGTTGGATTCAGTTCGATATGCGTGGACTTCTGGAATGCGGATCGCCCGCGGGGAAATCGCGGGGAGGACACGGGATTCCCGCGTTTCAGCCCGCCTCGGGCTTCGTCAGGCGGTTTTCTCCGAATCCTGCGGGAAATGCGCCAGCGTGACGGCATCCATCTGCATGCCGCGGCAATGCCTTGCCACCAACGCTTGATCGGAGGCACTTTCGATCCCCAAGTTCTGGAGACGAACGTTTTCGATCGTGGTGGTCGAATTTCCGGCGATCAGGCAGGGCGCCCCCCCGCGAAGGTGTCCGTTGGCGAAGGTAACGTCCCCCAGTCGCGGCAGGGTGATGCCTTCCTCCACGGTCATTTTGATTGGAATCCTGGCGCAATCGATCGACAGGTTTTCGAACAGCAGGCGGGACACGTGGGCGGTGCCCCGGCGTCCTTCCCCCAGGTAGCGCTTTGGATTGTCGAACACGATCCCGTTGCCCGTGCCCTTGATTACCAGGTTCGACAGGGTGCAGTCTCGAATCGTGCCGTCCCCCGGACAACCGATCCGCACCGCCTGGCAACTGCTGTCCAGAATGCAATTGTTGACCACGATGTTCTCGCATGTGCAGGGCATGTCGTAGAGCTTCTGCATGGCGCGGATGACCAAGCTGTCGTCTTCGGTCGTGATGCGACAATCGCTGACCATGGCGTTGCGACAACTGTCGAGGTCGATGCCATCGATGTTGCGCATGCGCCGGTTGCCGTCAATTTTGATTCCTTGGATCCGGATATCCTCGCAATGCATCAGCCATAGGGTCCAGCAGGCCGAATCCACCAGGGAAAGATCGCGAATCGTCAAGTTACGGCACTTGTAAAACATGCCGATGCGAGGACGCGGCGTCGGAGGTTTCTCCAGTTTGCCCTGGGTGGTCGTCACGTTCCGGTAAAAGGCCAGTCCCATTCCGTCGATGGTTCCCTGTCCCGAGAGAGTCACGTTTTCGGCCTGAACGGCCTGCAGCAGACTGCAGGCGGATTGTTCGGCCGAATGTTCATGCCGGAATCCCTCGACCTTGAGATCGCGATAGTCGTCCAGGCATCGACTGCCCTGCAATCGACACCCCGCCGTCACGTGCAACTCGACATGGCTTTTCAGCACCACGGTGCCCGTGACAAAGTTGCCGGGACCGCAATATACCTGTCCGCCACCGGCGGCGTGACAGGCATCCACCGCGGCCTGGATGGCCTGGGTCGAAAGCGTCTTGCCGTCGGGAACGGCCCCGAACGCGGTCACGTAAAAAGTCCGATCGGTTGGTTTGTTCTGGTTGGCTTGCATGCCGAGCCTTTCGCCTTTCAGTTCTCGTCGACTCACGGGATACCCCACGGAGGGCGCCTAAAAATACGGCTCGATGCCACGAGCGATGCAGGATCAGAATAGCATCTTATGACACCGGAGCTCAATTGACTTTTGGATACTGGCTCAAGGGCTGCGTTGCGTCGAAATGGATGTCACCGAAAGCAGCGAGAGAGGATGAGGGAGAAGATAGGGGTTGCGTCAGAATTATGGCACCGAAACAATGGGGCCATGACGATGAGCCAATCAGCAGCACGGGAATACACGATGAAGATGCAGGAATGGTGCCGGGCAATGCGGACGTGGTGCGCCCGCTGGGCGAAGGCGACGTACTCGGCGCGAGCCAATCGTTGCCTTACAGGAAAATTTGATCCCAACGGATGGCATTGGCTGCGTTGAACTCGAAATGCAGCTCCCCGTGGGCCCCCAGTTCCAGGGGCGTCCACCAGATCGCCAGGTCCCAGGGAGCCAGATTGCTCCCTTCGTCGGGACGCGTTCGCACCAGGCCGCAGAGCAGGTAGCGACCGGGAGCCAGTCCTTGCGACCGAAAGGTCCCATCCGCCCTGGGCGTCAGACGGATCGGCATATGGTCGCGCATCAACCGTTCGAGCTGTACCCTGGCACTGGCATCCGCGGCCCGTTGAGCGTTTTCGACATCCCGTCGAGAGCGGGACACGACCCGATCGCGCCGAACCCCGTGCGGACCGCGAATGGTAGGGAGTTCCTCGAAAATCCGGTCGGCCGTGTCGCGCGCATAGCGTGCCGCCAACGCGGCAAAATGGGTCCGAAGTCCGCGCAAAACCTGCTCCATTCGTTGGTTATACGGAGCCAGGGCGATCGCCGGGCGGGGGCCGACCGCGGCCGCATGCCGCCAGGAGCCGGCCACCACGGACGGCATTTTCCGCAACGTCAGCGTATGCTCACCCAGTCGGACCTCGGCTCCATCCGAATAGTCAAAAGGCCCCCATTGCCGCCGGTCGTCGGGCGCTTCCAACGTGAAGCGTTTTGCCGAGTCCGGACGCAACAGGGTATATCCCGCCTGGGACCCCACCCGCGCGCCCTCACGATACCGAAAGGGACCAAAACGCCGCTCCCCCTGCTCCAGCCAGAACGCGCCGGGACGCGTGTCGCCAAACAGCACCGACATCCGCATCGGTCCCTCCGACACCACCGGCGGCGTAGGTTCCACCGCAATCCCTTCCGGTTCAAGCACCATCGTCTGGGCCGACAATCCGCTCCATCCCGTCACCAGCCCTCCGAACACGATACCGCGTATCCATTTCATACATTTTCCCGCACGTAGAGCGATTGGGTTCTAGCCATTGTCCCCAGCGTCCGAAGGATTCCGGCGAATTTTATAGGTCCGGATTTCGAAGGGAGCAAGCTCCAGTTCGAGGGGGCTGCTCCGGCAAATCGCGATTCCGTCCTTCCATTCCATGAGATCGGTCTCCACCAGCTCGTCCCCGGCATGCAAGTGCAGCAAACCGCGCGAACGACAGCCGCGGGTCTCAACCAACCGCACCACCAGGCATTCCTCCCGTTCCGCCCATTTGAGCACTTCCATGGATATCCCTTCGGCTTCCAGCCTGCAGGGCAGACGCGTCGAGGCGCCCGTGGCGAAACCGGACAGGATCGCAGGCGGCTGATTGAGCATGGCGCTCTCGGCCATCACGTCGGAATCGATCAGCCGGCCCTCATGCGGCAGCAACGCGTAGGTGAACTCATGCTCGCCAAGGTCCGCATCGGGATCGGGATGGGTCGGGGCACGCAACAGGTTCAGGTCGATCCGGCTTCCGTCCAGCCGGTACCCATACTTACAATCGTTCAGCAGCGCCATGCCCTGTTGATGATCCGACAAATCCACGTAACGCTGCGCGGCCACCTCGAACTTGGCCAGATCCCAACTGGTATTCTGGTGGGTCGGACGCCGGAGATACCCGTACTGGATATCGCAGGCTCCCTCGTCAGCGACGATTCCGGTATCGAAGGAAACGCGCAACATGCGGTGGAACTCGTGCCAGCTCACCCGCGTTTCAAAGTCCAGCCGCCGACCGGTGCGAGCCAGTCGCACCCGTTGACGAAGGGTCGATTTTTCTCCGATCGCCAACTCGAAATCCAGCGTATCGCAGACGGTCCCGGAACGGTGTCCGCCGAAGGCCGTTGCCCGCGCACCCCCAATGCGCTCTTCCCGATACCAGGGAACGATTTCCCAGGCGTCGTAGTTGTGCGGCCGGTCGGCATAAAGCGACAAAAGATTGCCTTGGGCACCCGAGGGAAGCAGTTCGACACGACGCACCTTGTCGTAAATACGCACAATCGCGGCATTGGATGCAAATTCGTAGCGGATGCACTCGTTCTCCAGCGTCATGCATTCCGTCGCCCGCGGCTCGCCATCCTTCCGCCGGGGTTTGCCCCGACGCAGCGTCACCAGGCTGTATGGCGGCAGAGGGACCTGCGCCAGCAGCCCCTCTTCGTCTTCCTGGACCGCAATCTCGTTACCCTGGGAATCCTCGACGCCAACCCCGCGCCAGGAAGCGTCGAGGCGAAATGGCGCACTGTAGACACACCCCAGGCTGTTGAACAGGGTGACGGCGCGTGCATCGGTTCGCAACAACCGTTGGGCCGCCCGGCGTTTCATCGTCTCGCAGGCGGCAAGTCCTTCGGCATATCCCTGTTCGGCTTCCCGATACACCCGGCGAATGCTCGATCCCGGCAGAATGTCGTGGAATTGATGGGTCAACAGCACCTTCCACACGGCCTCCAGCGTATCGCGAGGATACTCCGCCAGCGGAAGCATGGAAAGAAACATCTCCGTTTCACGCAGGGCCAGCTCCAATTTGCGATTGCCCCGCTTGGTCCTGGCCTGGGTCGTGAAGGTGCCGCGATGACATTCAAGATACAGTTCGCCGTTCCAGGTCTCCAGCCGATCACGGGATTGACGCAAATATTCAAAATATTTTTCCGCCGTTCCAAACGTCACGCACGGCGCGCCATTGAGCCTGCGCAACCGCATCCCCTGCTCGACTTGTTCCTCTTTGGGCCCGCCGCCTCCGTCGCCGATGCCGAAGAGACTGACAAATCCTTCCAGCACACCGTTTTCCTTGAAACGCTTTTGCGCGGCCATCAGGGGTTGGGGCAGCATGAATCCGTTGTAGTTGTTTTCGGGCGGGAAATGCGTCAACACCTCGGAACCGTCAATACCACGCCAGCGAAAGGTGTTGAAGGGAAATTCGTTTTGCTGGTTCCAGGATAATTTCTGTGTCAGGAACATATCGACCCCGGCACGACGCAGAATCTGCGGCAGGGCCGCGGAATACCCGAAGACATCGGGCAGCCAGAGGTTGTGCACATCCACCCCGAACTCGTCCCGGTAAAAATTCTTTCCGTGCAGTATCTGCCGTACCAGCGACTCTCCACCCGTCACGTTGCAGTCGGCCTCAACCCACATGGCCCCCTGGCATTCCCAGCGCCCCGCGGCGATAGACTGGCGTATTTTGTCATACAAGGCCGGATACTGCCGCTTGACCGCCTCGTAAAGCGCCGGCTGCGAGGCCCCAAAACAATAGTCCGGGTAGCGCTCGAGCAGGGCAATCTGGCTCGCGAACGTACGGGCTGCCTTGCGGGTGCTTTCGCATACCGGCCAGAGCCAGCCGACATCGATATGCGCATGCCCCACGGCCGTAACCGCCAGGTCCGC